>NZ_LSRW01000096.1:0-97490 GCF_003104955.1 Steroidobacter cummioxidans | reverse complement strand
GCAGCGTCAGATGTGTATAAGAGACAGTCCTTCAGGCACACGTACTGTTGTTTCAACCGTGAGCCACATCCTTTGTGTAACAGGTTGAAGGAAATGGAATTCGCCGTCTGGGTCGCGGTGTACAGCTTGACTGGAATCGCCACCAGACCGAACGAAATCGTCAATGAACCGATGGAGCGCATGGCCATGAGGGGTACCTTTTCGACCGGCTTGGACCGCAGTCGAGTCTCACTTTCGGGCTTTACTTGTGAAGGCTTTCGCAAGGCTCTGTTTCGCCGAGAGAACATCATGCCACCGGTCCCCGGTTTTTTCCAAGCGTGAGAGCACATTTCGTAGACTGAAGTGACCCGGTTCGGCCGCTTCCAGTTCATCCCAGGTGAGCGGCATCGACACCGGCGCGCCCGGTACCCCCCGAGGCGAATACGCCACGTTGAGCGTCTTACCACGCACGTTCATGTTGTAGTCGATGAAAATTTTTCCGGTGCGCTTTTGCGTGGCCCATTCCATGGTCACATCGCGCGGATGTTGTTGCAGGATGTGGCGGCCGACCATTTCACAAATCTCGCGAGCGCCGTCGAAAGTGACGGTGCGCTCGATGGGAACGAACATGTGCAGACCGGTCTTGCCTGAGGTCTTCACGATCGCGCGCAGCGACATTTCCTTGAGCAGGTCATTGATCCAGAACGCCACGCGCTTGCCCATGGCAAAACCCTTTTTGTTGTATTCGGGTTCCGCACCCTTGGCTTCCAGGCCGGAATAGATGTAGGGATCGATGTCGAATACCAGATAGTCGGGATAGTTGAGCACCGAGGACTGCATTGCTTCGAGCGAGCTCGAGTAGTCATCGCTGCGGCTCAGCGAGTCCTTGCCGACGCGGGCGCGCGAGTGCCAGACATGGAATTCCAACGTCCCAAGCTGGCCCAACCACAACAAGGTGGGCAGGTTGTGCGCGAGGATGTAGTCGTGCGCGCCGCCGACATGCTCGGAAAAGGTCGTGACGACGTCGACGAACTCCGGACGCTCCTGATCCCAATGTTTCTGAAAGAATCGCTCACCGCCGATGCCTTCGGGCATGCGGATCAGGGTAAGCGGACGGTCACGCAGATGCGGCAGCATATAGGGCGAGATGCCCGCGAGATAACGCAGGTACTCACGCTTCGTGATCGCGGGTGATTTGGTCTCCGGATCGGCGGGCCAATACTCGCGATCCAGATTGGTCAGACGGATCTTCGCGGTACCCGTGCCGTGACTCACCGTGAGATCCAGGCGCTGCGATTTGCTCTCGAGTTGTTCGAGCACCGACTGGATGTCAGTTTTCGGCGTCGCCTTGGCGCTCGCCTTTTTCTTTTTCGCAGGACCGGCCTTCACGCTATCGACTGCCACGTCATCTCGCAGACGATGGAATACGGGCGCGCGCAGATAACCATCCTCGGTCCACGATTCGAAGCTCACTTCGGCCACGAGCTGGGGCTCGACCCAGGTCGCCGGACCGTTCAACGGCGGCTTGGTGGAGAAGGGGTTGGTCTTGCGTGCAAGTGCGGTGACCTGCTTGTACACGCCTGCAAGCGAAGCATCGGTGAAGCCCGAGCCCACGTGACCCACGTACTGCAGCTGATCCTTGTTCCAGTAGCCGAGCAGCAGGGCGCCGAGCGAGCGGCGTTGACCTTTGCCGGCGGTGAAGCCGCCGACGACGAATTCAGTGGTCGTCACGGATTTGAACTTCAGCCAGTTCGGCGACCGGCGGCCGGGCTGATACGAGCTGTCCTTGCGCTTGGCGACCGTGCCTTCAAAGCCCGCCGCGAGCGAAGCCTCGTGCAGTTCTTCGCCTTTGTCGGACGCATGGATGAGCTGCAGATGACTGCCCGGCAATAAACATTGCGACAGATAGCGACGACGTTGCTCATAAGTCGCGCCGCGCAGGTTCATGCCCGCAAAATGCAGCAGGTCGAAACATAGGAAGACGACCGGCGCCTGACGCTGCGCTTCGGCCAGTTCTTTGGGGCCTTTGACCTGCGCGCGGTTCTGGAGCGCATTGAAGGAGGGGCGACCGTCGGCGTCCAGTGCGACGATCTCGCCGTCCAGGATCATCGAGCCGACACACTGTGCTTTGAGTTCCGCGACCAGCTCGGGAAACAGGGCCGTGTAGTTCTGACCGCGCCGTGATTGCAGATAGACGGCATCGCCGTCGATAAAGGCGATGATGCGATAGCCATCGAGCTTGGGCTCGTAACTCCATCGCTGGTCGGATTCCAGATTGGCGCCGGGCTCGGCAAGCATGGGCTCGATCTCGTTGGGCATCTTCTCGAACGGACCGGACGGTGCCAGCTCGATGGCTGACAAGCGCTCGCGATTGGTGCTTTCGGCCACATCGTCCAACGTGTCACCCGTGAGTACGGACGTGTTGTGGGCGAGCAGATCGTCACCGCCGATAAACCGATCTTTGTGCTTGATCAGCAGCCATTGCTTGTCGGTGCTGGTGCGCACCAGGGCGAACGAGCCTTTGAGCTTGATGCCGCGGAGGAAGATGCTCAGCTTGCCTTGCTTGTATTCGCGCCGCAGTCGCTCCTCGGCCTGCGCACGATCGTCGAACGAATACTCGCTGCCCTCATCGGGCGAGTACACGCCGCAATCCCAGACGATCACATTGCCGGCGCCGTAGTTCTTCTCGGGGATCACCCCTTCGAACGAGGCGTAGTCGAACGGATGGTCTTCGACTTCGACCGCGAGGCGGCGCTCGCCGGGTTGCAACGACGGCCCCTTGGGCACTGCCCAGGACTTGAGCACACCGTCCAGCTCCAGTCGAAAGTCATAGTGCAGCCGGCGGGCGGCGTGTTTTTGCACGATGAACAGCAGCGGCCCTTGCCGGTGGGCCGGCACGGCCGGGGACGGCTCCGGCGTCTGGGCGAAGGAGCGCTTCTGCCGATACTTTTCGAGCGGTTTGTCCGCGGAGCGTTTCATGTTGGATCGATTCTGGCCTGTTCGAAGAAGACGCGGAAGCGTGGCCGCGCCCGACATCGAGGGCGTAGAAAGTGCAATCCTGTGAACTTCGGCCTGCGATCGCGCATTGAACCGGCGATGTTTCGCAACAGGTGCACCCCCGCCCATGGCCGCCGCCCCCGGTCTCGCTCCCGACGCGCCGCTTCACATCGTCAGTAACGCCGGCTCGGGCTCGAAGGACGCGCACGAGGCCCGGCAACAGATCGAAGCCATCCTCACGGCTGCGCATCGGCCGCATGAATTCATCCTGATCGACAATCCGGGCGAGCTGGCGCGCGTGGCGAAGCAGGCTGCGGAGGCAGCCGTCCGCAGCGATGGCGCCGTCGTGGTGGCCGGTGGCGATGGCACCATCAACGCCGTCGTGCAGGCAGTGCTGCCCACGGAGCGACCCTTCGGCATCATTCCGCAAGGGACCTTCAACTATTCGAGCCGGGCGCATGGCATTCCCCTCGATACCCGCGAGGCGGCTAACGCGCTGCTCACTGCCAGGCCCAAGCCCGTGCAGGTGGGCATGGTCAACGATCGCGCGTTCCTGGTGAATGCCAGCCTCGGGCTGTACCCGGAGTTGCTGCAAGATCGTGAAGCATACAAACGTCAGTATGGCCGCCGCCGCACGGTGGCCATGTGGGCGGGACTGAAGACACTGTTGCGCGAGCACCGGCAGTTGATCGTTGAAGTCGAGCACGAGCAGGGCAGCGAGACACTGTTCACGCCGAGCATCTTCGTCGGCAACAATGCACTGCAGCTCGAGCAAGTGGGCCTCGAGGAAGCCGAAGACGTCAAACGTCATCGTCTTGCGGCCGTGATCGTCGAACCTGTCAGCACGACCGAGCTTGTGTGGTTGGGGATTCGCGGCATGCTGGGGAGACTGGGCGACGATGAGCGCATCCGCGACTTTCCCTTCCGTAGTATGACAGTGCGGTTACTGAGTAGCGGAAAGAAGCGCACCATCAAGGTTGCCGTGGATGGCGAGATCTTCTGGTGCGAGCAGCCGTTGACGTTTCACGTGGCGGAGCATCCCTTGTCGCTGTTGACGCCCACGACCGTGAAATGACGGTACTGCTGCAGATCTCCGATCCGCACTTCGGCACTGAGCAACCTCCGGTCGCGGAGGCGCTGCTGCGTTTTGCTCATCTGATCAAACCTGCTGCGGTGGTGCTCTCAGGCGATATCACGCAGCGGGCGAGGCGAGTGCAGTTCGCAGCGGCACGCGACTTCATGGCTCAGATCTCCCCGCCGGCGCTGGTTGCGATCCCGGGCAATCACGACATTCCGCTGTTCAACGTCATCGCGCGGATGTTCTATCCGTACGCGGGCTTCGTGCAGGCGTTCGGGGCGAACTTGGAGCCGCAGTGGCACAGCGATGACTTCCTCATCATCGGTGTGAACACGACGCGCCCTCGACGGCACAAGGATGGGGAAGTCTCCCCCGAGCAAATTCTTCGGGTCGCGAAACGATTGGCCACCGCGAGCGCGCGGCAGATTCGAGTCGTGGTCACGCATCAGCCGGTGCATGTGATCCGAGGCAGTGAAGTTCACAATCGATTGCACGGTCATGCCGAGGCGATTCAAGCGTGGTCGAGCGCCGGCGCGGACATCATCATGGGCGGCCATATTCACTTGCCATACGTCGCGGCACTTCATGAGAACTACGGCGATTTGAATCGTCGCTGTTGGGCCGTGCAAGCCGGCACGGCGGTGTCGATACGCGTGCGTCGGCGTCACCCGAACTCAGTGAATCTCATCAAGCGCGATGATGCGCAGAACTGTCTCGTAGAACGCTGGGATTACAGCGCGGAACGCAAGGAGTTCCACTGTGTACAGACGACACCATTAAATTTGGATCGCGGCGGAAGCTAGCGGGAACTTTCGGACTTTGTGCGTCCAGAGCGACGCACGCTGTGGGGTGGTCACCCACAATTCAGCCAGAATTCAGCATAAAAAAACCGTAATACATCATCCGCGGGCCGCGCTGATGCGTTGTACTACTAGTCAGGTCACCCGCGAGGGTCGCATGATGAAAGTACGATGGTTACAGTTTGTTACAGTTGTTTCTGTGGCGGCGGCGATGAGCGGTTGTGTGAGCTATGGTGGCACGCACGCGCTGATTACCCCGGTTGGCGTTGCCGGTTATCACACGTTCAAACCTGAGAACTCGGCGCCAGCAGTACCGACGCGGTTGGATCCGGAGCGCATGGCTGCTTCTAGCCAGCAACAGCAAGACGAGCAGCAACGTCGCAACGGCGAAACCTGATCGTCGGCTTCACTTCTCATTTTGTTTCCTGCAAGGCGATGCTCGGCCCGGCCACGATGCGGCCGAGCATCGGCGCTAGCTGTCGGGCGACAGCTCGATGCGCTCGGCGTGCAACAGCCGCAGCATGGAAGCGGCCACGCGTGATTCCAGGTCGGTCGAGGGATCCCTCGAATCCAGGCCCGCTTTCTCCAAGGTTTTCGCCACCGACGTAACGGTCTGCGCCGTAGTGAGCACGTTGCACACTTGCTCATCGAAAGCGGACAGTGCTACGGCGCTGCCGTTCCTGCGCGACTCGGTCTGAATGTAAGCGGCGTCTCGTTTCAATTGGGTCATAAGCAGCCCTCCAGCGTACCGTCAGGACGCGATGGAGGGCGCTGGAGTTCCCCAAGAACGGTGCTAATAACCGCGGCTGCGATCTACGATGCCGCTGACGGTTTGATTGGCGGCGTACTGTTTGATCTTTTCTGCGATCTGTTTGGCGGCCGGTCGCATGGGTGTGACCGCTGCCGTGTGCGGCGTCATGTGCACCTTGGGGTGCGTCCAGTAGCGATGCGGCGGGGGCAGCGGCTCCTGCCGGAACACATCCAACGCAGCCCCGTTCAAGTGCCCGTCATCGAGCAGCTCCAGCAGCGCCTCATCGACGATCAGTCCACCGCGTGCAACATTGATGACGTAGGCGCCGCGGGGCAAAAGCTGCAAGGCCTTGCGATCGAATCGGTCCTGCGTCGCGGCCGTCAGCGGCGCCAGGATCATCAGCACACGCGTGGCACGCATGAAGGCATCGAACTGATCTGCGCCATTGGCTTCGGTAAACAAGCGCACCTTCGGCTCGCTCGTGGTGTTCGAGCGCGAGAAAGCATTGACGGGAAATCCATCGGCGGCGAAGGCGTTCGCGACCTGACGGCCAAGCACTCCCAGGCCGAAGATGCCGACCGGCCATTCGTCACGCAGCGACTCCGACAACTGTCGCCAAAT
Source organism: Steroidobacter cummioxidans (assembly GCF_003104955.1). Taxonomy (NCBI): domain Bacteria; kingdom Pseudomonadati; phylum Pseudomonadota; class Gammaproteobacteria; order Steroidobacterales; family Steroidobacteraceae; genus Steroidobacter; species Steroidobacter cummioxidans. The sequence continues at coordinate 91,264 of NZ_LSRW01000096.1, read as the reverse complement.
GCCCGCCGTCTGTTGAGCGGCGTATTCGTCGCGACGCTGCATCCATCGCAGCACCTCGAAACGACAGTAGTCGACCATCTGCTCGCCCATACCGGCGTCTTCGACTCGAACGATGGGCAGACCGGGCGGCAGGCTGGGATTGTTCAGAACGTGCTCGACCCCGGCGCCGATCGAGAAGAACGCGCGCAGCTGCGGCTGATCGACGAAGAAGCGCGGGGGCGGCGCCCAGCCGACGGCATAGTCCGCGGGCTCATTGAACCCCGGCTGCCAGATATCGACTCGGGCGTCACGCAATTGGGCGGCCAGAGTGTCGCGCCACGCTTGCGCTTTATCGTTGCCGTAAACGAGGACGATTCGCATGTGTTATTTGGCCACCGGCATGGAGAATTCCGCACCCTTGCCAATGCTGTCCGGCCAGCGTTGCATGATGCTCTTGTAACGGGTGTAGAAACGCACGCCTTCCTCACCGTAGGTATGGTGATCGCCGAACAGCGAGCGCTTCCAGCCGCCGAACGAATGCCACGCCATCGGCACCGGAATCGGCACATTGATGCCAACCATACCAGCCTGTACGAGCCGAGAGAACGTGCGTGCGGCGTTGCCGTCGGATGTGAAGCACGACGCGCCGTTTGCGAACTCATGTTGATTGATGAGATTTACTGCGCTCGCCAGATCAGGCACGCGCACCACCGACAACACGGGGCCGAAGATCTCTTCCCGGTAGATTTTCATGCCCGCGGTGACGTGATCAAACAAAGTCGCGCCGGTGAAGAACCCTGGATTGCCCGTACGCACTTGATGCGCGCGCCCGTCGACGACGAGCCTTGCGCCTTCCTGCTCACCTTGCGCGATGTAGCCTTCGACCTTCTCGCGATGCGCAGCGGTGACGAGCGGGCCCATCTCGCTATTCGCATCCATGCCGCTGCCGATCTGCAGCGTCTGCGCACGTTGGGCGAGTTCACTTACGAGCTTGTCGGCAACGTCGCCCACGGCGACCGCCACGGAGATCGCCATGCATCGCTCGCCAGCCGAGCCGTAGGCCGCGCCGACCAACGCGTCGACCGCTTGATCGAGATTCGCATCGGGCATGACGACCAGATGATTCTTTGCCCCTCCCAGCGCCTGCACGCGTTTGCCGTGCTTTGCGCCCTCCGTATAAATGTATTGCGCGATCGGCGTGGAGCCGACGAACGAAATCGCCGCAACGTCCGGATGAGCGAGCAGGGCATCGACCGCGACCTTGTCTCCCTGCACGACGTTGAACACACCATCGGGCAAGCCTGCCTCGCGTAACAAATCGGCAACCAACAGGCTCGGGGATGGATCGCGCTCGGAGGGCTTGAGGACGAAGGTGTTACCGCATGCGAGTGCGACCGGATACATCCACATGGGCACCATGATCGGAAAGTTGAACGGCGTGATGCCCGCGACCACGCCGAGCGGCTGACGCAGATTCCAGTTGTCGATGCCGCCGCCGATGTTGTCCGAGTGCTGGCCCATCAGGAGGTGCGGAATGCCACACGCGAACTCGACGACTTCGATACCGCGGGTCACTTCACCGCGCGCATCCGAGAGCACCTTGCCGTGCTCGCGGGTGATGGCGGCCGCGAGCGCATCGTGATTGCGTTCGAGCAGCTCTTTGAACTTGAACAAGATGCGCGCGCGGCGCAGCGGGGCGGTCTCGGCCCAGGCGGGGAACGCGGCTTGCGCTGCGCTCACGGCGCTATTTACATCCTGCGCGCTCGCCAGGTGCACGCGGCCGACGACTTGTCCGGTCGCAGGATTGAACACGTCGCTTGCGCGGCCTGAGGTCGCGACCACCGAGCGGCCGCCGATGACATGATGGATCTCGGACGGGGATTGCAGGACGGCACTCACGACTCAACCTCTGGGCGGGAACTTATCCGCCCATCTTAAGGGATCGCGGCCGTGCGCCGACGCCGTAGCGCAGACGCGCACGACTGACCGCAATACAAGGGCCGTAGGATCGCTTGTACTGCAGCGGCACAGGGATTATTGTCCGATCCGGCGCGAGGGATGCGCGTCACTTCCAACCTCAACTAAGTCAGCGAGTTACGGACACATCCAGCCCCGATTCATGACCGCCTCCGACGTCGCCGTTTTACCCATCTCCACCGGCTTCGGTCTCACCACCGAACCGTTCACCGATACCGCGGACGAGAGCTTTTTCTTTCCGAGCGACCAGCACCTGCGTGCGCTGGAGTTCATGGGGCACTCGCTGTGGACCAAAGCGCGCCTGGGCGTGGTCACGGCCGAGAACGGATGCGGCAAGAGCCTGCTGATCCGACGGTTGCTGAAAGATCTGGACGAGCGCGTGAACGTCGCCACGGTTCAGCGCGAGCACATCGGGCCGCGCGAATTCCTGCTGGAGATCCTGCGCCAATTCGGTTTCTCGCTGGCGGATGACGACAAGACCGATCGTCGTCGGCTGCTCGAACGCTATCTTGCGCACCAGGCCGGCACGGGCCGGCTGTGTCTGCTGATCGTCGAGAACGCGCAAAGTATGCATCCGTCCGTGTTGGAGGAGCTGCGTTGCCTCGCGGCCATCGAGCACGACGGCGTGCGTGTGCTGAAGATTCTGTTGCTGGGCCAACCGGCGCTGAGCCTGGTGCTCGACTCACCGCGAATGGTGGAACTGGTGACGGGCAACGTCTCCAAGTTCTCGCTGAATCCGTTTTCCGAGGACCAGACCGCGGCCTATGTGGCGCATCGACTGCGCGCTGCCGGTGCACCAAGTGCCGACGCGCTGATGCCGTACACGCTGCTGCCTCAAATCCATGCGTGCAGTCTGGGTATTCCCGCCAACATTAATAAGCTGTGCCAGCGTGCGCTGATTCATGCGCGCGAGGAAGGCGCCAGCGCCGTGACGAGTTCGGCGTTGGACAAGGCCATCGAGGACCTTGGCTGGGTTCGTCGCCGGATGCGAATGGAAAGCACGGTGCTCGACCAGGTCGCGGCGCTCGACGCGAAGCCCTGGCAAGCGAGGCTCGTCATCACCACGCAAGGTGAGCCGGAGCGCGATGTGTCGCTGAAATCCGACCGCGTGCTGATCGGGCGGGGCGAGGAGGCGGACGTGCGCATCGACTCGGTGTTCATCAGCCGCTATCACGCGCTCATCGTCCGCGATGGCAGCCGGGATCTGCTGCTCGATCTGGGCAGCACGAACGGCTTGCTGGTGAACTCCCGACGGATCATTCGCCGCGCGCTGCGGCACCGCGACCTCATTCAGGTCGGCCCCGTGCGCGTCATGTACGTCAACGAACAAGCCAATAACGTGGCACCCGACCCAGCCGAGACGCTGTGCTTCTCCCGACCCGGCTTCCCCGCGGCCGCGGGCGAAGAGGAGTCCAGTACCCTGCTGGCTTTCGGCCGCGGCGACCCGGCGACTTAAGGCGTCGCCGGGGGCTGTCTGAAGGGACTTCCCCGCGCCAAAAAATGCCGGCCAGACGGCAGCTTGCGCCATTCTCTTGCTGTCAGTAGAGTGTCGCCCTCCCAACCGTGCTCCCCTCCAGTCCACTGATCCTGTGCCGGTCAGGCAGACGGGAAGGTGTGCGTGCGCGGGATAGGCATTCTCAACCAGAAGAGATGAGACAAGTGGAGCGCTGGCGCGTACATAAATTCGGCGGCTCGAGTGTCGCCGATGCGGCTTGCATGGAGCGCGTGGCTCGGATCCTGGAGCAGGATCCGCATCCGCGGCTGGGCATAGTTCTTTCGGCGTGCCGCGGCGTGACCGACGGCCTGTTGAACCTGGTCATTGCTGCTGAGAAGCAGGAAACAACGCTGGCCGAGCGCATCGAACAGTTGCGCCATCGTCATCAAGTCATTGCCGACACGCTGCTGCCGGACGGCGCGCGCGTCGAGTACATGGCCAAGCTCGAACAGGAATGTCGCGACATCGCCGGCATTCTCCAGACCGTTCAACTGATCCGCTCGGCATCGCAGACCGTGCGGGATCTCATTGCCGGCTACGGAGAGATCTGGTCGACGCGTTTGTTCAGTGCGTATCTGCGTCATCGCGGCCGTCGCCCCGGCTCCGTGCAGTGGGTCGATGCACGCGATGTCGTGTCCGTCGAATGGGGGCCGCTCGGTCCGGCCGTTCGCTGGGATGTCTCGCAGGCCAATATGGACCGCATCACGCCGTCCGATCCTGCGACGCTGATCATCACCGGCTTTGTTGCGCGCGATCCCAACGGCTTGCAGACCACGCTCGGCCGTAACGGCAGCGACTTCTCCGGTTCGATCTTCGGCGCGCTGCTGAACGCCGAAGAGATTCATATCTGGACTGACGTCGACGGCGTGCTGAGCGCCGATCCGCGCTTGGTGCCCGATGCCAAGGTCATCGACTCGCTGTCGTACAACGAAGCGATGGAGCTGGCGTACTTCGGTGCCAAAGTGATCCATCCGCAGACCATGGCGCCGGCGGTGCGCAAGAGCATCCCGATCTGGATTCGTAACACCTTCGCGCCCGAGAAGGCCGGCTCGCTGATTTGCGAGAAGCCCAACTCGCAGATCGCGGTGAAGGGCATTACGTGTATCGACAAGGTCGCGTTGGTGAACCTGGAAGGCGCCGGCATGATCGGCGTGCCCGGCACCGCGCATCGTCTGTTCGGTGCGCTGCGAGACCACGGCATCTCCGTGATCCTGATCTCCCAAGGCAGCTCGGAACATTCCATCTGCTTTGCGATCCCGCAAGCCGAAGCCGAGCGTGCGGAAGCCGTCGTGCGCCAGGCATTCGATCGCGAACTGCGCGACGGGCAGATTCAGAGCGTCGAAGTCGACATCGGATGCAGCATCCTCGCCGTCGTCGGCGATGGCATGGCAGGCTCGCACGGCGTGGCCGCCAAGGTGTTCGGCGCGCTCGGTTCGGCCGGCGTGAGCGTGCGTGCGATCGCGCAGGGCGCCTCCGAAAGAAACATTTCCGCCGTGATCGATGGCAAGCTGTCGTCACGCGCGCTGCGCTCGGTGCACTCGAGTTTCTATTTGTCGCCGCACACCGTGTCGATCGGCTTGATCGGTCCGGGCACCGTGGGCGGCGTGCTGCTCGATCAGATGGCCTCGCAGGTCGAGCGGTTGTCGCGCGATCTGAAGCTGGATCTGCGCGTGCGCGGCATCATGAGCACCCAGCGCATGCATTTGTCGGACGCGGAAGTGCCGCTCACCGGTTGGCGCGATGCGTTCAAGTCGAAGAGCGAGGACGCGGATCTGACGCGCTTCGCCGAGCACGTGCGCGCCCATCATTTGCCGCACGCCATCATCATCGATTGCTCATCCAGCTCCGAAGTCGCCGCGCGCTATCCGGCGTGGCTCGCCAGCGGCATCCACATCGTGACGCCGAACAAGAAGGCGAACAGCTCGGAGCTCGAGTTGTACGCGCGGCTGCACGAGGCGCGTCGTCAGGGTAACGCGCATTACTTGTATGAAGCGACGGTCGGCGCAGGTCTGCCCGTGATTCAGACGTTGCGTGATCTGCGCGACACCGGCGATCAGATCCAGCGCATCGAAGGCATTCTCTCCGGCACGCTCGCGTATTTGTTCAACGTGTGGGATGGCTCCGAGCCATTCTCCTCGGTCGTGCGCACGGCGAAGGCAAAGGGCTATACCGAGCCGGATCCGCGCGACGATCTGTCGGGTCTCGACTTCGCGCGCAAGCTCATCATTCTCGGTCGCGAGATGGGATTGCGGCTGGAATTGGGCGATGTGCAGCTCGAAGGCCTGGTGCCGCCGGCGCTCACCCAGTGCTCGCCCCAAGAATTCCTCGATCGTCTGCCTGAGTTCGATGCGCCGATGGCAGAGCGCCTGAAGGCCGCCCGTAGCCGCGACCGCGTGCTGCGTTACGTGGGCTCGTTGGATGCGGCCACCGGCAAGGCGTCGGTGGGCCTGGTCGAGCTGGAGCGCTCGCACACCTTCGCGAACATCAATCTGACCGACAACGTCGTGCGCTTCCTGACCTCGCGCTACAACCAGAATCCGCTGGTGGTGCAGGGGCCGGGCGCCGGTCCCGAAGTGACCGCAGGTGGTGTGTTCGGCGATCTCTTGCGCGTGTGCGCGTACCTTGGAGCACGGCTTTGAGCAGGCAATCGGCAACGGCGTTCGCGCCCGCGAGCATCGGCAACGTTGCAGTCGGCTTCGACGTGCTCGGCCACAGCTTCCAGGCGATTGGCGATCGTGTGACTGCGCGTCGTGTTGCAACGCCCGGCGTCACCATCACGGCGATCACCGGCACTGCGGTCGATCTGCCGCGCGAGCCGGAGAAGAATACGGCCGGCATGGCGGTCCTGAGCATGGTGCGGGACCTGGAACTGGATTTCGGCTTCGAGCTCACGATCGAGAAGGGCATTCCGCTCGGCTCGGGTCTGGGAGGCTCGGCGGCCTCGGCAGTCGCCGGTGTGGTTGCGGCGAACGCGCTGCTCCCCAAACCGCTTACGCTGCTGGAACAGCTGAAGTTCGCGCTGAAGGGCGAGCAGGTGGCCAGTGGCTCGCGTCACGTCGATAACATCGCGCCGTCGTTGTTCGGCGGACTGGTGCTGACGGTGGGCATCGACAACCCGAACGTCAAACAGATTCCGGTGCCGCCGACGGTGCGCTGCGTGCTGGTTCATCCGCACATGGTGCTCAACACGCGCGAGGCTCGCTCGATTCTGAGCAAAACGGTCTCACTGTCGGATGTGATCTGGCAGACCGCCAATATCTCCGGATTTATCACCGGCTGTTTCACCAGCGATCTGCAATTGATTCGCGAGTCGCTCGAGGATGTCATCATCGAGCCGCAGCGACAGGTTTTGATTCCCGGCTTCCAGGCAGTGAAGCAGGGCGCCATGAGCAATGGCGCATTGGGCTGCTCCATTTCTGGCGCCGGCCCCACGATCTTTGCGTGGTGCGAGCATCAGCACGCCGAACGCGTCCGCGACGCGATGGTGGCTGGGTTCGCTAGCGCAAAGATGGCGAGCGATGCGTGGATTTCCACGCTCGACGCCGTGGGTGCGAGAGTAGTGGACTAACGGAACAGAAAGCAGCGGACCCTCAACGATTCCTTTCGTTCCATGCACTACATAAGTACCAGAGACGCTTCCCTACGAGCTTTGCTGAGCGAAGCCATCGCCCGTGGCATCGCGCCGGATGGCGGCTTGTATGTTCCCGGCGAATTCCCTCACTTCAACACACGGCAGTTCGACGGCCTGAACGAGCTGCCCGAGATTGCCGAGCGCCTGCTCGCACCGTTCTTCGAGGGCGATGCGCTCGCCAGCGAGCTCGGTGCGATCTGCCGCGAAGCCTTCCACTTCCCGGCGCCGCTGGTGACGCTCGATCAGGCGCCGCAGCCGGCCTCGGTGCTCGAGCTGTTCCACGGCCCGACCAGCGCGTTCAAGGATTTCGGCGCGTGCTTCCTGGCCGCCACCATGGAGCGCATCCGTCGCAACGCGCCGAGAAAGCTCACCATTCTGGTGGCCACCTCGGGCGATACCGGCGGTGCGGTCGCAGCGGCATTCCACAACAAGCCCTGGGTCGATGTTGCCGTGCTGTATCCGAAGGGGCTCGTGTCCGAGCGCCAGGCGCAGCAGCTGGCTTGCTGGGGCGGCAACGTCCGTACCTTCGCCGTGAACGGCACGTTCGATGAATGCCAGCGTATGGTGAAGGAGGCGTTCCTCGATCCGGCGCTTCAGGAATCGCATCAGCTGTCTTCGGCGAACAGCATCAACGTCGGCCGCCTGCTGCCGCAGATGGTGTACTACGCCAAGTCGAGCCTGGAGCTGTGGCGCCAGCTGGGCCGCCGGCCGAACTACATCATTCCGACCGGCAATCTCGGCAACGCCATGGCGTGCGTGTGGGCTCGCCACGTCGGTATGCCGATCGGGGAGATCGTGCTCGCGACCAATGCCAATCAGACCATCACCGATTTCCTGCGCTCGGGCGAATGGCAGCCCCGGCCCAGCGTGGCGACGCTCGCCTCGGCGATGGACGTGGGCAATCCGAGCAATATGGAGCGGCTGCGCTCCCTGCATCCCGAATTCGACGAGCTGCAGGGCCAGTTGGGCGCCTCCAGCGTCGATGACATCGAGATCCGCGGTACCTTGCGGCGTGACTCGCACGAGCTCAACCGCATCTGGTGCCCGCATACCGCGACGGCGGCCAAGGTCTATCGGCGCATGCTGTCACGTGGGGCGCGCGGTCATTGGGTGATCGTGTCGACCGCGCATCCGGCGAAGTTCAATGACATTGTCGAGCCGCAGACCGGGCAGGAGATCCCTGTGCCGCCGGCGCTGGCCAAGCTGCTGTCATTGCCGCGCCAGGAAAAGGAACTCGAACCCACCCTGTCGGCTTTACGGACGCAGTTGCAACAGGCCTAAGACGATACATGCAGCTTCCCGAGCAGATTCCGTTCTGGGCGATTCCCGCCGCGATTGCCGCGGCGGTGGTGGCACTCATCGTCTGGCTGTATTTTTTGTTCCGCGCCTATCGTTACCGCAAGGACAACGAAGCGGCCATTGCCAGCGTCGCGTACGAGATGCTAAGAAACGTGCTGATCCCGAACGGCAACGGCGGGCAGATCCACGTGCATTATCTGCTGCTGACCCAGCGCGGCCTGCTGGTGGCGGACCTGCTGGACCGCCCCGGCGCGATCTTCGGCGGCGATCAGATGCTGGAGTGGACCGCGATCGGCAAGAAGCAGCGCTATACCTTCCCCAACCCCCAGCACGCGCTGTATGACCGTATGGCGGCGGTGCGGTTGCTGACCGGGGAGGTGCCGGTGGAAGGGCGCCTGTTGTTCACGGTGAAAAGCGACTTTCCGAAGGGCAAGCCGCGCAACGTGTTACGGATCGATGACCTGACGGACGATTTCCCGCCGGTCGACAAGGCCCGAGGCAACATTACGGCGGCCTTCGGTGACGTTTGGTCGAATGTGAAACGTCACGCCGAGGCCAACCCGATCGCGTAAGAAGGGCGCGTTACGCCCTTCGATAATGTTCCGCGACCACCTGCGCCACGCAGGCGGTGACTTTCTTGCCGGTCTCGATCTCCAGAAACTCATTCGGTCCGTGCGCATTCGAGTGCGGGCCGAGCACGCCTGTGACCAGGAACTGAGTCTTCGGAAACTTCACGTTCAGCATGCCCATGAACGGAATCGTGCCGCCGACGCCCATGTACATCGCATCCTTGCCGAAGAAATTTTTCGATGCGGACGACATCGCGGCTGCCAGCCACGGAGCGGTGGAGGGCGCATTCCAGCCTTCGGCGCCGGGGTCCGCTTCATAACGAACTTTCGCGCCGTACGGTGGATCCTTCTCCAATGTTTCTTTGATCGCGCTGCCGGCGCGCTGCGGGTCGACGCCCGGCGGAATGCGGAACGAGAGTTTGAACGCCGTATACGGCCGCAGCACGTTGCCCGCATTCGGCAGGCTCGGAATGCCATCGACGCCCGTCGTCGACAAGGTCGGCCGCCACGTGCTGTTCAACAACAGCTCGGCGGGATCTTGGTCCATGGGCTGCATGCCTTCGACCATCGGCAGCTTGCGATACACCTCAATCCCCAAGGCTTGCGCCGCCGCCCGTGCCTGTTGCACGCGATCCTCGGGAATCTTCGCATGCAACGCGTCGAGCTTGATGCGACCCGTCGCTGAGTCCTCGACCCGTTCGATGACCTGACGCGCGATACGCATGCTCGATGCCGCGATACCGCTTGCCATGCCCGAATGCACGCCTTCGTGAAGCACATCGACACGCAATGTACCGGTGAGATTGCCGCGCAGGGACGTGGTACACCAGAACTGATCGTAGTTGCCGCACTCGGCATCCAGGCACACGACGAGCGACGGCTCGCCGATGCGATCCGCGAGGGCATCGATATAGGCAGGCAGATCGGGACTGCCGCTTTCCTCGCTGCCTTCGATGAGAATTACGCAGCGTGCGTGTGGAATCTTCTGTTCGGCGAGCGCTTTCAACGCGAGCAGCGAGCCGAACACGGCGTACCCGTCATCGGCGCCACCGCGACCATACAAACGACCATTGCGAATCACCGGGGTCCACGGCGACAGCCCTTCGGCCCAGCCAGTGAACTCAGGTTGCTTGTCCATGTGGCCATACATGAGCACGCAATCGTTGGTGTTCTTGTCGCCGGTCGCCGGGACATCGATGAACAGCAGCGGCGTGCGGCCCGGCAAGCGCACGATCTCGGTTTTCATGCCGGGCAGGGCGTTGGCCTCGCACCACTGGCGCATCAGCTCTGCGGCCGCATCCATGTGACCGTGTTTCTCCCACTCCTGGTCGAAATGCGGCGACTTGTTCGGAATGCGAATGTACTCGCACAACGCCGGCACGATGGATTTATCCCAGACCCCACCGACGAAACGCATCAGTTGCTCAGTATTCATTCAGCTCTCCCTTCCGATGTCATTCAGGCCGCGTGCCACTCGAACAAGCGTAACGCATTGCTGGTAGTCACCTCAGCCAAGGTCTCGATTCGCTCGCCGCGCGCTTCGGCAATGGCCGCAAGCACGTGCGGAAGATACATGGGCTCGTTGCGGCGGCTTTGCGGTTTGGGCTGCAAATCACGCGGCAACAGATACGGCGCGTCGGTCTCGATGAGCAGGCGATCGGCCGGGATGTGCCGGACCACCTCGCGCAGGTGATGTCCCCGCCGCTCATCGCAGATCCAGCCCGTGATGCCGATATACAGATCGAGGTCGAGGTAGGCGCGGGCCTCATCCAGGCCCGCCGTGAAGCAATGCGCGACGCCACCCGTCAGTTGCGCGCGATGCTTGCCCATGACCCTCATGAAATCTTCATGAGCGTCGCGCTGATGCAGGAAGACCGGCTTGCGCACCTGAGCGGCCAGCTCGAGCTGATCCTCGAACGCCTTCAGTTGCGCTTCGTGCGGTGAAAAATTGCGGAAATAGTCCAACCCGCATTCGCCGACCGCCACCACCTCGGGCCGTCGAACGAGCTCACGGAACGCCTGCAATTGTGCTGAATCGAGATCGACGGCGTGATGTGGATGAACGCCGGCGGTACACCGCATCTGTTCCGGATGCTGTTGCACCAGAGCGATGGCGGTGTGCGTGCTCGCAAGCGAGCTGCCCGTAATCACCATGCGAGTTACGCCCACGTCAGCTGCGCGCTGGATGACCGCGTCGCGATCCTGATCGAAGCTGTCGTGAGCCAGATTGATGCCGATGTCCAGCAGTGCTGGCATTGGCCCTGAAGTGGCGGAAAAGCGAGTCGGATCAACCGTCATTTGCAACGTCTGTGCTATCTTCCAGCCATGAATTGTAGTGCATGGGCACGTCGGACAGGACTGCGCCGGTGGCTGCTGCCATTGCTATTGGCGGTCTCCTCGTCCGCGACCGCCGGCTCGACCGCGGAATTCGACGATCTGGTCGCCCGCCTGCAGTTCTCCTTCTACACCGGCGACAGCCGCGCGCTCGAGCAAATGCTCACTGAGCTCGACCGCTTCGAAGTCGATGCAGGGCTCGCCTCCGCCAAGTCATATCAGCTTGCTTATGGTCAGTGGAAACTCGCGCAACTGCTCGGCGACCCGCAAGACGAGCGTGCCCGCGCGATGACCAAATCGAGTGCCAGCAAAGCGGCCAAGAGCTGCGTTCAGTTTGCACGCGATGCCATCACGAAGGAACCGCGCATGGCCGAGATCTACGCCATCGAGGCTGCGTGTGACACGTATCAGCCCGGCTCGTTGCAGCGTGGCTCGACGAGCTGCGTACGTAGTAAATCCATGCGCACTGCATTGACCCTCGGCGCCGACAATCCCCGCGTCCTGTTCATCAATGCCTTGTGCTCGCCGGGTGCTGACGGCGATCCAGCTGCGATCGAGCGCTGGCGCACCGTGGTCGCCAAGTTCGAAGCCGCGCCACCCTCACGGCCCGGCAAGCCCGATTGGGGCCACGCCGAGGCGCTGACCTTGCTGGGTGAAAGTTACTTGAAGCGCGGCGAAATGGTCGCAGCGCGCGATGTGCTGGAAAGAGCACTGGTGCTTGCGCCAGACTACCGACAGGCGCAAAAGCTGCTGCAGACCGCAGCCAATCGCCCTCGCTGAGCTCGTTTACTGTCGCCTCGATTCATGTCCGCTCAACTGCAGCTGTTCGAGTCACGGGACTCCTCCGAGCGCTGGACGGTGCGCATCAGTCGTCGTGCGCGCCGCATGTCGGTGCGTGTGTATCCCGGCGGTCGAGTCGAAGTCGTCGTGCCGCCGGGCGTGCCATCCACGACAGTGCAACGTTTCGTCGGCACTCACAGTCAATGGATCGCCCGACGGGTCGAAGATCTCAGCGCTGTCGGCGCGCCGGTGAGCCCCGGGCCGCCGACGGAGATTCAGGTGCCGGCGATCGGCCGCACATTCAAAGTCCAGTACGAACACACGCGCTCGACCTCCATCCGGCCGCAATTGTTCGACGATGGCGTGCTGAAGATTTTCGGGCCGATCCACGACGAGGCGGCGATCGGCACGGCCTTGCGCGAGTGGCTGTCCGACTTGGCCTACGATGAGCTCGGCGCGCAGCTCAAAACCGTGGCACGCGAGCTGGGCTTGAATTTCAGTCGCATCCAGGTTCGCCGGCAGCGCACGCGCTGGGGCAGCTGCTCGGCCACCGGGACGATCAGCCTCAACGTCTGCCTGATGTTTCTCGACCCTGCGGTGGTGCATTACCTGTTCGTGCACGAGCTTTGTCACACCCGCCACATGAATCATTCGCCTCGATTCTGGGCTCTGGTGGAGCACTACGAGCCGGATTACCGCCGCCTGGATCGTGAGCTGCTCAAGGGCTGGCAGTCGGTGCCGGGCTGGATGTTCGAATAGCTTTGTAGGTATTCACAGACTCGCCAGGGTTGACAGCACCTCGCACGGCGCGGACCCTGGTGCTCATCTACCACTGCCGATTCGCATCATGTCCAGCTCCGACACGCCCACGCGCCCCCCGGTCGACTTCTCCGATGAGCAGGTCCACTGGGACCTCGGCGAATCCCAGAGTTACGGCGAATACCTCGGCCTGAACCAGATCCTCACGGCGCAGCGTCCGGTCTCGTTCGAGCACGATGAGATGCTGTTCATCATCATCCACCAGGCCTCGGAGCTGTGGATGAAACTGTGCCTGCACGAGCTCACGGCGGCCCGCGAGCACGTCCGTCGCGACGACCTGGGGCCATCGTTCAAGATGCTGACGCGCGTGTCGAGGATCCAGCAGCAACTGGTGCAGTCATGGGACGTGCTCGCGACCATGACACCGGCGGAATATTCCCTGTTCCGCAATCACCTCGGCCGAGCCTCGGGTTTCCAGTCGGTGCAGTACCGAATGCTGGAGTTCATCATCGGCAACAAGAACGCAGACACCATCGAAGTGCATCGTCGCGACCCACAGGCGTACGAGGAATTGCAGGGGGCACTGCACAGCCCGAGCATCTACGATGAAACGTTGCGGTTATTGAGCCGCCGCGGGTTTGAGATTCCGCAGGAATACCTGGATCGCGATTGGTCGCAGCCTTATCAGCCGAGCAAGCAAGTGGCGGCGGCGTGGCTGGCGGTTTATCACAGCGTCGATGACAACTGGGATCTGTATGACCTCGCAGAGAGGCTGGTGGATTTGGATCACAAGTTTCAGCTCTGGCGGTTTAGCCACATGAAAACCGTTGAGCGGATCATCGGGTACAAGCGCGGCACAGGCGGGACCGGTGGCGTGTCGTATTTGAACAAGGCGTTGGAGCTGCGGTTCTTTCCTGAGTTGTGGATGATTCGGACGTCGATGTGAGAGGACGGAGGCTTCGGTGGTCTGCGGCGGCGTTGCTGTAAGAGGGCCTCGGTGGTCTGCGGCGACGGGAGCGACCTACCTCCGCCCGGCACCGGGCACGGCCGCACCGCATTGCGGCGCTACACCGCACGTCCATGATGAGCCCTGCTGTTGCGGCCCCGTCCATGTGCCGCAAAGCTGCCGGGCGGAGGTAGGTCGCTCCCGTCGCCGCCGAAACGTCACAGCGGCATTGCGCGTGACTGTTCTCCAACCCCCAACCGTCGAATGTGAGTTTGAGGCTGATCGTTGTCGCAACGGCAGTTGCGGCCGCGCTTTAGCGCGGCCGCTCGCGAGTTTCCCGAGACCCCCGACAGCCACCGCCGAACCACCGAGGCCTCCGAGCTTCGGCAGCCGAAACCCTTAACCCTCGCCAGCCACAGCCCCAGGCGAAGCGCGAGCTGCCCGCCGAGGCCAAGCCTTGCGAACCCGCCACGCCAGTAGCACGAGCACGATCGTGAGATAGATCAGTGGCTCACGGACGTCTGCTTTGACCTGCCAGTAGTAGTGCCACACGGCGAGCAAGCAAATCACATAGATCAGCCGGTGCAGCGATTTCCACCGCTTTCCCAACCGACGCATCATTTTGTTCGTCGACGTCACCGCAAGCGGCACCAAACACAACAACGCCGCAAAGCCGATCGTGATGAAGGGGCGCTTACCGATGTCCTGCAGGATCCCCGACCAATACAGCCCCTGATCGAGAATCAACCAGGTGAGGAAGTGCATGAGCACGTAGAAGAACGCATACAGTCCGAGCATGCGGCGCAACTGCACGAGCCACGGCAGGTTGAACCAATCTCTCAGCGGCGTGACCGCCAGCGTGATGACCAGGAATCGCAGGCCCCACTGACCAAACGTATCCTGAATCTTCTCCACCGGATTCGCGCCCAACGACGCGCCACCAATACCGAACGCAGCTACCACGAGTGAGAGCAGTGGCAGCGCGCACAGCAGGAAGAGGGCAGGCTTGATGACGCGGCGGATGACGACGGTGGAGGGCATTAAACGAAGCGCGCTTAGTAGTACTTCTTCAAATCCATGCCTTGGTACAGCGACGCCACTTCCTTCTCGTAGCCATTGAACATCAAGGTCGGCACGCGCGAGCCAAACATGCCGGCGCCGATCTTGCGTTCGCGTGCCTGGCTCCAGCGCGGATGATCCACGTTGGGATTGACGTTGGCGTAGAAGCCGTACTCGTGCGGCGCCGAGATATTCCACGTGGTCGGCGGTTCTTTCTCGGTGAAGCGGATTTCAACGATCGACTTGATGCCCTTGAAGCCATACTTCCACGGCGTGATCAGTCGCAGTGGTGCGCCGTTCTGATTCGGCAGGGTCTTGCCGTACAGGCCGACGGCGAGCAATGCCAACGGATGCATCGCTTCGTCGATGCGCAGGCCTTCGACATACGGCCAGTCGAGGGAGCGGCTACGTTGGCCCGGCATTTCTTCGGGGCGCAGTACGGTCTTGAACGCGACGTACTTTGCCTTTGACGTCGGCTTGAATTGCTTCAGCACGTCGGCGAGCGGGATGCCCGCCCACGGAATCACCATCGACCAGGCTTCCACACAGCGCAGGCGATACACGCGCTCCTCGATCGCATGCCCTTTGAGGATGTCCTCGAGCGCGAAGGTGCCCGTGTTCTCCGCTTCGCCTTTGACAGCGACGGTCCACGGAGTGGGTTTGAAGCGGGAGGAGTTGGCGGCGGGCGCGCCCTTGTCGAGGCCGAACTCGTAGAAGTTGTTGTAGGTCGTGATGTCCTCGTAGCTGTTCGGAGCATCACTCAGGCTGTACTTGGCGTTGCGCTGGACCTTGAGATCCGAGACCGCGCCGGCCTCACGGCTCCAGCCGGCGCCGATGCCGGCCACACCCGCAGCCAAGGCCGCCTGCAGCAGCGTACGACGATTCAAATACACCGATTCCGAGGTGATCTCGGAGGGACGGATGGCGGCGCTGTCGCCGGGACGGGGGCGTCGGATCAGCATGAGCTTCCTCGTGGCCGGCGCAGGCCGGGGGCCTTGAGCCGTGAACTTGTCAAAATCGTAAGACTCGCGATACCAGACCGGAGTTTCGTGCCGGCCATTACATTGGATTATGCTGGGGCAGGACGCCCGAATGCAGCGGGCACATGGAAGTGCAGGAGCTGCGCGGTGGGAACCGCGGTGAATCCTTCCACAATTCGCCCGATTTGCGTCGGCGATTTGCCCGCCTGCCTGCCCATGCTGCCCGCCAGTGTAAGCACTGAAGCAACCACATGGGAGAGCATGACGATGAGAATCGTGGAATCGGGGTCGGTCACGTTCAAGGCGGCGTTGATCGGCGTGATCGTGTTGTTATTGCTGATCCCGCTGGCGATGTTGAAAAGCGTCGTGTCCGAGCGGGCGGGGCTGCGTGAGCAGGCGTATCAGCGCGTGGCGGAAGGCTGGGGTGGGGCGCTGACCGTGGGCGGACCGATGCTCGTGGTGCCCACCGAACGCACGGTGATAGTCGATAACAAAGAGCGCCTCGTAGACAGCCAGATCTACCTGCTGCCCGCGAAACTCGATGCGGATGCGCAGGTGAAACTGGAGACACAGCCACGCTATGTCGGGATATACGCAGTGCCCGTATACCTGTCGACCCTGCGCTTGAAAGGCGAGTTCGACTTCACGGCGCTGCGGATGCACGTCGAGGAACCGGGCGTCAGATTCCTATGGTCCCAGGCTCGGCTGCGCCTGCCCATTTCCAGCGTGCGCAGTCTGCGCGAGATCAAGCATGCAAATTTCGCCGGTCAGCAAGTGAAGTTGGGCCCGGCAGCGCCAGGGGCCTATCCTGGTATCGAGGCGCGAGTCGACCTGACGCAGCTCCATGCATCCGCCTCTGCCGCATTCGACTTTGGCACCGTCGTCGCGGGCAGTCGGGCGGTCTCCGTGTTGCCACTGGGCAGCGCCACGACCGTGAGCATGAGCTCCGATTGGCCGCATCCCTCGTTTCAGGGCGCATTCCTGCCGTCGGAGCGGACCATCGACGATCAAGGGTTCCAGGCTCGCTGGCAAGTGCTGGAACTGAATCGCGCCTTCGGTCAGATCTGGCAGGAAGGCGAGGTGAGTGACGATGCGCTCCGGCAGTCGGCATTCGGGGTCAGCTTGTTTCAACCGGTGGATATCTACCAACGCGGCGAGCGGGCGGTGAAGTACGCGGTGCTGTTCATCGCGCTGACGTTTCTGACGTTCTTCGCGTGGGAGCAAGTGACCCGCAATCGACTGCATCCATTGCAATATCTGCTCGTGGGTCTCGCCCTCAGCATGTTCTATCTGCTGCTGATCGCGTTGTCCGAGCACATTGCCTTTACGATCGCCTATGTCACTGCGGCCGCCGCGCTCGTGCTACTGATCGGTCTGTATCTGGCCGGCGCACTACGCAGCGCCTGGCGGGGCGTGATTGCAGGCGGCGTGATGAGCCTGGTGTACGGACTGCTGTATATGCTCGTGCTATCGGAGGATTACAGCCTCTTGCTCGGCTCGATCATTCTGTTCGCGGCGCTGGCCGCAGTGATGCTGGCCACGCGCCGCGTCGACTGGTATCGCCTCAGACCGGAGGAGCCGTCTCGAACTGAGGAGTCGTATCGGTGATCTCGAACCAGCAAGCTTTGTCACCCACGTAGATGTGCATCGCCGGCTGGACGCCTGGATCGGTATCCAGCGGACCCGCCGGCACGACCACGGCGCCGCGCTCCTTGGAAACACGGGGCACGGCGCCTCCGCACTTCGTGCACCAGGACACGCCGAAGTACTTCGCCTCGGGCACGCGATAATCGCCGATCGGCGCGTCCTGACGAGTGAAGCGGAAGTTGTCGAGCTTGTAGAACAGATTCGAGGCATGCGCGGCGCTTCGTCCACGACGGCAACGAGAACAGTGACAGTTCGCGCTGCGCAATGGCTTGCCGGTGATTTCATAGGTGATGCTGTTGCACAGACAGCTGCCCAGCACGACACCTTCACGAGCCTCGACCACCGGCCGGGTGATGCCGCCCACACCGAACTCCGGCGGGAACTCCTCATGCTGAGGCAAATCATCCGTGATCGTGTACCACGGCGCTTTGGAGCCGACGAACACGTGAGCTTGCGGCCTGATGCCCGGATCGCCCTCCAGGTTGCCGGCCGGCACCAGCGCCAGATCCATCTCCTGGATCAAAGTCGGCGTGACCGAGCCGCACTGCCTGCACGAATCGCGTCGGCCTTTTTCCGAGGACGCATAACTGACGATCTGGTCCTCGCCGCTCAACCACTTGAAGCCCATCAGCGGCGCCCCGACAAAGGTGGCGAAGGCCGCGCCGTGGTGCTTGCGGCACATGGAGCAATGACAATGCACCATCATGTTGAACGGGCCGCTGATCTGGTAAGTGACCGCCCCGCATAGACAACTTCCATGCAGCTGAGGTGCGGATGGACTCGGTGACATGCTCGATGCTCCCTGGGACATGCGTGGATCGTTACTGATCTTTATATGGGGTCAGCCACGATAGCAAATCGTCCATGACTTGCTCCATCGCTTCTGCGCCAGTCGGCGGCAGCTGAGTGCCAATTGAGATTCGCCGTCGTATTTGCAAAAACCTTTGTGGTAAAAGGGCCGTTGTGACCGACATCGTAACTGCAACCTCAGACCGACGCAGCCTGCGTGAGCAGGTGGAGGACCTGTTGCCCACGTGGCGCAGCTGGTACCCGAGTCTGTTCGATGCAGCGGCCGATTTGGGATTGATCCGGGCGCGCGTCTGCTCGCCGTCGTCGCTGATGCTCTCGAACCGTCACGCGTCGGTACAGAGTGAGGCGATGCAGATGTTCAAGGAGAAATGGTCGGTGGAGGACGAGCCGGACGAGCCGCAGCTGCCGATTCGTTTGCAGCGTCACCCGACGCCGCGCAAGCCGTTCAAGAAAAAGCCGAAGCCCAGCTACTGAATATCGATTTCATGCTCCCTTCGGAGCATGTGAAGTCGGGGGTGGGGATCAACCCGAAAACTTGCTGAAATCCGGCGGACGCCGTTCAGCAAACGCGCGCAAAGCCTCGGCCGTTTCCGGCGACTGCAGGCGCGCACCGAAAATCTCACTTTCCTTGGCAATGACAGCCGCGAGCGCCGCGCCATCGCGCATCAACTGTTTGGTTGCGAGCAGGGCGCCGATGGGCTTCGATGCCAACTTTTTGGCAGCCGCCAATGCCGCGCCTCGTACTTCACTTGCGGGCAAGGCCGCGTTCGCCAAGCCAATAGCAGCCGCCGTGCGGCCATCGATCGGCTCGCCCAAAGCAAACATCGCGTAGGCACGCGCGTAACCGATACGCGCTTGTAACAACACACTCGAGGCGGCTTCCGGCACGAGCGCGAGATTGACGAAGGGCGTCGACAGCTTTGCATCGTCGGCGACGAACACCAGATCACAATGCAGCAGCATCGTGACACCGATTCCCACCGCCAGGCCATTCACCGCCGCGACGATCGGCTTGCGTGCATGCGCAAGCGCATTCAGAAACGTTTGCGTCGTCATGGCAGTGCGATCCAGCTTGCCGGCCGCGACCGCGGCGAAATCGCCGAGGTCGTTGCCTGCGCTGAAAGCATCGCCTTGCGCTTCGAGCAGCACGACCCGAACCGATGCATCGGTCTCGGCTCGGGTCAGTGCCTCAGCGAGCGCCGTGTACATCGCCTGCGTCAGCGCGTTCTTCTTATCCGCTCTTGCGAGCGTGATTCTCAGAACCCCATCGGCGACAACGATGTGCACGTGCTCGGTCATGATCGTTCCTCGATCGTTTAAGCAGCCTTGCTCGAAGCCGCCAGCTGACGCAGCACGTAGTGCAGGATGCCGCCGTGCTGGAAGTACTCGCGCTCCTTCGGCGTGTCGATACGCACACGCACTTCGAACTTGATCGGCGCGCCGGAAGCCGGCGTGGCGACCACGGTCACCATCTTCGCAGCACCGCCGTTCAGGCCGATGATCTCGAAGCTCTCCTTGCCGGTGAGGCCGAGCGACGCTGCGTTCTGACCGTCCTTGAACATCAGCGGCAGCACGCCCATGCCGATCAGGTTGGAGCGGTGAATACGCTCGAAGCTCTCGGAGATGACGGCCTTCACGCCCAGGAGCATCGTGCCCTTGGCCGCCCAGTCACGCGAGGAACCGGTGCCGTATTCCTTGCCCGCCAGAATGACCAGCGGTGTGCCTTCCTGCTTGTAGCGCATGGCGGCGTCGTAAATGCTCATCTGCTCGCCGCTCGGCACGTGCACGGTCACGCCGCCTTCGGTGCCCGGCGCCAGCAGGTTGCGCAGACGAATGTTTGCAAACGTGCCGCGCATCATCACTTCATGGTTGCCACGACGCGCGCCGTAGGAGTTGAAGTCCTTCGGCTGCACGCCCTGCGCCACGAGGTACTTCGCCGCCGGGCTGGTCTTGGAAATGTCACCCGCAGGCGAGATGTGGTCGGTCGTCACGGAGTCGCCGAGGATCGCAAGCGCGCGCGCGCCACGAACATCTGCAACCGCGCCCGGCTTCATCGTCATGCCGACGAAGTACGGCGGATTCTTCACGTAGGTCGACTTCTCGTCCCACGCATAGATCTTGCCGCTCGGCAGACTGATCGCGTTCCAGTTCTCGTCGCCCGCGAACACGCTCGCGTAGCCCTTCTTGAACATCGCCGCGTCCACCGACTTGCCGATGAACTCCTGGATCTCGGCCGGCGTCGGCCAGATGTCCTTCAGGTAGACCGGCTTGCCATCGCTGCCCGTGCCGAGTGCCTCGGTGGTGAGGTCGATGGTCATGGAGCCGGCGAGGGCGTACGCAACCACCAGCGGCGGGGAGGCGAGGAAGTTCATCTTCACTTCCGGATGCACGCGGCCTTCGAAGTTACGATTGCCCGACAGCACCGACGCGGCGATCACGTCGCCCGCCTTGACCGCATCGCTGATTTCCTGGCGCAGCGGACCGGAGTTGCCGATACAGGTCGTGCAGCCGTAGCCGACGGTGTAGAAGCCCAGCGCATCCAGATCGTCGCTCAGGCCAGCCTTGTTCAGATAGTCGGTCACGACGCGCGAGCCGGGAGCCAGCGACGTCTTCACCCAAGGCTTCGAAGTCAGGCCACGCTTGCGAGCATTGCGAGCGAGCAGGCCGGCGGCAATCAGCACGGCCGGGTTCGACGTGTTCGTGCAGCTCGTGATCGCGGCGATCAACACCGCGCCATCGGCCACTTCGAACGACTTGCCGTCCATCGACGTGCCAGCGACACCCTTGGCGCTCGGGTTCTTTGCCGTGCGCTCTTCGGCCATCTTCTTGTGAGTCGTCTGATACACCTGCTTGGCGGTACGCAGCGGCACGCGATCCTGCGGACGCTTCGGGCCGGCGAGCGACGGCTCGACCGTGCCGAGATCCAGCTCGAGGACGTCGGTGTAGTCGGCCTGTGGATCGCCGTTGTTACGCCACATGCCCTGATGCTGGGCATAGGCCTTCACCATCGCGATGTGCTCGGCCGGACGACCGGTGAGCTCCAGGTAGCGCAATGTTTCTTCGTCGATCGGGAAGATGCCGCAGGTGCTGCCGAATTCCGGCGCCATGTTGGCGATCGTGGAACGATCGGCGAGCGGCAGGTTGGCGAGACCGTCGCCGAAGAACTCGACGAACTTATCGACCACGCCCTTCTTACGCAGCATTTCGGTGATGGTGAGCACGAGGTCGGTGGCAGTGGTGCCGGCCGGCAGGTTGCCCGTGAGCTTGAAGCCGATGACGTGCGGAATGAGCATGGTGACCGGCTGGCCGAGCATGGCCGCCTCGGCCTCGATGCCGCCGACGCCCCAACCCAGCACGCCCAGGCCGTTGACCATGGTGGTGTGCGAGTCGGTGCCCACCAGCGTGTCCGGGTAAGCCCAGCGCACGCCTTCCTTCTCGGTGTCGAAGATGACGCGAGCCAGATGCTCGACGTTCACCTGGTGCACGATGCCGGTGTTCGGCGGCACCACTTTGAAATTCTGGAACGCAGTCTGGCCCCAGCGCAGGAACGCATAGCGCTCGGTGTTGCGGCTGAAGTCGATGCGATTGTTCTCGGCCATGGCCTGTGCCGAGCCGTAGGCATCGACTTGCACCGAGTGGTCGATCACCAGTTCGGCGGGCGACAGCGGATTGATTTCATCCGGGTTGCCGCCGAGCTTGATCATCGCTTCGCGCATGGCGGCGAGGTCGACGATGGCGGGCACGCCGGTGAAGTCCTGCATGATCACGCGGCTGGGCGTGAAAGAAATCTCGTAGGACGGGGCAGCTTTCGGCTCCCATTTCAGCAGGGCTTCGATGTCATCGCGCGTCACGTTGACGCCGTCTTCGAAGCGCAGCAAATTTTCCAACAGGATTTTCAGGGAATAGGGCAGGCGAGCGACGTTGCGATCTTTCAGCGCTGCGAGGCTGGCAACTTCAAAATTCTGATTGCCGCAAGCGAGCGTAGTGCGCGCCTTAAACGAGTCTTTCATGCGTCCTCCGCGAGGATAGGGAGTGGCGCGGCTGGCTCGAGCGCTGGCAGCGCCAGGGACGCCACCTCGGACAAGGCGTCCCATATGCTTATTGCCCCGTGGCGTGCAGATGGTCTCCCCTTGCATACCCCCGGGACAAATCGGCGGGATTATAGCGGTCGCCGCGTAACTATGGGGACGATCGGGCGCATTCCCAGAACAAAATCCAGGCGAGTTCCGCCTGACAACGCAATCTTTTACGCGGTCCGGTCGACTACGCCGCCGCCGAGGCAGACGTCGCCATCGTAAAACACCACGTACTGACCTGGAGTGACCGCTCGTTGCGGCTGGTGGAATCGGACGTGAACGCCGCCGTCGGCGAGCACCTCGACGCTGCAAGCCTGGTCGGGCTGGCGATAGCGCACTTTGGCGGTGCAATCGAAGCGTCGTGCAGGCGGCTCGCCGGCCACCCACGCAAGCTGTGAAGCCCAGGCCTCGCCCCTGAGCATCGCTGGATGATCATGACCTTGCACGACAATGAGCACATTGCGAGCGAGGTCCTTGTCGGCCACATACCAGGGCGCTTCGCCGGCATCGTTGCGCCCGCCGATGCCTAGCCCCTGGCGCTGACCGAGCGTGTAGTACATGAGTCCGCGATGCTGACCGACGCGTCGACCTTCGAGTGTTTCGATGTGACCGGGTTGCGCGGGCAGGTAGGTTTCCAGAAATTGCGCGAACGGCCTTTCACCAATGAAACAAATCCCTGTGCTGTCCTTCTTATCGAACACCGGCAGGGTTTGTTCGCGAGCCAGGCGTCGCACCTCGCTCTTTTGCAGATCGCCGATCGGAAACAGCGTGTGCGCGAGTGCATCGCCGGGCATCGCGTGCAGAAAGTAACTTTGATCTTTGTTTGGATCGAGCCCGCGCAGGAGTTTGGCATGTGAGCGCGAGGGATCGCGCTCGACACGCGCGTAATGACCCGTCGCGACCCACTCGGCGCCGAGGCGGCGCGCGTAGTCATAACAAACGCCGAACTTGATCTCACGATTGCACAGCACGTCGGGATTGGGCGTGCGGCCGTGGCGGTACTCGTCGAGGAAATAACTGAAGACGCGCTCGCGATACTCGCCGGCGAAGCTCACCTTGTGCAGCGGGATCTGCAGCTGCTCACAGACGTGGCGCGCATCCTGATAGTCCTCGGCAGCGGTGCAGTATCCGTCTTCGTCCTCGTCCCAGTTGCTCATGAACAAGCCCTGGACTTCGTAGCCTTGTTGCAGCAGCAGCCACGCAGCGACGGACGAGTCGACGCCGCCGGACATGCCGACGATCACGAGCGGAGCGGTCACGACAGTTCAGATCGGAAATTCAGAGCAAACGATTGATGGCCGGATGTTCCAGCGTGCGCGCCCGCACGTCCGGGGACAGCACCCCATCTTTGACGACGTTTTTCGCCACATCAAGGGGATGCCGGGCGCCGTCGAGGTAGTCATCGATACAACGCAGCACCAGTGGGCTGCGCAGGCGGGCGGAGCGGGCGATGATCTGATCGCGGTCGAGCCACAACGCACGCTCGATGCCGCGATCCAGCTGCCGGTCCGAATGGTGATGCGTCACCGCGCCGGAATAGACCACGCGCAGGAAGCTCTTTTGCTTCTCGACCTGTTCCCACAGGTAAACGCCGATCAGCGCCTCCGGCCGGAACGTCCAGGCGGTTTCCTCCAGCGTCTCGCGGATCACGGCTTCGATGAATTGCTCGCCGCGCTCCACATGCCCTGCCGGCTGGTTGAACACCATGCGATTGCCGACCCGCTCCTCGACGAGCAGGAACTGGCCGTCGCGTTCGACGACGGCGGCTACGGTCAGGTCGGGGCGCAGGGTCATGATGCCAGTATAGCCAGCCAAACTGAATCAATTGTGAAGCGAATCAAGGTATTGGCACAATTAATCATTATTCATGATTAAGCAGGTTGGCGTTCCCTGGGCCTGTTTACACCTTCCTGGCAAGCTCCTCTGCATAGCCAACGTAACGGGCCGGCGAGAGTTCCAGCAGCGCCTGCTTGGCAGATTCGGGCAACGCGAGACCGGACACAAACTGTCGCAACGCTGCGGCATCGACCCGCTGGCCGCGCGTCAGCGACTTCAACTGTTCGTAAGCATTCTCGACACCGTAGCGGCGCATCACGGTCTGGATGGGCTCGGCCAGCAGCTCCCAGTTCGAGTCCAGGTCTTCCGCCAGACGGTTCGCGTCCACATCGACGCGCTCCAGGCCACGTTCGATGGAGCGCCAGGCAATCAACGCATGGCTGACCGCGACGCCGACATTTCGCAGCACCGTCGAATCGGTGAGGTCGCGCTGCCAACGCGACACCGGCAGCTTGTCCGAGAGATAACGCAGCATCGAAATCGATAGCGTCAGATTGCCTTCGCCGTTCTCGAAGTCGATGGGATTCACCTTGTGCGGCATGGTCGAGGAGCCCGTCTCGCCGGCCACCACGCGCTGACGGAAATAGCCCAGGGAGATGTAACCCCACATGTCGCGGCACAGCGCCACGAGCACGGTGTTCAGACGCGCCAGGGCATCGAAATATTCCGCCATCCAATCGTGCGGCTCGATTTGTGTGGTGTACGGATTCCACGTCAGGCCCAACGACTCGACAAAGCGCTGACCCAGGCGCGGCCAGTCGACGTTCGGATACGCCACGATGTGCGCATTGAAATTGCCCACCGCACCGTTGATCTTGCCGCTGATGGAGACGGCGGCCAGACGCGTACGCTGTTCGCGCAGACGGTAAGTGAAGTTCGCGATTTCCTTGCCCAGCGTGGTCGGCGTCGCAGGCTGGCCATGGGTGCGCGACATCATCGGGGTCGCCGCATGTAAATGCGCCAGGGTGCGCAGCCGGGTGATGAGCGTATCGAGCCGCGGCAGCAGCACCTGCTCGCGCGCTTCCCTGAGCATCAAGGCGTAACTGAGATTGTTGATATCTTCGGACGTACAGGCGAAGTGCACGAACTCCCGACGCGTGCGCCAGGCCGGCACGGCATCGAGCCGACTCTTGACGAAGTACTCGACCGCCTTTACGTCATGGTTGGTTTCACGCTCCAGCTTCTTGACCTCCGATGCCTCGGCATCGGTCAGCTCGGCAGCCAGCGCATCCAGCACGGTGAGTGCCGCGGTCGGCAGGCCTCGCAGCTCATCGATGCCCGGCTCGGCGGCCAGGGCTTTGAGCCAGAGCGCCTCGACACGGACGCGCTGACGGATCAGCCCGCGCTCGCTAAACAGGGGGCGCAGCTCGGCGGCCTTGTCAGCATAGCGGCCGTCAATGGGTGAAATCGCGTTCAAGGGACTGTTGTTCATCGTAGAATCATACCGCAGATCGGCGGCCAGCCCGCCTTGAGGTACGTGTGGCGAACGACGACTTTCGCATCGAGCGGGACAGCCTTGGCGAGTTGAAAGTCCCCAGCAATGCATTGTGGGGCGCGCAGACCCAACGCGCGGTAGACAACTTTCCGATCAGTGGCCTGCGCATGCCACGTGACTTCATTCGCGCGCTCGGCCTGATCAAGTGGGCCGCGGCGACCGCGAACCTGGAGTTGGGTGGCATCGACGCCAAGCATGCAGCGGCCATCCAGAAGGCCTCGCTGGAAGTGATCGAAGGCAAGCACGACCGGCAGTTCCCGGTCGATGTGTTCCAGACCGGCTCGGGCACCAGCAGCAACATGAATGCCAACGAGGTCATTGCGCATCTGGCCTCGCAGTTCGCCGGCATCGCCATACATCCGAACGATCACGTCAACATGAGCCAGAGCTCGAACGATGTGATTCCCACCGCCATCCACGTGAGCGCATTGCTCGCGGTCGAGCAGCACCTGCTGCCGGCGCTTGCGTATCTCAGCGCGGTCATCAGTCGACGCATCGGTCAGATCGGTGACATCGTCAAGACCGGGCGCACGCATTTAATGGATGCGATGCCAGTGACGCTGGGCCAGGAGATGAGCGGCTGGCGCACGCAGGTCGAACATGGCTGCGCGCGAGTGATGGAGTCGCGCGCGCGCCTGCAAATGATCGCACTCGGTGGCACGGCGGTCGGCACGGGTATCAATGCGCATCCACGCTTCGCACTACGAGCCTCGCGGTATCTGTCGGTCAAGAGCGGGTTGGAGCTCAAGCCGAGCACGAATTACTTCGAGGCGCTGTCCTCGCAGGATGCCGCCGTGGAGTTATCGGGGCAGCTGCGCACGCTCGCGGTATCGATGATGAAAATCGCCAACGACCTGCGCTGGATGAACAGCGGGCCGCTCGCCGGGCTCGGCGAGATTGCATTGCCGGCGCTGCAGCCAGGCAGCAGCATCATGCCCGGCAAAGTAAATCCCGTGATCCCCGAAGCCGTGACCATGGTCGCAGCCCAGGTGATGGGCAACGATGCGACCATCGCCATCGCCGGGCAGTCCGGCAATTTCCAGCTCAACGTGATGCTGCCGGTGATCGCCTATAACCTGCTACAGAGCATCGATCTGCTGGCGAATGCCGCGCGCTCGCTCGCCGACTCGGCGCTTGCGGGTTTTACGGTCAACGAGCAGCGCATCGGCGAAGCGTTGAATCGCAATCCGATTCTCGTGACCGCGCTCAATCCCGTCATCGGTTACGAGGCGGGCGCGAAGATCGCCAAAGAGGCGTATGCCACAGGTCGGCCCATCAAGGACGTCGCGGCCGAACACACGCAGTTGTCCGATGAAGAGCTGTCGAAGTATCTGGATCCGCGCGAGCTGACCAAAGCCGGCGGCAAAGTCGCAGGCGGCGGGGGCTAATTTGAACGATCGAATTGCCCTGCGGCGGCTCATCGAGGAGCGGCTGAAGGACTCCCGTGCGGCATCGGATCCCTCGACCGCCGTGCCTGCGGGATTTTCCGCCAAAGACATCGAATCGATTCGCGCGTACTTTCCCGCAGCGCCGATCGCAGCGGCAGTGCTCGTGCCCATCGTCGATCATGAAACCGGGCTCACGGTGCTGCTCACCCAGCGCGCCTCGACATTGAAGAATCACGCCGGGCAGATCAGCTTTCCCGGCGGTCGCATCGAGCCGACCGATCTGAATCCGCTGGAAGCCGCGTTGCGCGAGACCGAGGAAGAAATCGGCGTGACCCGCGAGTACATCACGTTCGCCGGTTATCTCGAGCCCCAGCTGGTGTTGTCGGGCTATTGGGTGACGCCGGTCGTGGCGTTCGTGCAGCCCGGCTTCGAGCTGCGCCTGGATCATCATGAAGTGGAAACCGCGTTCGAGGTGCCGCTGCGTCACATCCTCGATCCGATCAATCATCGCTCGCGCACCCGCGAGCTGGGCGCCGTCACCGTGCAGGTGTACGACATTCCTTATGAGAATCACAACATCTGGGGCGCGACGGCCGGGATGTTGACGTCTCTATATAAGCTGTTGCGAACCGAGTAACTCCTATGTCCGGCATTCAACGTCTGCTCGACATCATGGCCCGCCTGCGCGATCCCCAAGGCGGTTGCCCGTGGGATCTGCAACAAAACTTCAAGACCATCGCACCGTACACGGTCGAAGAGGCGTACGAGGTCGCCGATGCGATCGAGCGTGACGATCTGCCGTCGCTGCGTGACGAGCTGGGCGATCTGCTGTTTCAAGTCGTGTTTCATTCCCAGATGGCGCGCGAACAGGGCGCCTTCGATTTCGACGCGGTGGCCAATGCCATTTGCGACAAGATGGAACGTCGGCATCCGCATGTGTTTGGCAGTGCATCGATCGCCGATGCCGAAGCGCAGACCGTCGCTTGGGAAGAACAGAAACGTCGCGAGCGCGCGCAGAAGCGGCGGCCAGAGGAGCAGGCGAGCGTGCTCGACGATGTGCCCGTCGCATTGCCGGCGCTGACTCGCGCCAACAAGCTCGGCAAGCGTGCCGCCCAGGTGGGCTTCGAATGGTCCGATGTGCACGGCGCGATCGAAAAGCTCGATGAGGAGATCGCGGAATTCAAGGCCGAAGTGCGCTCGCATGTCTGTCTGCAGGCCGACACGATGGCCACCACGACGGAAGGCCAGCGCCAGCATGAACGGCTGGCGGCCGAGATCGGCGATGTGCTCTTTTGCGTGGTGAACGTGTGCCGGTATCTGAAGATCGACCCGGAACAGGCGCTCAAGCGCACCAACGCAAGCTTCGAGCGCCGCTTTCGTTACGTCGAGAGCGGCCTGGCGAAGCAGGGCAAGACCCCGCAGCAGGCGAGCCTGGCCGAGATGGACCAGCTCTGGGACGAGGCTAAGCGCGGATGACTCTTCGAGGCGAGTTGCACTCGGTACATCCCTATACCTCGCCCTTCGGGCAGCCTGAAGGCTGCGCAAAACGGCTGTCCTGCCGTTTTGTAACGTCGCCTCGAACCGCGCTTAGGCCGGTACACGGACGTAACGGCTGGCCGAGGATCCATGGACGGCTGCTTGAGATGACCCGTTGCGCCGGTAATACAGTTGGTAACAAGTCGCCTGACGGGGTTCAGGGTTCATTCATGGCCTCAGCCCTAATTTGACTCCCACGCTCGGCGCATACCGGGCTTCTGGAGAGATCTAACGATGAGTGCCGCTCGCGTTTCGATGGCTGTGACGGGTGTCCTGCTGGCCGGCGTGGCCCTGGCCGGACCGCCTCGCTACGAGCGCAGTGCTTCGAGCGAATACGACTACGCCCCGGTCACCCGCGTCCAGCCCATCGTCCGGCAGGTCAGCGTCGAGACGCCCAACCGTGAGTGCTACGACGACGTGCGTTACGTCGAAGACCGCCCCCACATCTCCGATCCCAGCGTAGGGGTCCGCACCCTGGTGGGTGGCATCATCGGCGGCGTCATCGGTCACCAGTTCGGCAGCGGCCGGGGTCGGGATGCAGCCACCGTCGCCGGTGCCACGGTCGGCGCCGCGGTGGGTTATGACGCCGCCGCCCGCCGTTCAGCTTCGGTGCGGGAAGAAATAGTTCAGCGTTGCGAAGTCCGATATGAGAAACGGTACGAAGAGCGTATTGACGGGTACCGGGTGACTTACGAGTACAACGGTCGTGAATACACGACCCGCATGCCGTATGACCCCGGTAATCGCATTCGGGTCAGGGTGGCTGTCGCCGTGGCCGAATGAGGTGGAGACCGGTCAAACGTTTTCCATCTTCAACGGGAGTTTTCTCAAAGGTTGTGCGGCGGGGCGTGAAGTAACGTCCCGCCGTGCGTACACTTAGCCCCCATGCGCACTTTCTGGCACTTGATGTTGGTTCTGCTATCGCTGCTGGCAGCGGTACCTAGCGCCAATGCCCAGGAGCTGATCGATCGCCGGCAGCGTCGTGAATACCGCATCGAGCCTTCGGGCATCTCGCTCGATCAGGCGGTGGAAATGGCGCAACGGCGTTTTCGAGCCAAGGCGGTCAGAGCCGAGACCGTTCGCAATGGCGACAAGGTGGAACATCGTATCCGCCTGCTCAGCGCCGACGGCAAGGTCCGGAACGTGAGTGTGGACGCAGAATCGGGAGCAATGAACTGATCCATGCGCGTCCTAATTGTTGAAGACGAACAGACCCTGCGTGAATCCATCGTCGAACAGCTGCAACAGCACGGCTTCACGGTCGATGCTGCTGCAGATGGCGAGGAAGGACTTTACTGCGGGCGGGAATATGCCCTGGACCTGGCCGTAGTCGACCTGGGCCTGCCGAAGTTGCCCGGGCTGGAGCTGATCAAGACGCTCCGCGCCGAGGGCAAGAGCTTTCCCATCCTGATCCTGACGGCGCGCGATCGCTGGCAGGACAAGGTGGAAGGGCTGCAGGCCGGCGCCGATGACTACGTCGCCAAACCCTTCCATTTCGAGGAACTGCTGGCGCGCGTGCAGGCGCTGCTGCGTCGCTCGGGCGGTTGGGCACAACCGGTGCTGCGTTGTGGTCCGGTGTCGCTGGATCCGCGGACTCAGGAAGTCACGGTCAACGGCCGCAAGGTCGATCTGACCAGCTTCGAGTACCGCATCCTCGATCACCTGATCCATCGGGCCGGCGAGGTGATCTCCAAGAGCGAGCTGACCGAGCGGCTGTATGCCCAGGACTTCGACCGCGACAGCAACACCATCGAGGTGTTCATCGGTCGACTGCGCCGCAAGCTCGATCCGGACGAGACCATCAAGCCGATCGAGACGCTGCGTGGCCGGGGTTACCGTTTCGCCCTTCAGCGCGATACTGCCGCCGCCTAAAGAGAACTGATCGCGAGGACGATGCAGCCGCGTTCGCTCAGCACACGACTGCTCGTCTCGGTCAGCATCCTGCTGATCCTGTTCTTTGGCGTCACCATTCTGGCCCTGGACCTGGTATTTCAGGACCTGAGCCGGCGCGCCATCCAGGATCGGCTGGAAGTGCAGGTAGTGCTGTTGCTGTCGGCGTCCGAAGAGGACTCGAGCGGCGGCGTGCGTCCCGATCAGATCGCCGAGCCCCGGTTCGACAACCCGGGCTCGGGACTGTACGGCGAGATTGTGCGCAGTGACGGCCAGCCCAGTTGGCGCTCCAAATCGCTGACCGGCACCGGCATCGAATTTCCTCACGTCGAGGTGGGCGAGCGTCGCTTCGGCGAGCTGCGACGAGCCGATGGCACCCAAGTGCTGTCGCTCAGCATGGGTATCGAGTGGCAGTTCCGTAATCGGTCCACGCGCTCGTTCGTCTTCAGTGTCGCCGAAAGTCTCGAACCGTATCACGCGCAGTTGAGCCAGCTGCGGGGCCGGATGTTTGGCTGGTTCGCCGCGTTGGTGGTGATATTGCTCGGCGCGCTTGCGGTTCTGTTGCGAAGATTGCTTGCGCCACTGCGACGCGTGGAGCGCGAAATCGAAGCGATCGAAGCGGGCCATCTCACCGAGCTCGGCGGCGGTTATCCACGCGAGCTGCTCGGCATCACGACCAATTTGAATGCGCTCCTGCGCAGCGAGCGCGAGCGCCTTGCGCGCTATCGAAACACGCTCGGCAACCTTGCGCACAGTTTCAAAACACCGCTCGCGGTCATGCGCAATCTGCTCAGCACTCAAGGCGGTCGTGAGATGACGGTCGTTCGTCAGCTCGATGAGCAGGTCGGGCGCATGGACGACATCGTCAAATATCAGCTGCGTCGCGCCGCTGCGGCCGGTGGCACGGGCCTGGGCGCGGCGCCGACCGACGTTCGCGATGCATTGGTCGCGTTGCGTGGCGCGTTGTTGAAGGTCTACATGGATCGTGGCCTCACTTGCGAACTGGCCGTCGCCGAAGGCTGCACCTTCACCGGCGACCGCGAAGACCTCACCGAGATCGCGGGCAATCTGCTCGATAACGCCTTCAAGTGGGCACGGACCACCGTGCGTATCACCGCCGATCGGGTCGTGAGTCCCGCCGCCCGGCGCGATGGCTTG
Organism: Steroidobacter cummioxidans; assembly: GCF_003104955.1. Lineage (NCBI taxonomy): Bacteria > Pseudomonadati > Pseudomonadota > Gammaproteobacteria > Steroidobacterales > Steroidobacteraceae > Steroidobacter > Steroidobacter cummioxidans. The sequence continues at coordinate 59,620 of NZ_LSRW01000096.1, read as the reverse complement.
CGCATCGTGATCGAGGACGACGGTCCCGGCATTCCGCTGGACTCGCGAGCCAGAGTGCTGGAGCGGGGCGCGCGGCTGGATGAGCGCGTAGCCGGGCAGGGCATTGGATTGTCGGTGGTGCGTGAGCTGGTCGAGCTCAACGGCGGCGTCATCGATATCGACGTCTCGGCGCTCGGCGGCGCACGTATCGAGGTAAAAATAGCGCCCGTGTGAGCTGTTGAAGGTATCGGGCCACTTGAAACCTGCCGGGGCAATCGCATACAAGTCGGCTGCGCGATGAGTACCCCGAATTCCTCTTATACCGCGGCGCTGCTGGCGCTGCGCGATCAGCTGCCCCACACGCGATTCGCCGACCGGCCACGCCTGTCGCGGGAGCTGGATCGCCTGTTCGCGCGCCGTACTCCGCCTGCGGAGCCCGACGGCGCCGTTCTTCAATTGCGCCAGTCGATCGAGGCGTCGGTAGCCACCATCGCGCGTCTGAAAGCCTTGCCTCTGCGCGTCGAGTACGACGCCGGCCTGCCGATCACCGCGCATCGCGAAGAGATTGCAAAGGCATTACAAACAAACCAGGTCGTCGTGGTCTGCGGTGCCACCGGCTCCGGTAAGACGACACAGCTGCCCAAGATCTGCATGGAAGCGGGGCTTGGCACCTTCGGCCTGATCGGTCATACCCAGCCTCGACGTATCGCCGCTCGCGCCATCGCGAATCGCCTCGCCGAGGAGCTGCAAACCACCGTCGGCGGTGCAGTGGGTTATCAGGTGCGCTTCAACGATCGCACCGGGCCGGATTGCCGTATCAAGCTCATGACCGACGGCATTCTGCTGCGTGAGCTCGAGAACGATCGGTTACTGCGCCGCTATGACACGCTGATCATCGACGAAGCGCACGAGCGCAGCCTCAACATCGATTTCCTGCTCGGCGTGCTCAAGCGCCTGCTGCCGAAGCGACCGGACCTGCGCGTCGTTATCACGTCGGCAACCATCGATCCGCAGCGCTTCGCCGAGTTCTTCGGTGGTGCGCCCATCATCGAAGTCTCCGGCCGCAGTTATCCCGTCGAAGTGCGCTATCGGCCGCTGACCGGGACCGACGAAGATGACTACGAACTGTCCCTGGACGAAGGCATCGTCGCGGCGGTCCAGGAATTGGATCGCGTGGACCGGGGCGATGTGCTCGTGTTCCTGCCGGGCGAAAAACAAATCCGCGACGCCGCCGATGCGCTGTCCAAAGCGCGCCTGCACGGGACCGAAGTGCTGCCGCTGTACGCGCGGCTGTCGACGCGCGATCAGGAAAAGATCTTCGAAAAGCACGGTTCACGCCGGGTCGTGCTCGCAACCAACGTCGCCGAGACCTCGCTGACGGTGCCGGGTATTCGGCACGTCGTCGACTCGGGCCTTGCGCGCATCAGCCGCTACAGCGTGCGCGGCAAGGTGCAGCGTTTGCCGATCGAGCCGATCTCGCAAGCCAGCGCCGATCAACGCAAGGGCCGCTCGGGTCGTGAGGCGCCGGGTATCTGCATTCGCCTGTACGCGGAAGACGATTTCAATCTGCGTCCGGCGTTCACGCCGCCCGAAGTGCTGCGCACGAACCTGGCGAGCGTCATCCTGCAAATGGCCGCCTTGGAATTGGGCGAGCCGGAGGCCTTTCCGTTCGTCGATCCGCCCGACACGCGCTTGATCAACGATGGTTATCGACTGCTGCAGGAGTTGAAGGCTGTCGATGACGATCGTCGTGTGACGAGCCTGGGGCGCCAGCTCTCGTCGCTGCCCGTGGATCCGCGGCTCGGTCGTATGCTGTTAGCGGCAAGTCATCACAGCTGCCTTGCAGAGATGCTCGTCATCGCGTCGTTCCTCTCTGCCCAGGATCCGCGCGAGCGGCCGTCGGATGCCCAGACTCAAGCGGATCAAAAACACGCGGTGTTCGCCGACCCGCGCTCGGATTTCGTTGCCGTCTTGAATCTGTGGAACGCGTATCAAACCCAGGTTGCGGAGTTATCCGGCAGCCAGCTGCGCAAATGGTGTCGCGAGAACTTCATTGCGTTCATGCGCGCTCGCGAGTGGCAGGAATTGCATCGGCAGCTGAGCGAGACGGTCAAGGAGCTGGAGCTGAAGGCCAACAGCGCGCCAGCGGATTACGCAAATCTGCATCAAGCCATCCTCACGGGCTTTTTGGGCAACATCGGTGCGCTCGATGAGAAGCGCGAATACGATGGCGCCCGCGGCACGCGATTCGTCGTCGCACCGGGCACGCCGCTTGCGAGCAAGCCGCCGAAATGGGTGGTCGCCGCGAACTTGATGGAAACGACGCGCCTGTACGCGCGCACGGTCGCTGCCGTTGAGCCGCAGTGGATCGAGTCTGCCGGTGCGCATTTGATCAAGCGCAGCTATAGCGAGCCGCACTGGGTTGAGGATCGCGGCTTCGTCGCGGCCTTCGAGTCCGTCGCGTTGTACGGCCTCACGCTGTCCTCACGTCGACGAATCAATCTGGGCAACGTGTCACCGCGCGAAGCACAAGAGATTTTCGTGCGAGAAGCCTTGGTCGAAGGGCACTCGCGCATCAAAGCGGACTTCCTCAAACACAATCGCCGCTTGCGCCAGCAGATCGAAGTCATGGAAGCGAAGGTCCGCCGTCGCGACATCCTCGCCGATGAGCAGGCGCTTTGTGACTTTTATCTGGCGCGATTGCCTGCGACGGTGAATTCGGTGTCGGCGCTGGAGAAGTGGCTGAGGACGCCAGGTCATGCACAGCAACTGCAGATGACCACGGCGGACATTACCCGTCGCGACGCGTCCGAAATCACGCCGCAGGAATTTCCGCCCGTCATGGCGATCACGGGTAACGAGCTACCGCTGGAATATCGCTTCGAGCCGGGCTCGGCGAGCGACGGCGTGACGGTCGTGTTGCCGAAACCGCTGTTGAGCAACGCGGTCGTTGGCGATTTCTCACGGCCCATTCCCGGTTGGCGCATCGAGACGATCACCCAGCTGCTGCGCAGTCTGCCAAAGCAGATCCGAAAAGCCTTCGTTCCCGTCCCCGAGCATGCAGCACGCGCTGCGGCGGAAATCGACGAGTCAAAGGAATTCAACACCGCCGTGGCGGAGTGGGTCACTCGCGTGGGCGGCACGACGGTGACGACCGAGGAAGTGGCTGCACTTCCCTTGCCAGACCATCTGCGCGTGAACTTCCGCGTCGCCGATCTGGATGGCAAGACCCTCGCCGAGGGCCGCGATCTCGCCGCACTCAAACGCGCAGTTCGAGAAACCGAAGCCAAATCCGGCGAGCAGAAGGCGGCGCCTTCCGGCGGCGTGCGTCGTCGTTGGGACTTCGGTGATCTTGCGGTCGAAGAATCCGTGCAACGACGCGGACTGCGCTTCTCGGTCTATCCAACCCTGCGTGATCGCGGTGACGGTGTCGAAGTCGCCGAGGCGGCCACATTGGTGGACGCCGAAGGCATGTTGCGTTTAGGCGTCCTGCGGCTCGCCATTCTCGCGCTGCCCGAGCAGTTCAAATACGCCCGCAAACGCTGTTCGGAGCGCAGCGAGCTGATGCTGCTCGCGCAGGGATTGAATAACTCGCGCCCCATCGCCGAAGCGCTGGCGGAGAAGTGCTTCGTCGAATGTTTCTTGAGCGAGGAGAGCACCTTGCCACGTTCGGCCGCGCAGTTCGATACGTTATTGGATAAGCATCGTGCCCGGTTTGGTGAAGTAACCGATCGGGTCATCGAACACACGGCATCGGCGCTGCGTGAGTTGAGAAATGCGCGCATGAAGCTTGCAGCGCTCGAAGGCCCCACGTTCCAGACGCTGCGGACCGATGTGCAAGCGCAGTTGCAAATGCTCGTACCGGGCGATTTCCCTGCGAGCGTGCCGACTGCGCTGTGGCCGCATTTGCCGCGCTATTTCAAAGCGCTGACGCGCCGACTCGATAAAGCGCCAGGCAATCAGAAACGCGATGCAGAGTTGATGAAACAGATCTCCCCGGCGACGCAGGCCTATCAACGTCTGCGATCACAAGCGCCGCAGGGAGAAACCCATCCTGAGCTCGATCGTCTGCAATGGATGATCGAAGAGTTCCGCGTCTCACTGTTTGCCCAAGACCTCAAAGCGGTCTTGCCCGTGTCCGACAAGCGCATCGCGGATCAGATTGAGAAGGCGAGGGTCGAGGTTCAGCGCGCCGCGTGAGTGGCCCGCTGCCGCGATAGCGAAAACAGCGTCAGGGCAAAGGGAACCAGTAGCGGCCGTTGCTCCCTGCCGCAACGGCGTGGCCGCAGAGGCAGGATTGCAGTAAGGTCGACGCATCGGACGGGGGACTTATGAAGGCCCATCTGTGGACCACACTGCTGATCCTGGCCGCCGTGGGCAGCGGCCTCAACGGCGGCTTGTTCTTCATCTTCTCCAACACCGTGATGCGTGCCTTCGATCGCCTGCCCGCCGCAGGCGCCATCGCCGCCATGAACAGCATCAACCGCGTGATCCTGAATTCGCTGTTCTTTCTCGCCTTCTTCGGCACGGCACTGCTGTGTGTCGTGCTGCTCGTGGGCCTGCTCAATTCCCCGCTGGTGGTGGCCGGTGCCTTGCTTTATCTGGTCGGCTCGATTGGCGTCACGATGGCGTGCAACGTGCCGCTGAACGAGAAGCTGGAGGCCGTCTCACCGTCCGCCAACGACCTGGAAACGCAATGGCATGCCTATCGCGGCCCGTGGACGCGCTGGAACCATGTGCGAACTATCGCGTGTCTGCTCGCAACGGTGGCGTTCGTGATCGAGATTTCGCGCTAAGACTGGAGTCAGAGCATGTTCGGCGATACGTTCGCTGTTGCCGCTGGTCTTGCCCTCGCGCTCGCATCCACTGCGGCAGGCGCGCAAACGCCGCCACTTTCGGCACAGCAATCCGATCCCAAAGTGATGGGCTGGATGCAAGGATTTCCGCCCCCGGAAAATAGAATCATCACGCAGCCCGATACGGTCTATTTCAGTTTCCCGCGCCTGCGCTGGTCGGTGTGTCACCTGCGTGAGCTCCTGCCGACGAAAGAAATCAGTCGTGGCCTGGGGGCCCCGGTTCCGCTTCAATATCTCCCGGCGCAGCAACTGGCGAGTCGGCGACGCGAGATCGACGCGTTGACCTTCCTGCCGATCGGCAGCGATCGACCGATGACGTGGCGAGAGTCGCTTGATGCGAACTACACGGACGGCATGCTGATCCTGCACCAGGGCAGGGTTGTCTATGAACGTTACTTCGGTTGTCTCGATGCGGCCGGCAAACATGCGGCCATGTCGATGACCAAATCGCTGACCGGTCTGCTGGCGGAAATCCTGGTCGTGGAGGGCAAGCTCGACGACACGGCCCGGGTTGCCGCCATCGTTCCCCAGATTGCCAACAGCGCCTTTGCCTCCGCCACCGTGCGGCAGGTGATGGACATGACCACGGGCCTGCGCTATTCCGAAGATTATTCCGATCCCAAGGCAGACATTTGGAGCTACTCGGCGGCCGCGAGTCCGCTGCCCAAGCCGCCGGAGTACAAAGGACCCAATGGCTATTGGGATTATCTCCAGCAGGTGCAGCCCGAGGGCCGCCACGGCGAAGCCTTTCACTACAAGACCGTCAATTCGGACATGCTGGGCTGGATCATCTCGCGCACCACCGGCCAGTCGGTCACCGATTTCGCCTCCGAACGACTGTGGCGCAGGATGGGTGCTGAGCAGGACGCGTACATGACGGTCGATGCCAAGGGCGTGCCATTCGCCGGCGGCGGCCTCAGTGCAGGTCTGCGGGATCTTGGACGTCTGGGTTTGCTGATGTTGAATGAAGGCGTCATCAACGGACAGCGGTTGTTTCCAGCCGAGGTGGTGCGGAAGATTCGTGCAGGCGGCGACCCTGCGAAATTCGGCACCGCCTATCCGGCGCTGATTGGCGGCAGCTATACCAGCATGTGGTGGGTGTACCCCGGCAATGAGGGCGTGATCGCCGCCCGTGGTGTGCATGGGCAGACGATCTACATCGATCCATCCGCGCAGATGGTTCTGGTGCGCTTCGCATCGTTTCCGAAGGCGCAGAACACGCTGATCGATCCCACCTCGCTGCCAGCGTTCAAAGCCGTGGCAGCGTACTTGAAAGCGCGCTGAACGAACTTACGGAGCTAGCGATCCCGCGTGCGGTCGATCGCGCTGACCAACGAATAAAAACTCGCCAGCAGCGGCAACGAAAGATTCAGCTCCTGCGCTTTACGCAGCGCATAACCCAACGTTTCATGGATCTCGAGCGCTCGCCCGGCTTGCAGGTCCTGTAGCGCCGACATACGGTGCTCCGGTGCCTTCGTCTGATAATCGGCGCCTGCTTTCTGCACGGCCGCGACCGCCTGCGCCTCGGTGCCATCGAGCACCGTGCCCAACGGCAGGATCGCCCGGTCTTCCGTGAGCTGAATCCCCAGCGCTTTTGCCAACGACGCAAGTTCGCGCGTCAATCGCACGATGAGCAGCGCTGCATCCGGATCGGACAAGAAACGCCACGTGATGGCGCGGGTCGTGAGTGACAGGCTGACAAAGCCCACCCAACCCACGAATTTGCTCCATTCGCGCGAGACGATGTCCGGCATCAGCGTCGCGCGCACGCCGGCATCGTCGATGGCTTTCACGATAGCGCGCGCCGTATCGCTCATCGTACCGTCGAGCTCGCCGACGAATAAATTCACATTGCGCGTGAACAGCACTTCGCCCGAGGCGAGCAGCTCACCGCTGGTGTCAGCCAACGAGCCTAACGTGCGCTCGCGCCCGTAGGTCTGTGCCAGCAGGTCATCTTTCATCACGCCGTTCTGAACCGACAGCGCTCGATCGACCTTCACGTGACTCAGCGATGCCAGGGTCTGCTCGGATCCCGGCGTCTTGGTGGCGATGATGAGCGCACCGGTCTCGCGCAGTTGCGCCGGATCCGTGAGGACTTCAACGGGGGTGGAAAATTCGCTCACGCCCTTGATACGAAGTCCTTGCTCTCGCACCTGCTGAGCGCGTTGCCCGCGAGCGAGCAGGGCGACCGAATGTCCGCTACGAACCAGATGGGCGGCCAGAATGGAACCGAGCGCGCCGGCGCCCACGATCGCGAACTCACTACGTGCCACTGAAGTCTCCAATCGATGCATCCAAGTCGACAGGCTATCAAGCCTGCCGACTCAGTGGCAGAGGCAGGTAGCGGCAATGCGAGCAGGTCAGTGCCTGCGTTGATGTCCGGTCTGTCCGCTCACCACGATGTGGCCGGACACCTCTTTGCCGCCCACTGCGCCGTAGTGCTTGCCAAACCGATTCGTCAGCACGTCCTGCAGCCGGAAGTCTTCCTGACGCACGAAGCCGTGATGCTTGCCGCCGCTGTGGATCACCAGATCGACCACGGCGCAAATGCCCGACGCCGTCGTGACTTGAATCGCCGACCACAGCCGGCCCGCGATCACCTGCGGATACACCTTGTTGACGTAGTTCTCCTCGCGCAGCTCACCGTCCTGTTTGCCGGTGACCGCAACGTAAATGACCACCACGTCCTGCAAGGTCTGCGGTACGGCGTTTTCGAGGATGCGCTTGAGCGTGCCGCGATCGTGATTGAGCTTCAGATCGTTCATCAGCAATCGCATCTGCTCGCAATGACCCGGATAGCGCATGGTTTTGTAGTCCATGTTCTGCACACGCGTACCATAGGTTTCGGCAAGCGAGCCCAAGCCTCCCGAGGTGTTGAAGGCCTCGTAGAGCGTGCCGTCGATCTCGATCTCTTCGAGACCTTCGAGCGGTGCGACTTCCAGGCGCCGGCCATCGACCATGGCTTCGCAAGGATTGCCGTATTCGTTGATCAGGCCTTCGGTCGACCAGGTCAGCGAATATTTCAAGACGTTGTTGGGATGCTGGGGCAGGGCGCCGACACGTAGCTTGACCGCGCGCAGCTCGTCGAAGTGGCCGATCAATTCATTCGCGGCGATGGAGATGAAGCCTGGCGCGAGACCGCATTGAGGAACGAAAGCCTGGCCTGCGCCCTCGGAGATCTTGCGAACCGCGCGCGTCACTTCGACGTCTTCGGTGAGATCGAAGTAGTGCGTGCCGGCGGCTCGCGCAGCCTCGGCAACGCCAACGTTGCAGTAGTAGGGCAGGCTGGAAATGACCGCATCTACCGGATGGCTCTGCAATTGGGCGCGCAGCGCTTCGGCATTGGCTGCATCAACATGGTGCGCGTGCAGATTGGTGAGGCGATGCGCACTCACAACGGCGTTGGCGGCCTCGGCGCTCACATCCCCGAGATGCACCTCGTATGAGCCGGACTCCGCCAGCAGCCCGGAAATCAGCGCGCCGATCTTGCCGGCACCGAGTATCAGAACCTTGGCCATGCGTGCTCCTGTGCCGTCCGAGGTGTGCTGGGCGGCGGTCATTAAAGGCCGGAAGTCCCGGAACTGTAAACGTTATGCCGGCCCGGGCAGTCAGGGGGCTCCGCACCGGCGTATTTTTTGCCCCAACTGTATGCAATTTCGACTTCGGTCCGTTTGCTTCGCACTGCTCGGGTGCTAGGCTCCCATCCCGCTATGACGCGCACTCCCGACCTGATTCATTGGCATCCGTCCAGCTGGCAGTCCAGGCAGGCGCAGCAGCAGGCCACCTATCCGGACCAGGCCGCACTCGACCGCGTCGTCGCCGAGCTGTCCCGGCTGCCGCCGCTGGTGGTGTCCTGGGAGGTCGAAGCGCTGAAAGAGCAGATTGCCTCGGCCCAGCGCGGGGAGCGCTTCCTGCTCCAGGGCGGTGACTGCGCCGAAACGCTCGAGGACTGCGAGTCCGACAAGATCGCCAAGAAGCTGAAAATCCTGCTGCAGATGAGCCTGGTGCTGGTCTATGGCTTGAAGAAGCCGGTGATCCGCGTCGGCCGCATGGCCGGTCAGTATGCCAAGCCTCGCTCGGCCGACACCGAGACCCGCGATGGCGTGACATTGCCCAGCTATCGGGGCGCGAACGTCAATCGTCCGGGCTTTACGGCCGAAGAGCGCACACCCGATCCGTCGTTGCTGTTGCGGGGCTACGAGCGCTCGGCCCTGACGCTGAACTTCGTCCGCTCGCTGATCGACGGCGGCTTTGCCGACCTGCATCACCCCGAATACTGGGATTTGGATTTCCTGCGTCATTCGCCCTCGAAGGAGGCGTACGAGAAGGTCGTGCACTCGATTTCCGAATCGCTCGACTTCTTCGAAGCAGCCTCGGGTCAGCCGATCCACGAGAGCACGACGACGCGCTTTTACACCAGTCACGAAGCATTGCATCTGCTGCTCGAACAAGCGCAGACGCGTTACATCCCGCGCTCGCAGCGCTGGTACAACCTGTCCACGCACATGCCTTGGATCGGTATGCGTACCGCGGCGCTCGACGGCGCGCACGTCGAATTCTTCCGCGGTATCGCCAATCCGCTGGGCATCAAAGTGGGCCCATCGATGAGCGCGGAGTGGGTGCAGGGCCTGATCGCGACCCTCAATCCGAATAACGAGCCCGGCCGGATCGTGCTAATCCATCGCATGGGCGCGAAAGACATCGAGAAGCGTCTGCCGCCGCTGATTCAGGCAGTGCGTGCCACCGGCAGTCCCGTGCTGTGGATCTGCGATCCCATGCACGGCAACACCGAGACGGCCACCTCAGGCCTGAAGACACGGCGCTTCGAAAACATCGTCAGCGAGCTGGAGTCGGCTTTCCGAATCCACCGCGAATTGGGTTCTTGGCTCGGGGGTGTGCATTTTGAGCTCACAGGTGAGGATGTCACCGAATGCACGGGTGGCGCTCGGGGTCTGACGGATGCGGACCTCGCGCGCGCCTATAAATCGCAGGTCGATCCACGTCTGAACTACGAGCAGGCGCTGGAACTGGCCATGCGAATCGCCGGTTTGCACGCGAAAAAAGGCGCGCAGAAGAGCGCCACTATCAATATCTAAGAAGCTGAAGCTCCAATAACTTGCCTTGCCTTCGGCGACGACCACTACAATAGCGGTCGTCGCTGGTCTTCCTTTGCGCGTACGTCATGGCCACGAAAAAGCAAGCAGCCAAGCCCGCCGTCAATTTTCGCCGCTATTCCAGTGAAGTCGTCGATGGTCTGAAGCAGGCGCCCAGCCGCGCCATGCTGCGGGCCGTCGGCTATAAGGATGCGGACTTCAAGAAGCCGGCGATCGGCATTGCCTCCACCTGGAGCAATCTCACGCCGTGCAATATGCACATCGACAAGCTGGCCAAGGCCGCCGCGGCCGCGGTCGATTCGTCCGGCGGCAAGAGCACGACATTCGGCACGATTACGGTGTCCGACGGTATCTCCAACGGCGCACCGGGCATGCGTTACTCGCTCGTGTCACGCGAAGTGATCGCAGACTCGATCGAAACGGTCTCCGGCGCGCAGGGCTTCGATGGCGTGGTCGCGATCGGCGGCTGCGACAAGAACATGCCCGGCTGCATGATGGCGCTGGCGCGCCTGGATCGCCCGGCCGTGTTCGTCTATGGCGGCACCATTCGTCCGGGCCCGGGCCATCTCGATGTGATCTCCGTGTTCGAAGCGCGCGGTGCCTTCACCAGCGGCAAGATCACGAAGAAACAAATGGACCAGATCGAGCGCAAGGCGATTCCGGGGCCAGGCAGCTGTGCCGGCATGTACACCGCGAACACCATGGCGTCTGCAATCGAGGCCATGGGCATGAGCCTGCCGAACAGCTCGGCGCAGGACGCGGTGTCGAAGCAAAAGATTCAGGACTGCGTGAACGCCGGCAAGGCGGTCGTAAAACTTGCCAAGCAGGGCATCACGCCGTCGCAGATCATGACGCGCGAAGCGTTCGAGAATGCGATCACCACGGTCATCGCACTCGGCGGCTCGACCAACGCGGTGCTGCATTTGCTCGCCATTGCGCATTCGGCCAATGTGAAGCTCGAACTGGATGACTTCACTCGCATCGGTAAGAAAGTGCCGGTGCTCGCCGATCTGCGCCCGAGCGGCAAATACATGATGTCGGAGCTGGTGCGCATCGGTGGCATTCAGCCGCTGATGAAGATTCTGCTGAAGGAGGGGCTGCTGCACGGGGATTGTTTGACCGTCACCGGCAAGACGCTTGCGCAGAATCTGAAGAGCGTGAAGCCCTATCCGAAGAATCAGGACATCGTTTACGCCTTCAACAAGCCCATCAAGCCGGACAGCCACCTCGTCGTGCTGTATGGCAATCTCGCGCCGGAAGGCTCGGTTGCGAAAATCACGGGCAAGGAAGGCTTGTCGTTCACCGGCCGTGCACGCGTGTTCGATGGCGAAGAAGCTTCGGTGCAGGCCATTCTCGATGGCAAGGTCGAAGCGGGCGATGTAGTTGTAATTCGCTACGAAGGCCCCAAAGGTGGGCCAGGAATGCGTGAAATGTTGAGTCCGACGAGCGCGATCGCTGGCGCGGGCCTCGCGGACAAAGTCGCGTTGATCACCGACGGTCGTTTCTCAGGCGGCAGCCGAGGATTCGTCGTAGGTCACATCGCGCCGGAAGCCGCGGTCGGCGGGCCAATCGGCCTGATCCGCGATGGCGACCAGATCACGATCGATGCGCAATCGCGTGAGATACAGGTCGCGTTGAGCGAGCAAGAGTTGTCGAAGCGGCGCGCCGCTTGGAAATCACCCGAGCCTTATGCCCGGCGCGGAGTGCTCGCAAAATATGCCCGCGAAGTCAGCAGCGCGTCGTTGGGCGCGATCACTGACGGCGACGGTTGCGAAGGTCATTGAGAGAAGTCGAGAGTTAGAAATGGCGCGAGCGATTGAGATTGTGGAAGTGGGACCGCGCGACGGATTGCAGAGCGAGCCTGAAGTATTGTCGACGGCGACCAAGCTGGAATTGATCGGTCGGCTGGTGGCCGCCGGATTGAAGCGAATCGAAGTGGCGAGTTTTGTGAATCCCAAACGCGTGCCGCAGATGGCGGATGCCGAAGCGGTGCTCGCGGGCCTGCCGAAAGTCCCCGGCGTTCAATATGTCGGCCTGGTGCTGAATCGCAAAGGCTTCGACCGTGCGCTCGCGGCCGGTTGCACCGAAGTCGGTCTGGTCACCGCCGCAACGAATAGTTTCAGCGAGCGCAACCAGGGTGCGACGATGGAAGAAAACATTCGCGCCATCGAAGAAATCGCGCCGCTCGCTCGTGAGGCCGGCGTGCGCATGCAGGTGACGTTGTCGACGGCATTCGGCTGTCCCTTTGAAGGTGAAGTACCGGCATCGCGTGTTGTCGATATTTGCCGTCGACTCGCCCAGTCCAATCCGCTCGAGATCGCGCTCGCCGACACCATCGGTGTTGCGGTTCCGAGTCAAGTCACTGCGCTGGTTGAGCAGGTGCGTAGCGCGGTCGGCGATGTCGCCATTCGCTGTCACTTTCACAACACACGGAATACAGCGGTCGCGAATGCATACGCCGCTGTGCTCGCCGGTGTGAACACGCTCGATGCCAGCGTCGGCGGCGTCGGCGGATGTCCGTTCGCTCCGAATGCGACAGGAAACGTCGGCACGGAAGATTTGGTGTACATGTTGTCTCGGGCGGGATACGACACCGGCATCGATCTCACTCTGCTGATCGAAACTGCCCGCTGGCTCGGCGAACAGCGCGGCAAGGCGGTCCCGAGCATGGTCTCCAAAGCCGGCGGCTTCCCGGTCGGAACCTCAAGAGCATCAGCCTGATAGGGGTCTTTCCTGCCTGAACCGTCCAACTGCCGGAGTGGACTCACTTCGGCAGGGTTCGTGCCCCTAACTTAAGTTAGTGAATGGAATGTGTATATTACTGTTTGGCATGAAGGGCCGCGTATACACTGGTCTCATACGAGACCCGTTCATACCCAATCACTATGCAGCGGCGCATTACCGGGTCTCCATCACAGAATGTTTGAAGGAGCACCATGGCCAAGGCAGTGGACAAGGCGTATCACACCGTCCGTGAACGCATCGTGCGCGGCGTGTATCCAGCATCCGCCCGCATCACCGAGCAGGAAGTCGCAGCAGTCGCAGGGGTCAGTCGTACACCAGTGAGGGAGGCGTTGCGAAAACTCCACGCCGAAGGGCTGTTGGAGTTCGTCCCGCATCAAGGCGCGATCGTCACCGAATGGACCCACGAAGATCGCGATGACGTGTATGAATTACGCGCCATGCTCGAGTCCTATGGAGCGGCACGGGCCGCCCGGCGCATCACCGGGGAGGGCATCGCCGAGCTGCGCCAGCTCGCCGAAGATCAATATCACGAAACATTGGCGAAGCCCGAGGGCTACCTCGAACGTGTCGGGCATCTCAACAGCCACTTCCATCGTCGCATTCACGAGTTCGCGGGCAGCCCGCGGCTGGTGGCGGCACTGCACTCGTTGATCGAAGCGCCGCTGATGTTGAAATCCTTCAACACGTATCAGGATGAAGACCTGATCCGCAGTGCCTCGCATCATCTGGAAATCGTTCGGGCGCTGGAAGCACGCGACGGCGACTGGAGCTCGGCATTGATGCGCTCACACATTCTCGGTGCGCGTGGAACTCTAGTTGTCTGACTCGGGTTCGGCACTACAATGCCGGGTTCCGCTTTCACGTCAGCAACGAGGGGATGGTCATGATCAAAGTCGGCGACAAAATGCCTGCGGGCACATTCACGCAGATCACCAAGGATGGACCGCAGAAAGTCAGCGCCGAGGACTTCTTCAAAGGCCGCAAGGTCGTGCTGTTCTCGGTGCCGGGTGCGTTTACGCCTACGTGCGATGCCAAGCATCTGCCGGGCTTCGTCGAGAAGGCCGGTGACATCAAGGGTAAGGGCATCGATGCGATCGCCTGCATGGCCGTCAACGACGCGTTCGTGATGAAGGCCTGGGGCAAGTCCCAAAATGCCGACGGCAAGGTCGAGATGCTGGCCGACGGCAACGCCGAATACACCAAGGCACTGGGCCTCGACATGGACGCCACGGGCTTCGGCATGGGTATCCGGGGTCAGCGCTTCTCGCTGGTCGTGGATGACGGTGTGGTGAAGCAGGTGAACGTGGAGCAGAAGGGCGAGTTCAAGGTGTCGAGCGCGGAGCACGTGCTGACACAGCTCTAAGCGCTCTGCTCCATCAAATAAAAAGGCCGCCGCGTCTCATAACGCGGCGGCCTTTGTTTTGAGTGGAGCGATGGATCAGCCGAGCGCTTTTTCCAGCTCCGGCAGGACCGTGAACAGATCGCCCACGAGACCCACGTCGGCCACTTCGAAGATCGGCGCTTCAGCGTCCTTGTTGATCGCGACGATGGTGCGTGCGTCCTTGATGCCGGTCAGGTGTTGAATCGCACCCGAGATACCGACCGCAACGTACAGCTCCGGCGCGATGATCTTGCCGGTCTGGCCGACCTGCAGATCGTTGGCCGCGTAGCCCGCGTCCACCGCCGCACGCGATGCACCGACAGCGGCGCCGAGCTTGTCGGCGAGGCTGAAGATGATCTTGAAATTATCCGAGCTGCCGAGCGCACGACCGCCCGAGACGACGCGCGGCGCGGTCTGCAGATCCGGACGACCGGTCGCAGCAGCCGAGCGAGACACGAAGCGGGTGTGAGAGGGCAGCGAGGCCGAAACATTCGCAGCCTCGACCGCGGCGCTACCGCCTTGGGCCGCCGCCTGGAACGATGCTGTACGGACGGTCGCGACCAGCTTCTTATCCTGCGGGGCTTCGACGGTGATGATTGCGTTGCCCGCGTACACCGGACGACGGAACTTATAAGCACCTTCGGCCGCCATGATGTCGCTCAACTGACCGACCCCGAGCAGTGCGGCCACTCGCGGCATCAAGTCTTTGCCGAACGTGGTCGACGGACCGAACACGTGCGTGTAGTTCGCAGCAACTGCGGCAACCTGCGGTGCGAGCACGGCCGCGAGGGGCTCAGCGTTCGCAGCGTTGTTGACCGTCAGTACGGTCTTCACGCCTTGGATCGTCGCAGCTTCGGCAGCGACAGCAGCGCCATCGGTCGCAAACACGGCGACGTCGATCTGCGCGCCATCGATCGTGCTGGCGCAGGCCACGCACTTGGCGGTGGAGGGATTGAGCTTGCCGCCGGCATGTTCGGCGACGATGAGAATCTTGGCGGCCATTACACGAGCCCCTTCTGCTTCAGGGCCGCGACGAGCTCGGCCACATCCTTAACCATGATGCCTTTCGAACGCGCCGCGGGCGGCTCGTACTTGGTCGTCTTGAACTGCGGCGCGGTGTCGACGCCCAAGCTCGCGATTGCGACCGTCTCGAGCGGCTTCTTCTTCGCCTTCATGATGTCCGGCAGCTTCACGTAACGCGGCTCGTTCAGGCGCAGGTCGGTGGTGAGCACCGCCGGCAGGTCGACTTCGATGGTCTCCAGGCCCGCGTCGACTTCGCGCGTGACCTTGGCCTTGGCACCTTCCAGCTCGACCTTCGAGGCGAACGTGGCCTGCGGACGATCCCACAGCGCAGCCAGCATCTGGCCGGTCTGGTTGTTGTCGTCGTCGATGCCTTGCTTGCCGAGCAATACGATCTGCGGGCTCTCTTTCTCGATGAGCTTCAGGAAGATCCTGGCGGCGGCGAGCGGCTCAACTGCAGTGTCGGCCTGCACGAGGATGGCGCGGTCGGCGCCCATGGCGAGACCGGTGCGAAGCTGCTGCTGAGTGTCGGCGGGCCCGATACTTACGACCACGACTTCAGTCGCGCCGCCTTGCTCTTTGATGCGCAGGGCTTCTTCCAGCGCGATCTCATCGAAAGGATTGATGCTCATTTTGACGCCGTCGGTCACGACACCCGTGCCGTCGGGTTTGACGCGAACGCGGACGTTGTAGTCCACCACGCGCTTCAGGCCCACCAGAATCTTGCTCAACTTCGGCTCCGATAAATCAGCAATAGAGAGGGGCTGCAGGCCGCCGCAGCGGCCGGGCACGCTACTGGAATGGGGCTTTCGAGTCAATCGACAGGGTGTCGCGTACTGCCATGTTCCGCAGGGGAAAAGTGCCGAACTTGCCGGTGCATTTCGAGAAGTGGAATTCGGTCACCGGTGGCAGCGGTCGACAAACAGCTACACTGCCGGGCCTCAACCTGAAGCACTTTGCTCCCCCCACATGCCAGATGCACTCGCTCCCCGTCTGAAATTCGGTGTGATCGCCCCGGCGACCAACACCATCGTCCAGCCGGAATTCGACGCCATGCGGCCGCGCGGCATCACCAATCAGATGGCCCGCGTCGTCATTCCCGACTCGCCGGTCGGCACCGAGAGCGAGTTTGTCGCCATGATGGGACAGGTCCGCAGCAACGTCGAAGGCGCCCTCGACGCAGTCATGGCTTGTTCGCCTTCGGCCGTCGTCTGCGGCATGAACGCCGAGACCTTCTGGGAAGGCGTGATGGACGCCAATGCCGTCCAGGCTCACCTGGAGGCACGGGCCGGTGTGAAGGTCATCCTCGGCGTGCAGGCCTGCCAGGCCGCGATTCAGCGCTACGGCGGGATTCGAAGAATCAGCCTCATCACGCCCTACATGCCCTCGGGCGACGCCCAGGTGCGCCGTTTGTTCACCGACAGCGGGTTCGAGGTCGTGAATCTGCTGGGCTTGAAGAGCAACAGCCCGCTGCTCATGGCGCACGAGTCCCCCGAACGCCTGCGCCGCGCGGTCCGCGAGGTGGACGACAGCAGCGTCGAACTGATCCTGCAGGTGGGCACGAACCTGGCGTTCGCCTCGATCGCCGGCGAAGCCGAGCGCTGGCTCGGCAAACCGGTGCTGGCCGTGAACACCTGCACCTACTGGCATGCACTGCGCAGCACGGGCATCGAGGACAAGATCGAGGGGTTCGGGTCGCTGCTGACCGAGCATTGAGGGCGCTGTAGCGCCTGCAGAGGCTTGAACCTGTACGCACTTCGCCGGGGCGGATTCTGTTATCTTCCTGGCCGGTCGTTTCATCCAGTCAGCTCGAGTCTTATGCGTACCATCCGCCCCAGTGCCGGCCTCGCCAACGTGAAGTATGAAATTCGCGGCGACCTGGCACGGCGCGCCCATGAAATGGAGCGCCGGGGTTACGACATCATCCCGCTGAACATCGGCAATCCCGGCGTGTTCGGTTTCCGTACGCCCGAGACCATGCGCCTGGCGATGATCGAAAACCTCAAGGCCAGTGAAGCCTACAGCCATCAAAAGGGCATCTTCCCGGCGCGCGAAGCGGTGGTGATGCAGCAGCAGAGCCGCGGCGTGCGGGGTGTGAGCGCCGATGAAGTGTTCATGGGCAACGGCGTCAGCGAGCTGATCGATCTGGTGCTGCGTGCCTTGCTGTCCACCGACGATGAAGTGCTCGTGCCGATGCCGAACTATCCGTTGTGGACGGCGGCGGTGAATTTGAATCGCGGCCGGGCGGTTCATTACCCGTGTCATGCCGAGAACGGTTTCGAGCCCGATCCGAAAGAGATCGAGGCGTTGATTACCAGCCGCACCCGGGCCATCGTCGTGATCAATCCAAACAATCCGACCGGTGCGGTGTATTCGCGCGACACGCTCGAAGCGATCGCTCGCATCGCCGAGCGTCATCATCTGGTCGTGTTCTCGGACGAGATCTATGACCAGATCGTTTATGACGACGCCAAGTTCGTGCCGATGGCGACACTCGTGCAGAACACGCTGTGCGCCACCATGTCGGGCCTGTCGAAGGTCTATCGCGCGTGCGGTTATCGTGTCGGCTGGGTGTCGTTCTCGGGCGATGTCGAATCGGCTCGCGAATATTTGAGCGCACTCGACAAGCTGTCGTCGCTGCGGCTATGCAGCAACGTGCCGGGCCAGTGGGCCGTGCAGACTGCGCTCGGCGGCTATCAGAGCATTCAAGAGCTGACCCGTCCGGGCGGTCGTTTGTATGAATCGCGCCAGGCCATTCTCGATGGCGTGGCGAAGAGCAAGTATCTGCAGGTGCATGCGCCGCGCGGTGCGATCTATGCGTTCATCGGTGTGAAGGACGGCGTGCTGCCGAACTTCGACGACCAGCGCTTCGCCATGGACCTGCTCGAACACAAGCATGTGTTGCTCGCGCCGGGCACCAGCTTCAACACGCCTTACAAGACGCACTTCCGCATCACCAATCTGCCGCGGCCCGAAGTGCTGGCCGACGTGTTCCGCCGCATGGAGGAACTGTTCGACAGCTACGCCGATGGGGCCGAGCCTGTGTCACGCGCGGCGCCGGATCTGAAGGTCGTCCGCCAGTCATGAGTTAAGGGGCATTGCGGCTCCATTCGCTTTTAGACCAGGGCGTCACGGTGCTCACCGCGAGCCGCAGGCTCGCGCATGCGCTGCGGCTGGGCTATGCCCAGCATGCGCAGAATCTCGGGCAATCCGTCTGGCGCACGCCCCGCATTCTGCCGTGGTCGACCTGGCTTGCTCAGCAATGGCTCGAAGCACGAGCCATTGGCACGCACGCTCATCACGCTCGTTTGCTGACGAACGCCCAAGCGCGAATTCTGTGGGATACGTTGGTGAACGACAGTTCGTGGGGCGAGGATCTGCTCAATCCGTCCAACGCCGCCCGACTCGCCGCACGCAGCTGGCGACGAATGCAGGAATATCTGATTCCGCTTGCAGCGCTGAACAATAGCGACAGCACCGAAGGGCGCGCGCTGCACGCCTGGTGCACCGAGTTCCTGCGTCGCTGCGAAAAACTGCAAGCCATCGATGAAACGCGCCTTGCCCATTGGGCGCACGATGCGAACTTCGTGCCCGAAGAAACATTGGCGCTGGCAGGCTTCGACAGCATTCCGCCATCGGTCGCACGCTTGATCGAGCGTTGGCGCGGGCAGGGCAAGATAGCCGACATCGAAGCAGACGAGCGGACATCGCGCTCCGTTATCGTCGTCGCCGCGCGCGATGCAGATGATGAATTGGAGCTGGCCGCTCGATGGGCGCGCGCGCAGCTCGCGACGGGCAAGAGCACGGTGGGTATCGTCGTCGCCGATTTGCAGTCACGTCGCGCCGAAGTACAGCGAGTCTTCGAAGATGTATTCGCACCTGGCCAGCGAAACATCCAGGCTGAGTCGGCGAAGATTCCGGTGGTGATCGCGGCGCCAGCACCGCTTGCGTCGTATCCGGTCGTGGATGCGGCGCTGTTGGTACTGCAGTTCGCCTTGCATGACCGTCCGGCGACGCATGCAGGTCGTTTGTTACGTTCACCCTTCATCGCCGGGGGCGAAGCGGAGCAAGACCGTCGCGCCATGGCCGACTTTCGCCTGCGCGAAGAGCAGCGCGATCGCTGGGATTGGTTCGAGCTGGAGCGCTGGGCGAGCGCCACGGGCTGCGATCGATTGGCACAGGCCGCGCGCGATATCGGTGGAGAGATTCGCGGCAAGACCTCAGCGGTCGGCGCAAGCGCCTGGGCTGAGCGATTCCACAACTGGCTGCGCATGGTCGGCTGGCCCGGGGAACGTTCGCTCAGCAGCGTCGAGCATCAGACCGTTGCGAAGTTTCATACGGCGCTCGCCGAGTTCGGCACATTGGATGCCGTGACTGCACCGCTGTCGGCAGCCGCAGCGTTGTCGCGCTTGCAAGAGCTGCTGAGAGACACACCGTTCGAGCCGGAGACGCAGGCCACCTCGATCACCGTCATCGATCCTGCCACCGTTGCTGGCATGACGTTCGATGCCACCTGGGTCACAGGCCTCGATGCCGCGCGCTTGCCCGAGCCCGTCAATCCCGATCCTTTGTTGCCGGTCGCCCTGCAACGCGCCGCGAAGATTCCCGAAGCGACGGCCGAAGGCGTGATGCAGCTGTCGCAAGCGAGGCTCGCACGTTGGACCCGCAGCGCGCCTGAAGTGATGTTGAGCTGGCCGCGACAGGAAGGCGAGGCGGAGCTGCAGCCAAGTCCAATGCTGTCGCCCTGGCCGACGGTCAAAGGCAGTGATATCGCGATTGCCTCGGTGCGACCGCTACGACGAACGCTGTTCGATCAGCGCCCGCTACTCGAACAAATGAGCGACGAGGTTGCTCCACGCTTGACGGTCAGAACCGCCCGAGGCGGCGCAATGACGCTGGAGTTGCAATCGCGCTGCCCATTCCGAGCCCAGGCGCAGATTCGTCTGGGCGCCGAGGACATGCCGACGGTGAGCATCGGCGTCGAGCCCATCGATCGCGGCATCATTCTGCATCGAGTGCTCGAAGAGATCTGGAGCTCGCTGCGAAGTCACGCCGGACTGCTCGCGGTCGATGAAGAAACATTGGCGCAACGTGTGTGGTCTAGCGCCGAGCGCCACACGATGCAGGCGCTGCAGCCGACGGTTCGCTATCGCCAGCGCCTTGCGGCGTTGGAAGCCAGCAATGTCGCCAAGCAAGTGCTGCAGCTGTTGGCCGTGGAGAAGCAGCGGCCTTCGTTCACGTTGAGCTTGATGGAAAAATCTGAGCCGTACGCCATCGGCGGCCTGTCCATCACCTTGCAGCCGGACCGCGTCGATGAGTTGGACACCCGAGGGCATTTGTTGATCGATTACAAGCTCGGTGACTCGCACTCGCCGCGGCAGTGGCTCGATACGAGACCGGGACGCCCGTTGCGACCGCAGCTGCCGTTGTATGGACTGGCGCACGGTGAATCGCTGCGCGGTCTCGCGTACGTCGTATTGGCTGCAGGCGCGGTGGAGTATCGCGGCTGGAGCGATGGTGCGTACATCGGTGAGGGTGTTTCCGCCTATCCGGGTCACGTGCGTCTTCGACCCGAGCATCCACCCGACTGGCCGTCGTTGGTGGAACACTGGCGCAAGACGCTCACGCAGCTTGCGGAGAATTTCGTCGCAGGGCAGGCCGCGGTCGATCCGCTACCGCAGGAATGCACGCACTGCCATTTGAGCGCGTTCTGCCGAATCAGCGAGCAGACACAGGAAGACGAAGCGGAGCATCACGATGAGTAGCGACGCTGCCGCCCGCAAGCGCGCGCTCGATCCGACGCGCTCGTTCATCGTCCAGGCGCCCGCCGGCTCCGGCAAGACCGAGCTGCTGACGCAGCGTTATCTGCGGCTGCTCGCGACGGTCGAGCATCCGGAGCAAATCCTTGCGATCACGTTCACGCGCAAGGCCGCTGCGGAAATGCGCAATCGTATTTTGCTTTCCATCGAGGCAGCCGCAGGACCCGCGCCCGAGTCGGCTCACAAGCTTGCGACATGGGAACTGGCGCGTGCCGTGCGTGCAGCCGATAGAGAGCGGCATTGGAAACTGGCCGAACATCCTTCGCGCCTGCGTATCCAAACCATCGATGCGCTCAACTCGACGCTCGCACGTCGTCTGCCGATCCTCGCAGGCACGGGCTCTGCGTTGGAGCCAGCCGAAGATCCGTGGCCGTTATATGAAACGGCAGCACGGCGGTTGATCGAACGACTCGGTGAAGGCTCGTCGGTGGCCGAGCACCTCGAATCCTTGATCGTGCATCTGGGCAATCGCACCGATCTGCTCGCGGATCTGCTGTGCGAGCTGCTTGCCAAGCGCGACCAGTGGTTGCACCAGATCGTCAGCGCCGGTGCATACGACAACTTGCGCGACGTGCTCGAAACAAAAAACCNCCTTGCAGAACGTCATCAAGCGTCACCTCACGACGCTGTGCGGGCTGATGAATGAGGTGCGCCGTCGGGATTATTGGGATCTCGCCGTATTCGCCGCGTCCAATCTGCGCGACACGACCGGCGTCAACGAAGAGAAGCGGCTGCTACTGGAGGCGTGCTCGAACGCCCACGCATGCCCGAATGCCCACAGCGACACCATCGATGGATGGCTGGCACTTGCCAGCGTGTTCCTGAAGCGCGATGGCTCGCCATATCAGACCGTCACGAAGAAGAGCGGCTTCCCAACGACGCATCCGCAGGAGAAGGAGCGAATGCTCGGTGCGCTCGCTGAGCTGGCTCAGGATGAGGAGCTGATCGAGCAACTGGGCGCGCTGCGCACGCTGCCGCGTCCGAGGTATTCGCAGGAGCAGTGGGCGATTCTGGAAGCATTGCTCGCCGTGCTGCCCGTCGGCGTCGCTGAATTGCAGATCGCGTTTCAATCGCAAGGGCAGGCGGACTACATCGAAGCAGCGTTGCGAGCGCTGCAATCGTTGGGCTCGAGCGAGGAGCCGACGGACCTGGCGCTCGCCTTCGACTATCGCTTGCAACATCTGCTGGTCGATGAATTCCAGGACACCTCGTTCGGGCAGCTCGATCTGCTCGAACGACTGACCGCCGGCTGGACGGAAGGCGATGGACGCAGCCTGTTTTGCGTCGGCGATCCGATGCAATCCATCTATCGTTTCCGTCAGGCCGAAGTGGGTTTGTTCCTGCAGTTGCAGCGACAAGGCTTGCGCAACGTGCGGCTCGAAGCGTTGCAGCTCACTTCCAATTTCCGCTCGACGCGGCCCATCATCGAGTGGGTCAATCGCGTGTTCCCCGGCGTGCTTTCGCCCACCGACAATGCCGAACAGGGCGCCGTGCGCTACAGCCCGAGCGTGGCCGCATTGTCGAGCACGAGAGGCGGTGTGAAGGTGCATCCGTCGTTCGACAAGGATGAGCTGGCAGAAGCTCGTCACGTCGTGAAATTGATCCGAAAGAGTCTTGCCGAAGATCCAGACACGACGGTCGCGGTGCTCGTCACCGCGCGCTCGCATGTGGGTCTGATCGCGAGCCAGCTGCATGCGGCTGCCATCGATTTCCAGGCCATCGAGATCGAGGCGCTGCTCGACCGACCTGTCGTACAGGACCTGACCGCTCTGACGCGCGCTCTATTGCATCTTGCAGACCGGACATCCTGGCTGGCGGTGCTGCGCGCGCCGTGGTGTGGTCTCACGTTGAACGATCTGCACGCGATCGTTGGCAACAATCGAGCATCGACGGTCAACGAACTGCTGGCTCGTGCGCTGGAATCGAGCGAAACACTCAGCGACGACGGCCGCGAGCGGGTCACTCGCGTGCACTCGATCCTTCAAGCCGCGCTTGCTCAGCGAGGACGGCTGTCTCTGCGGGATTGGGTGGAGCGCACCTGGAACGCCCTGGGCGGCCCGGCGACGCTCCACCGCCCTCAAGACCTCGACGATGCGGACGCCTGTCTGCATCGACTCGATAACATCGAGATTGCCGGCGATCTCGACGATGCTGCGCGCCTGGAGGAACAGCTGGATCGTTTGTTTGCTCGACCGCGACCGGAGAACCGTGCTCGCGTCGAAGTGATGACGATCCACAAATCCAAGGGCTTGGAATATGACGTGGTCATCCTGCCGGCGCTCGATCGGCTGTTACGTGGCGAAAGTCGTGAGCTGATGCGTTGGACGCGTATCCCAGGCCACGACGGCGGCATCGTGTTCGCCCCGATCAAGGCCGCGGGCGCCGATTCCGATCCGATGTATCGTTGGATCGAACTGCTGGAACGTGAGCGCAGCGCTCGCGAGCGCGGCCGACTGTTGTACGTGGCGGCGACACGCGCAAAGCGAGTTCTGCATCTGCTCGGCCGCGTGCGCGTGAAAGAAACGGAGGAGGGCGCGGAGCTGCGCGAACCTCTCAATGGATCGATGCTTCGTCTGCTCTGGCCGGAAGTGAAATCTCATTTCGAGTCGAGCGTGCAGACCAAGCCGCAACAGGATCTCTTCGCCTTCGCAGCGACGCCTTCCGTTCGTGTGCGCCGCTTGCCGCTGCAATGGCAGCCGCCGAGCGCGGATACGGCAGTTACGGCGAAGCCTGTGAATGTCAGCGATCTGGATGCCAAGATCGAGTTCGACTGGGCGTCACAAACCGCACGCCACATCGGCACACTGGTGCATCGTGAGTTGGACCGTCTGGTCCGTGCTGGCGCCGACCGCGCCACGCCAGCGCCGAATCGAGCACGATTGTGTGCCGAACTGGCCGAGTTGGGCGTGCCCCCCGATCGATGTGATGCCGCGGCCGACCGAGTCGTCGCCGCGATGGGGCAAACCCTCGCTGATGACCGCGGCCGCTGGCTGCTCGGCCTGTCGTCACAATTGACCGAAGCCGAATCGGAGCTGGCCCTGACGGGCGTCTTTGCCGGCGAAATCCTCTCCGGCGTCATCGACCGTACGTTCGTCGACGAGCACGGCGTGCGCTGGATCGTCGATTTCAAAACCGGCTCGCACGAAGGCGGCGGCCTGGAGCAATTCCTCGCCGATGAAGTGCGTCGCTACCGCGATCAGTTACAACGTTACGCCCGACTGATGAAACTGTTTCGCCCGGAACAGCCCGTGCGCGCAGCGCTGTACTTTCCGTTGATGAAACAGTGGCGAGAAGTGCGCGTCGAGTGAGGCAGCTGCCGCCAACCGCCCCCTCGACTCACCGCGGCACCTGTCATCTGACCTCAATCGCGCGGACCCGAGGTGAGCTGTTGCCGGTCCAACAGTCATCCGCAAACGCGCGAACCTGTCTTCCGGCCATCAGGGCCGCGAGCGCCGTTGAATATAATTCCTTTGCATTGTCCGTCGACTCGCTCCCGGTCAGAATGATCAGTGGTACGGACTGTGAACAGCCCGCGTCGCCAATGCTCAGTCCGTACAAGAACGCTTTTGATGGGCTATTGCTCGAATGCAGGGTAGATAAGGTGCCCCATGCAGACCATCCCGCGTGAGCGTTCATGGAAAGACACGCAAATACCAGTGCGATCGAGCTCTTCACAATTGCCTGCTTCATCTTGGAATTCCTTTTTTGGTCCGTAGCAAAGTGCACTAAGGGTGCAGCCCACCATTGCATAATTAGAAGAGCCTTGGCCAGCAGCTCGTTTGCTCTGAAGACAGACTGATGCGTCCCAGCGACGCCTGGAGCGGCAGCGAAGTGTGGCTTCACGAAGTGACCTGCCTCACACTCAGCCCTTGGAAACATCGCCGTCGCACCGCGACCATGGATAAACTATCGACATAACTAATCCAGGTCTGCACCCGGCAGGAGCTTCCGTGCACATCATCATCGCTGCAATCACCGCGCTGGCCGGCTTGCTATGGGCGATCAACTCCCTGCAGCGTTCCGGATTCAGTCTGAGCTCCATCAATCCGTTCCTGGCCTATCGGCGCTGGAAATGGAGCCGGACCTACGGTGCCAAGCCGATCTATCGGCTGGAACGGCCCATGGATGTGGCGGCGGTGCTGCTGCTGGGCATCGCCAAGGCCGATGGTGAGATCACCTCGGATCAGAAGCGGGAACTGCAGAACACCTTCCAGCACGAATTCGAAATTTCACGCGATGAAGCCGCCGATCTGCTGCTCGCCAGCTCACATCTGATCCGCGATGAGATTTATATCGTCGATCATCTCGACAAGATTCTGGAACCGAGCGCGGCGAAGTTCGAGCCCGCGGCGGTAAGCTCGCTGCTGACGATGATGCGGCGGATCGCGGCGCTGGATGGCTCGATCAATGGCGAGCAGCAGAAGTTGATCGACGCAACCGAACGATTCTTTGCGACCCGACAGAAGGCCGCAGGCGGCAAGTGGAGCTAGGGCCTGTGTTCACCAGGTCCTAACTCCCGCGGACGATCAGAACGTGCCTTCGGTGGTGTACGGACGGCGGCCTTGCGCATCCGGCGGGCCGAGGAATTCCAGCGTTTGCAGCAGATCGCGAGGGGCATCGGGGCGCGCGGCGACCAGGGTCTCGACGAGGTAGCTGCCATCGGGCTTCAGCTGGATGGTGCCGGTCACTTCCAGCGGGCCATCGCCGGCGTCCGAGAG
Organism: Steroidobacter cummioxidans; assembly: GCF_003104955.1. NCBI lineage: Bacteria > Pseudomonadati > Pseudomonadota > Gammaproteobacteria > Steroidobacterales > Steroidobacteraceae > Steroidobacter > Steroidobacter cummioxidans. The sequence goes on along the minus strand of NZ_LSRW01000096.1, from coordinate 33,988 downwards.
CGCGCCCTTCAAGACTTCCGAGGTGGAGGCGGCGGGATCGAACGCGATTGCGATTAGCTGCCGACTTTTTTCGCAGGAACGGCGCGCCGGGCCAGTTTCAGGTTCCATTGACCTCCAACGTGCCATCCACGTGCGTCGGCCAGCCTTTCTCCAGCGTGACCTGCTGGAAGCGGCCGTTGATGGTGGCGGCCCACCCGCCGGGAATCACCGTGGCCGGCAATGCGCTGAGCGGGAAGGAGGCAGTGAGCGATTTCAGATTCATCGTGCCAGTGGGGCCCACGCTCAGCTGGGTCTGCGCGAAGCCATCGATACGCTTCACCTTCACATCCGCGTTGGCGTGCGCAGTGAGCAGCCCGAGCGCATGCAGCTTCCATTCGACGCCGCCGACATTCACGCCCTGGACTTGCAGCACCTGCGCACGGCCATTCCAGATCGTGCCGGAGACCCCGCCGGCATAAACGCCGGAGGAGTCCAGCCAGGAGGTCACGATGCTGGCGGGCAGGGTGACCACGGCGAAGATGATGAATGCGCCCACGCCGAGCGCAACCAACGGCCAGAGTCGCTTCATAGAGTTGTTATGCGCCGACGCGGGTCAGGACCAGATTGGCATTCACGAGGCCGGGCTTGCCGGCGCGATCGATGGTGGCGGACTCGACGTCCACCGAGTGCACCTGTTGCAGCTGGCCCAAGCACACCATCAACTTGTCGAACTCCGCGCCTTCGAGTCGGACGCGGATGCCGCGATCGCCATTGGGGGTCTGGCCGGTAAGCGAGGAACCCAAGCCGCAATCGCGCGCGGCACGATCGATCAGCACGACCATCGATTCGTTGCTCGGCCCCGGATGAGCGGGCGCGTTGGCGCTGAGCACGGCAACCTCGCCGGACACGCTGCGCATCCACGCCAGGTCACCTTCTTTCTGCGCGACCCGCTTGGCTTGTGCATTCACGGCGCCATACAGCGGCGAGAGCACCAGCACGTACACCGCGACGACCAGCACCAGAATGGCGCCGGCGATCATGATGATGCGCTCGCGGGGCTGCAGCGAATTGAACTTGTCTTTGAGCTGTTGCATCACGCGCCTGCCTTTTTGAATTGCAGCCGGCCCTCGACCTTCTGATCGCGCGGATTGGTGGACTGGATTTCGGCAGTCACGCCGCGCTCACCGGCCACCTGCCGGATGCGATCGAGCGCATCGACCGACGGCGTCAGCACGCGCAGATCCATGACATTGTTTTGATAGCGCAGCGCTTCGATATCGGTATTCGGAGCCTGCGCCATTGCTTCGCTCAACATGGCAAGCGTGGTGAGCATGCCGCTCTCGGGGCCGGTGCCGCGCAGTTGCCCGAGCACCTGCTCGACCTGTCGGCGCGCATCCATCGGATTGGGCACCGGCGCGCCCGGCAAGGCCTGTTGGTAGACCTCGGCGATCTGCGCGTCGAGCTGGCCTTCGACCTTCTTGTAATGGAAGTACTGCCAGCTCTTCACGCCGACGTGCGCGGCGAAGAACACAGCGGCGAGGATCGCGGCATAGCGCCACGGTGCAAAAGAAATATTGAGCTTGGTCTTGGCCGCATATGGTCCCTGCAGCAGGTTCACCGCGCCGGACTGGGGGATGTTCGAGGCCAGCAGCGGCAGGGGACCATCGGGCAGCAGCTTCAACTGCAGGCTCGCAGTGAACTCGCGCAAGCCTTCGAGCAGCTCGCGCTCGCGCTCGTAGTCCTCTTCCGAAACGAAAATGGTCACGTGCTCGCGGGACTCTTCGCCGCTGGCGAGTGCCATCTGTAGCGCTTCGATCAGCGGCTCGACTTCGATCACCGTGCCGGGCTGATTCTCGCGACGCACGTACAACCGCTTGCCGTCGATGAGCACGGCGACCGCACCCGCCACCGTCGGCAGCACGCTCGTTTCGGCGTAGATAGTGTCGGTGGACAAGCCTGCGAGCCGCAGCGTGCCGACCCATTCATCCATGCGATCGCGCGCAACCGCGGCGACGGGGGTGCCCGGGCGCGAATCGCGTTTGCCGACCGCGAAGTGCATGTCCTCGACGTCGGCTGCCAATTGTTCTTCGAGCGCGAAGGGCACGACTTGCGCCAGCTTCGCGCCGCCTTTCAACGGCAATATCGGCTCGGCAAGCAACACATCGGTGCCGGGCACCAGCACGACCGTCTTGCGGGTGTGCGAATGCTCGGCGGCATCGCTGAGCGAGCCCCACGAGACATTGCCTCGGCGGGCACCGCTGCTATCGATGACTAACCATTCGGCTTGTGGTGGCGCCGCCTGCGTCGCCCCGGGGGAGGCGGCCGCAATCGGATGCAAGCGGACAACTAGGAGTTCCGGCATCAGAGCGTTCCGTAGCTTCTTAGGATGGGACGGACCTGATTGGCGCCGCCGCTTCGATACAACAAACTGTACAGGGTGAACCTGTGAGTGCCAAGGGTGACCCAGATGGTCGCCAGAAAGTAATCGCTGGTTTCACCGATCACGTTGCTCAGCTCCTCTTTGCGCTCGTTCGAGAGGCTGGCCTGGAATTCGGTCACGGTCGGAAAACAGCGCTGCGCACGCGTCTGCTTGCCGGCATCGCGGGCCAGCGTGAATTCCCGACCCTCGCCGATCAGCGCATCGAGCAGCTCGGGCGATGCCGTACACAGATTGATGGGCTGACCTGGGGGCAGCGCTGTAACGAACGGCGCGAGCTTGCGATAGCGCTCTGCACCGAAGTCCGGCAAGGCCAACAGCTCGCTGGCACGCGTGATCGGCATGTTCGCGGTGCGGTAGGGCGGCGACAGATTCGTGTACACCGGATCCTCGGCGCCGTCGGGAAAGCCCGCATTGTTGTCCGAGTCGATCCAGTCGGCGATGTAGCCGGCCCACTTCGGCTCCAGTTCGAGCAGAGTGAGCAGGCGCGCGAAGCGCTCCACCGCGGGCTGGTTCGCCGTGCCGACGCCGGCCTGGTCAAAGGTCACCAGATCGTTGAGATTGAAGCGCCCCTGCATATCCTCCAGCTGACCTTCGAACTCACCGCCGACATCTTCCAGCGGAATCGGCGGAATGGGCGTGGCCCATTCTTCGGTGAAGTCATCGGTCTTGTTGGCTTGCATCTTGTCTCGGCGCAGCGCGTCGGACGCCCAGGCTTCCCCGCCCAACGCGATCTCGAACGACTGATCGAGCGAGAACGTGTTCACCGTGCGGCGCTGATCGAGATAGCCGCGGAAGCCGACTTCGGCCGCAAGAATGGTCGCCAGTGCCACGATCAGCACCGCCATGACCAGCGCGACGCCGCGTTGCTGCCGTTTGTCGGGCGGACGCAGGGCTGCACGCAAGCGGCTCATCCGGCCACCTCCACCAGTCGCTTCAGCTCGCCCCAGTCTTCGAGATCGAGCGTGATCTCCACCGCGATCGGTCGCACCCACGGCGCCTCGCCAGGCGAAAAGCCCAGCGGTGGCCACTGATCGTGCCAGCTGCGATTGGGATCCATGAAGCGGAATTTCAGGCTCTTCACGTTATCGAGCAGCACCGCGCTTTCCGGCTCGCTGCTCATGGTGCGATCGAGCGCGAGCCAGTAATCGCGAATGAGTTTTTTGTCCTCGATGCGATAGGCCGCGCGCTGCAAAGTGGAGCGGGGCACGCCGGCGGGATTGCTCCAGCCCGAATGCGTGAACTCCACCAGTTCGGGACTGCCGCTTTTCTCATCGGAGCGCAGCGCGGGCAACAGGCCGTCGCCCAAGGGCTGCCGCACCGGTCGCGGCTCGAGCGAGGTGAAGTCCAGATTCATCCGTTGCAGCGTCGATTGAATGGCTCGCGTGCGCGCGGCGCCGGCATCGACGATGTCACTTTGTTTGACCAGCTGGTTGTAACCGCCCATGGCGATCGCGCTGACGATCGCGAAAATAAAAATCGCGACGAGCAGCTCGACTAGCGTGAAACCGCGCGCCTTCATGAGCCAGGCTCCTCGGACGGCTGTTGCGGCTCCGAGGGAACCGGCTCGCCCGGCTGGAGCTGCGGCGGCGGCTCGGTTTCAGAATCGCGACGACGCTCGCGCTGTCGTCCGCCGCCGCCTTGCTGCGAGCCTTTCCACGAAATCTGTGTCGTGCCGGGCGGCGCCACGGCGGTGCCGTAAAAACCGGAGATATAGGCGAGTGAGCTCTTCTCCGGCGCCTCCGAGGGACGCACGCTGATCTCGATGCGGCGGATCGACTCGACCGGCGTTTGCTTTACTTCCATGGTCCAGCGCCAGTCGCGCCCGGCCATCTTTACTTCATCGGAGGATTTATCGAGCGCCGGTGCATTGGGCTCCAGGCGCACCTTGGTGAGCTGATTCATCGCGATCCAGTGCGCGATGGTTTTCTCACGAATGTACGAGGTGTTGTTGGCCGTCTGGCTCACGGTTTGGATGACGGCGAGCATGCCGAGGCCGACCACGATCAGCGCCACCAGCACTTCGATCAGCGTAAAGCCGGAGGAGGAGGCACGCCTGCGATCGATGAGTTTAGCGCGCACTGGACACCCGCATCGGCGCTTGCTTGCCGTTCTTGTTGTCCTGAGGTGGCTTGGTCTGCAGTAGCGGGCCCCATTGATTGCGCTCATCGCGAGTCTCGACGCGCAGATCGTTGTCGGCGAGCGCAGTCACGCGCCACACCGCCGGTTGGCCTTCACGCTCGATCTCCAGTTCGAACGGGCTCACATCGCCGCTGGACAGCACCATGATGTGCGGTGGGTTCCTTTTGTTTTCGTCCTTGTCGCCGCGCTGAGGCAGGTTCGGCTTGAGGATCACCTCACGCGATTCCAGTCGCAGCCGAAAACGCAGCCCCTCGGGCAGCTGCCGCTGCGCGAACAGCTCGTCACCCTCGATGGGCTCCCACTCGTTCTTGCGGGAATCGAAGCGCAGATATTCGTAGGCGCCGCTGGACACGAAAATGCCGAGATCTTCGACCTGCATTTCGCCTTCTTCACGCGCCTGTCGCAGCACCGTCCAGAAGCGGCGGGATTCATCTTCGGACTGACGGTCGCGTCCGAGCACGCCGAACGACAGGATCGCCACCGACACCATCACGCCGATGACCACCAGCACCACGAGCAACTCCAGCAGCGTGAAGCCGCTGTGCAGCTGCCTCCAGCGGGCCGGGGTGCAGGTGTGGATAATAGGAGCTCTACCGTGATGCGTAAGGCGCCGGATCATAACAAAGCAGATCGTACCAATGAGTGATGGCTTGTCCGGGCCCGCCCGGTCGTTTTCGCAGCGGCTCGGGCAATGGATGCCTGACGGGCGGGGTTGGCGGGGGGTTGGACTGCTGTGGCTCGGGCTGGTTCTGTTGTCGCTGCTTGGCGAAGACGGTCGGCTGCTGTTGCGCTATGAGCGCGAGGCAGTGCTGCAGGGAGAATACTGGCGCCTGATTACAGGACATCTAGTTCATGGCAACACGCGTCATCTGCTGCTGAACGCCGCCGCCGTTGCGCTGATCGCCGCGCTGTTTCAGCAGGAGTACTCCCGGCGAGGCTGGCTGCTGATCGCGCTGCTGAGCGCGCTGGCGATCGATGTCGCGTTTGTATTTTGGGAGCCACAGATTACCTGGTACGTGGGGCTGTCCGGGGTTCTGCATGGCGCGTTGGCGGCCGGTGCGGTGGCCTGGTGGCAGTACCAGCCGAAGCCGCTTGCACTAGGGTTGACCGCGATTCTGGTCGGTAAATTGAGCTGGGAATACTGGCAAGGCGCGCTGCCGATGGTGGGCGATCTGGCGGTCGTTGTGGAAGCGCATCGCTACGGTGCGCTGGGTGGGGCGCTGGCCGGATTCATCCTGTGGTTGCAGGCCCACAGGCAAGTGGCCGTAAAGTCAAGGATCTAGCCACCCTGAGGCGGATCGTTATAATCGCGCGCCGCATGAGGTTGGTCATGCCCGGTCGGGCCGCGAAAGTGGCCGAAAGACCCACAGGAGCTCAATGAGTTTTGCCTTTGTATTCCCCGGCCAGGGGTCGCAGTCGGTCGGCATGTTGGCCGCGCTGGCGAGCGCCGAGCCGCTGGTGCAGGAAACCTTCGCCGAAGCATCGTCGGTGCTCGGCTACGACCTGTGGCAGCTGTGCCAGCAGGGTCCGGATGAACAGCTCGGCGCTACCGAGCGCACCCAGCCTGCGATGCTGACCGCGGGCGTCGCGACCTGGCGCGTCTGGCGCAAGCACGGCGGTCCGCTGCCTGCGGCGATGGCCGGCCACAGTCTCGGCGAATACTCGGCGCTGGTGTGCTCCGGCGCGTTGGATTTCAAAACCGCGGTCGCATTGGTCCAGTTTCGCGGCCAGGCCATGCAACAGGCGGTGCCCGCCGGGCAGGGCGCGATGGCCGCCATCCTCGGTGTCGATGACGCCGATGTGGAAGCTGCCTGTGCCGAAGCCACCCAAAGTGGCGCCGCAGGCGAGATCGTTCAGGCCGCCAACTTCAATTCCCCCGGTCAGGTCGTGATCGCAGGCAGTGCCGTGGCGGTCGATCGCGCCATCGAAGTGCTCAAATCCAAGGGCGCCAAGCGCGCGATGAAGCTGCCGGTCAGCGTGCCGTCGCACACTGCATTGATGCAGCCCGCCGCCGACCGCCTGACCGAGAAATTGCAGAGCGTGTCGTTCGCGCAGCCTGAAGTGCGCGACATCTATACGGTCGATGTGAAGACTCACCAGGGACCGGACAGCATTCGCCAGGCGTTGGTGCAACAGTTGGTCAAGCCGGTGCGCTGGACCGAAACCGTGCGCGCCATGCTCGCCGGCGGCGCCAAAGTGGTGGTCGAGTGTGGCCCCAAGGGCGTGTTGACCGGCCTCAACCGCCGTATCGAGAAGAACAAGGACATCGCGATGCTCTCGATCGAGGATCCTGAGAGCTTGCAACAGGCGCTCGCGGCCTGCCGGAGTCAGTCATGAGCGAGCAAGTATTGGCCCAGGATATCGCGCTGGTGACCGGCGCTTCGCGTGGCATCGGCCGCGCGATTGCCGAGCAATTGGCGCGCAATGGTGCAACGGTGATCGGCACGGCGACCAGCGATGCCGGTGCTCAAGGCATCACTGAATGGCTCGCCGCCGGCAACTACAAGGGCCGCGGCATCGTGCTGAACGTCGCCGATGTGGCCTCGAGCGAAGCCGCCCTCAAAGACATCGAAGGCCAGGAAGGCGCGCTCACCATCCTGGTGAACAATGCAGGAATTACCCGCGATAACCTGCTCCTGCGCATGAAGCAGGAGGAGTGGGACGACATCATGAACACCAACCTCGCCTCGGTGTTCCGGCTGTCGAAAGCGGTCCTGCGCGGCATGATGAAGGCCCGCCGGGGGCGCATCATCAACATCGCCTCGGTGGTGGGTGTGATGGGCAACGCCGGGCAAACCAATTACGCCGCGGCCAAGGCCGGCATCATCGGCTTTTCCAAATCTCTGGCACGCGAGGTCGGCTCGCGCGGTATCACGGTGAACGTGGTGGCGCCGGGCTTCATCGCGACCGATATGACCGCCAAGCTGCCGGCCGAGCAACAACAGCAGCTGAGTGCACAAGTTGCGTTGGGACGACTGGGTTCTGTCGAGGATATTGCCCATGCTGTGGCGTTTCTTGCGTCGCCACAGGCCGGCTATATCACCGGTGAAACGCTGCACGTCAACGGCGGCATGTACATGGTCTGACGCCAGCAACGTCAGCCCAAAATCGAACAACTTTCGTAAATGTTGGCCCCACCGGGCTTCTAACTTAGAATACGCCCCCCGTGCGACCCCACCCATGAACAAAAAGGGTCGGTCTCGAGCGAAGGGTTTAAGCACCTCATAGAGGACTCGTACACAATGAGCAGTATTGAACAGCAGGTCAAAGCCATCGTCGCCGAACAACTGGGGGTGAAAGAGGAAGAGGTCACCAACGACGCTTCCTTCGTCGACGACCTGGGCGCTGACTCGCTCGACACGGTCGAGCTGGTGATGGCACTGGAGGAGGAGTTCGAAACCGAGATCCCGGACGAGGACGCGGAGAAGATCACCACCGTGCAGCAGGCGATCGATTACATCACCGAGCGTCGCAACCAGGCCTGAGGCCTCGCACGCGAGCTGTAGGCGCGCCCCGTAGACATCTCGGACGCGCCACGCTGAAGCATCAAGGAAGGCCGCAATCATCCACGGTCTTCCGCCAATCGCCCTCCATGTCCCCAGTAATTAGTTGTGGCAAGTCAATCGAAGTCACGCTTCTCGTGAGGTAACCGTTTGTCCAAGCGACGCGTAGTCATCACTGGTCTGGGCATCGTTTCCCCCGTCGGCAGCAGCATCGATTCGGCGTGGCGCAACGTGCTCGAAGGTAAGAGCGGCATCGTGCCGATCACCCGTTTCGATGTGAGCGCATTTCCCGTGCGCTTCCATGGCGGCGTGGCGGATTTCGATGCGGAAAAATATCTGCCGGCCAAGCGCCTGCGGAACATGGACCCGTTCATGCACTATGGCTACGCCGCCGCGGCCGATGCCATGAAGGACTCGGGCCTGGTCGTGACGCCCGAGAATGCCGCACGGATGGGTGTGGCGATGGGCGCCGGCATCGGCGGCCTCGACACCATCGAGGAAAATCACACCAAGTGGCTGGAGACCAAGAGCCCGAAGCGCATCTCCCCATTTTTCGTGCCCGGCAGCATCATCAACATGATCTCCGGCCACGTCTCCATCGATTTCAAGCTCACCGGGCCGAACATCGCCACGGTGACGGCCTGCACCACCTCGACGCACTCGATCGGTCTGGCCATGCGTTTGATTCAGTACGGCGACGCCGATGTCATGATCGCGGGCGCCGGCGAAATGGCGACCACGCCGCTGGGTCTGGGCAGCTTCTGCCAAGCTCGTGCGTTGTCGACTCGCAATGACGATCCGCAGGCGGCGAGCCGTCCGTGGGATAAAGATCGCGACGGCTTCGTGCTGTCCGATGGCGCTGGCTCGATCGTGCTCGAGGAATACGAGCATGCGAAGGCGCGCGGTGCGCGCATTTATGCAGAGCTCGTCGGCTTCGGCATGAGCGGCGATGCGCATCACATCACCGCGCCGCCGGAAAACGGCGAGGGCGCGCGTCTTGCCATGGCAAATGCGTTGAGGGATGCGCAGCTCGACCCGAGCGAAGTGCAGTACATCAACGCGCACGCGACGTCGACGGACCTCGGCGACCGCGCCGAGACCATCGCGATGAAGCGCGCCTTCGGCGATCACGCATCGAAGCTCGCGGTCAGCTCGACGAAGTCGATGACCGGTCACTTGCTCGGTGCCGCCGGCGCCGTGGAAGCGATCTTCTCGATTCTCGCCATTCGCGATCAGGTCGCACCGCCGACCATCAATCTCGACAACCCTGGCGAGGGTTGCGATCTGGACTACGTGCCGAAAGTCGCCCGTCAGATGCCGATCAAGGTGGCCTTGTCGAACTCGTTCGGCTTCGGCGGCACCAACGGCAGCCTGATCTTCAAGAAGCTCGACTGAGTGCCATAGACACTTCATGGGGGATGTCATGAGCGGCGCGGAGTCGCCCAGGTCCCCCGCGGTGGAGCAAGCGCCTGTAATCCAACCCGTCAGCGCCGATTCGTCGGCGCTGCTGGCGTTGCATGCCGCGTTTCCCGACCGCTATCCCGCTCTCTTCGAAAGCGCCGCCGCCGGCAACGCGCGCACGCGCTTCGACATCCTCTTTGCCTATCCGCAGGGGCAGCTGGCGCTGCTTCGTGATGGCACGCTGAGCGGTCGAACCCATGCGGCCGGTGGCCAGTTCCTGCCCGCGCTCGATCATTGGTGGCAAGCCGAGCGCGTTCGAGCCAGCGCCCATAACGAGCTGCCGTTCAGCGGCGGCTGGCTGCTTTACTTGGGCTACGAGCTGGCGGGCGAGATCGAGCCCCGACTGAGGCTGCCATTGCCGGGCGCTGGTCCGATTGCGGCCGCGATTCGGGTGCCGGCCGCCATCATTCACGAACGCCACAGCGGCCAGTCGTGGCTCGTTGTCGAAGCGGCGTTCGAGCCGCTGCTGACACGCATGGCAAACGATCTTGCGCACGTTCCAGCATTGCGCGCACCCGGCGTGCCGCTGGTGTCGGGCGGCGTGAGCGAAGATGCGCCGGATCGGTTCTTGCGAAGTGTGGAACGCGCGCTCGAATACATCGCCGACGGCGACGTCTATCAAGCGAATCTTTCGCGCAGCTGGCAAGCGAAGCTGACCGCCGGCGTCACCCCTCAACATCTGTATCAACGCCTGCGCGAGACCAACCCAGCGCCGTTCAGCGGCATCGTGCGGCTCGAAGGCATCACGATCGTAAGCTCATCGCCAGAGCGCCTGGTGTCGGTGCGTGACGGCCAGGTCTCGACGCGGCCCATTGCAGGCACGCGTCCGCGAGGCCAGACTGCTGCCGCTGACGTCGATCTTGCGCGCGAGCTGCACGCTCATCCCAAAGAGCGGGCGGAGCACGTGATGCTGATCGACCTGGAACGCAATGACCTGGGGCGAATCTGCGAAGCGGGTACCGTGAAGGTCGACGAGCTCATGACCATCGAGTCGTACGCGCACGTTCATCACATCGTTTCGAATGTGAGCGGCACGCTGCGCTCCGATGCGACGCCGGGCGACGTGCTGCGCGCGGTGTTTCCTGGGGGCACGATCACCGGCTGTCCCAAAGTTCGCTGCATGGAAATCATCGCCGAGCTCGAGGGCGTCGCACGCGGTGCCTACACTGGCTCGTTCGGTTATCTCAACCGCGACGGCAGCATGGACACGAACATTCTGATTCGCTCGCTGGAAGTGGCGGGCGATCGACTCACGCTACGCGCCGGTGCGGGCATCGTTGCCGACTCGGTGCCGGAGCGAGAGCTGGCAGAAACGCGAGCGAAAGCGCGAGGCGTGTTGCGAGCGTTGGGATCGGATACCGAAGGTGCGGGCCCATGACGCCCGCCATGCTGGTCAATGGTCTGCCGTCGCAGCAGATTGCGGCGGACGATCGCGGCTTTCAATACGGCGATGGGTTGTTCGAGACCGCGCTGCTGGTCGACGGTCGCGTGCGTTTCATCGACGATCATTGCCAACGGTTGTTCTCGGGTTGCGCGCGATTGGGCATTGCGCCGCCCGATCGAGCGACCCTGCTGCGTGAGATCGCCCAAGTCACGGCCGATGCGGACCGAGGCGTACTCAAAATCATCGTAACCCGTGGCGCCGGCGGTCGGGGCTATCGACCGAGCAGCCCGATGTCGAGCAATCGCGTCGTGGCGCTGCATCCGTTCAATCCGGCACCGCATGCGGCGCTTCGCCTGCGATGGTGTGACATCCGACTGGGACGCAACGCGCGGCTGGCCGGTATCAAACATCTGAATCGGCTCGAGCAGGTGTTGGCACAAAGCGAGTGGCGCGAAGGCGAGGCCGACGAGGGCTTGATGCTCGACACCGAAGGCGAAGTGGTGTGCGCCACGTCGGCCAACGTGTTCGTCGTTCGCGAGGGCGCGCTGGTGACGCCCGATCTGCGTTTCTGCGGCGTCCAGGGCGTGATGCGCGCACAGGTCATCAAAGCGGCCGCGAAACTGAAATTGGCGCTGAGCGAAGAGCCGCTGTGGCCCCACGATCTGGAAGTAGCGAGCGAAGTGTTCATCACCAACGCGGTGCGTGGCATCCGCTCGGTGGCATCGCTCGATTCGTTGCGATGGAGTGAGACCGACGTGGCGACCCGGCTGGCAACTGCGTTGGCGCTGAGCGACTGAAGGAGCGGAATGCGAACCTTGTTGCGTCTGTTCGGTGTATTGCTGCTGCTCGGCATCGTCGCGGCAGGAGCGCTTACCTGGTGGAGCCATCGCTGGCTACAGACCCCGATTGCCACGCTCACCGAAACCACCATCTTCGAAGTGCCCAAGGGCGCTTCGTTGCGCACGGTGGCAAGCTCTCTGAATGACCGTAACCTGCTGGATCAGCCGCTCATCTTCACCGCCTGGGCGCGCCTCACCAAGCGCGATCATTCGTTGAAGGCCGGCGAATATCAGCTGACGCCCGGACTCACGCCGAATGGTCTGCTGGAGTTGCTGAACTCCGGCGAGGTGCTGCTTCATAGCATCACTTTCATCGAGGGCTCGACCTTCGCCGACATTCGCAAAGCGCTCGCGCAATCGCCCTCGGTTCGAGACGACTACGCCGCGCGCACGCCAGAAGAAATCATGCGAGCGCTCGGTCAGCCCGATGTGCATCCCGAAGGTCAGTTCTTCCCGGACACCTATCGATTCCCGCGCAACACCACAGACATCGAGCTGCTGGGCATGGCGTTTCGACGCATGCAGCAGGAAGTGAAGGCGGCGTGGGAATCGCGCGCCAAGGATTTGCCGCTCGCCGGGCCGTACGAAGCATTGATTCTTGCGTCCATCATCGAAAAGGAAACCGCGCTCGATACCGAACGGCCGCAGATCGCCGGGGTATTCATCGAGCGACTGCGCCGAGGCATGCGCTTGCAGACCGATCCCACCGTGATCTATGGCATGATGAGTGCGTACGACGGCAACATTCGACGCGCCGATCTGTTGCGCGATACGCCGTACAACACTTACACGCGCGCAGGCTTGCCGCCGACGCCCATTGCAATGCCTGGACTCGACTCCATACGGGCAGCAGTGCATCCCGAGAGCAACGGCGCCTTGTTCTTCGTGGCGACGGGTAACGGCGATGGTAGCCATGCTTTCTCACGTACGCTGGCGGAGCACAATGCCGCCGTGAAACGGTATCTGCAGAAGCTGCGCAGTAGCTCGCGGCCGGCAGCTCAGGGCAAATGATTCATGCACGGTAAGTTCATCACCATCGAAGGCGGCGAGGGCGTGGGCAAGTCCACGCAGATCGGACGTCTGAAGGATTTCGTCGCCGGGCAGGGCGTCGAGGTGGTGATTACGCGCGAGCCCGGCGGCACGCATCGCGCCGAGCGCATCCGTGAGCTGCTGCTGGAAACGAGCGATGAGCCGATGCCGAGCACGTGCGAGTTGTTGCTCATGTTCGCGGCGCGCTCGACGCACATCGAGAATGTGATTCGTCCGGCACTGGCCCGCGGTGCGTGTGTCATTTGCGATCGCTTCACGGATGCGACCTACGCCTATCAAGGCGGCGGCCGCAGCCTGCCGATTGAGAACATCGCGACGCTGGAGCAGATGGTGCAGGGGACGTTGCGCCCCGATTTGACGTTGCTGCTCGACGCGCCACTCGACATCAGCGCCGCGCGAGCGAGCGCTCGAAACACCGCCGCGGGAACGAGTGATCGCTTCGAACAGGAGCGGCGGGAATTCTTCGAGCGCGTACGCACGGCTTATCTCGATCGGGCGCGACAGGAGCCGAAGCGCTTCGCCGTGATCGATGCCACGCAGAGCCTGGAAGCCGTGACAGTCGCCATTCAGCAGGCCATCGACGAGCGCCTGTTGCAGTTGTCGCCGGCACCGCGTTCATAACTTTCGTTTATAGCGTCAGCCATGGCCAAGAAAGACGAACAATCCGAGCCGCGATCGTTGCCAAGCCCGCGCTTGTTGCCGTGGCATTCGGCTGCGATCGCGCAGCTGCGTCACGCATGGACGGCGAACCGGTTGCCGCACGCGATTCTCGTGCAGGGTGCCGAAGGTCTCGGCAGTGAACCGTTTGCAGCGTGGCTTGCAGCCGCTGTGCTTTGTGAGAAGTCGGTCGACGGCGCGCTCGAGGTTTGCGGCTCGTGCGCCAGCTGTGCGCTCATCAAAGCCGGCTCGCATCCGGATCTGCACTGGGTCGCCCCCGAAGAGGAGAAAACCCAGCTCTCGGTCGATCAGGTGCGCGCGGCCTGCGAGAAGCTGTCGAAGACCAGTTTCCGACAGGGCTACAAGGTCGCCATCCTCGAGCCCGCTCACCAGATGACGCCAGGGGCGGCGAACAGCGTGCTCAAGACATTGGAAGAGCCCTCGCGGGGCAGCTTGCTCATGCTGCTGACCTCGCGACCGTCGGGCCTGCTGCCGACCGTGCGCAGCCGCTGCCAGAAGCTCTCCCTGACGCGTCCATCGACCGCCGAAGCGATGGCCTGGCTGCAGCAAGAGTCTGGCAAGAGCGTGTCACCGGCCTTGCTGGCATTCAGCGGCGGGGCGCCGCTCAAAGCGCTGGCCTACGCCGACGGCCGCTTCGACTCACTCAACCAGCACATGCAGAAGTCGTTACGCGATCTGCTGGCCGGCGACGCCGATGTGACCCAGGTCGCGGCGGAGTGGGAGAAAGATGCGCTCATCGATCGGCTGGTGTGGCTCGATCTGTGGCTGTCGTCGCTGGCGCGCGCAGGGATTGCTGGAACTGACGATCGGGTCACGTTCCCAGGGGGACCTGCGCACTTGCCAAGCCCGACGCGGCCGTTGAACATAAGCGCGCTGTACAGCATGGTGGATCGCACCCGGGCTTTGAAAGCGCAACTGGCCCGCACCGCGCTCCAACGCGAGCTGGCCGTGGAGTCCTGGCTGATCGGTCTGCTGGAAGCGCTGGCACCCTCGAAGGGACCAGTGGCACGCGCAAGCTGAGCAACCTAATTAAACGCGCCTTGTTAAACCTTATTGCGCCCGTCGGAAAGATCGCATGGTGATGCGTCCACCCAGCAGCAAGCCCGGCTTGCTGACTCTGACAATCAAGGACAAGAGTGCGCTGTACCTGGCGTACATGCCTTTTGTGAAGAACGGCGGCCTGTTCATTCCGACCAACAGCAATTACCGGCTCGGCGATGAAGTGTTCATGCTGCTGAACCTCATGGGCGAGGATGAGAAGCTGCCGGTCGCCGGCCGCGTGATCTGGATGACGCCCAAGGGCGCGCAGGGCAAGCGCACGGCGGGCATCGGCGTGCAGTTCAGCGAGCAGGATCGCGGCAACACTCAGCGCAAGATCGAGAGCTATCTGGCCGGCGCCTTGGGCGGCGACAAGCCCACCCACACGATGTAACTGAGTTCCGCGGCGCTTATTTCTTCAAGTTCGCCGCGTTCATTCCGCCTTTCAGCACCGACGCATTCAAATCCCGCTCGGCGAGGATGTAAGCCGCAGCGGAGCTGCGTCGGCCGGTGTCGCAGACCACGACGTAGTGCAGCCTCGGGTCGAGCGTTTTCAGCTTCAGGCGAATGAAATACAGCGGCAGGTTGAGCGCATCTTCCAGGTGGAAGTTTTCGAACTCGCTCGGCAGCCGCACATCGAGCCACTTGCCGCCGTTGGCGACGATCTGCCGGGCCTGATCGAGCTCCACCCACTGCAGCATGGGCTCGTTGAGCAGTTTGCGGAAATCGTCTTTCGCCAGCCGCATCAGTGCGCCGTCGGTGAGCATGGTGATATTCGCGTTGCGTTTCGCGTCGGCGATCAACGCCTCTTCGCCGAACGTGTCGCCCATGCTGAGCTCGGCGAGCTTGATACCGGCTTTGTTCAACGGCGTCTCGCGCGTGACCAGGCATTTGCCTTTGACGATCACGTAAAAATAATCGCCGTCATCGCCTTGCTTGATGATGACGTCGCCGGCCTTGGCGTCCATGCGCTGCATGCGCATGAAGATCGCCTGGATGTTCGCCGGCGGAATGCGATGGAACGCCTTGGTCTGCAGCAGCGTCGTCATCCAGTCATCGCTCGCCGCTGCCTGCTCATTGGCGCTGCTCAACTCGCCGACTTCGTACGAGCCGGTCTGGTCCCAGGTGAGCATCATGTCGAGCATGTCGCTGTCGATGGCGATGAACTCGACCCGCTCGGAGACGGCACGCGCGGTATAGCGCCGCGGCGTGAAAGGGGCGATGGGATTGCGTGCTTCTGGAGAGCCGGCACGCAACATCGTGACGGAGCGCTCGTCCTTCAGCAGCTCGAGGACGCCGCTCACCAGGTAATACGTGCGCTTGTCGCTATCGCCTTCCTTGAACAGAAAGCGTCCCGCGGACAGCTCGCGGAGCACGGTCTTGCGCGCCAGCGTCTGCAGGTTCTCGGGTTTCAATCCGTCCAGCGGGGAAAATGACCGAAGCAGGCCAAGATCGAGCGGCTTGCTCTCCATGTGTCTCCAGTGTCGAAGGGATCAGTTGCCCGAACAACGCGACGGCAGGCGAAGCGCATCCGGGGCAGACCTGTGAGGACAGATCCGGCGGGGATGGTAGCACAGCCTATTTACCGGTAAGACCGCGCTACCCGCCGCGATCAGCGCACTAAATCCCACCCTTCGTCCGGGGCAAATCTGTCACCGTGGGCAGTTTGTAATTCTTGTAAGCGGGCAACGATGGCGTCGACACCGCGCGTACGGGCGTATTGCAAAGGACCGCCTCGAAACGGCGCAAAGCCCGCGCCGAAGATCACGCCGGCGTCGATGAGATCGGGGTCTTCGACGATGCGTTGCCGCAGCACCGCGACCGCTTCGTTGATCAGCGGCAGCAGCAAGCGATCCTGCAAATCCTCGGGCGCACTCTGGCCGGTGTGCGGCGGCTTTACTGGCTTGTCGTTCTGCCACACGTAGAAGCCTTCGCCGGTTTTCTTGCCAAATTTCTTGGCCGAGAAGCGGGTCGCGAGCACCGGCGGCACTTCCGCGCCCGTTTCGAAAAAGACCTTGCCGACACTCATCACCACATCCAGACCGACCACATCGGCCAGCTCGATCGGGCCCATGGGCATGCCGAATTCTTCGGCGGCGCGATCGATCAGCGCCAGCGGCACGCCTTCCNGCGCGGCGCGAACCGCTTCGCTCAAATAGGGCATCAGCACGCGATTGACGAGAAATCCAGGCGCGCTGTGACAGGCGATCGCGAGCTTGTCGATCTGTCGTGCGAACGCCAGCCCGGCCTGAATCTCCTGCGGATCCGNGTCCGCTGCATGAATCACTTCGACCAGCGGCATTGCGCGAGAACGGGATTTTGAAAAAAATTTGCAGGGCCGATGAGTCGCTTGCGGCTGCGCGAGCTTTTCTTCGGCCAGCTGTTTCGAGCACGATGCTCGATGTGTTGGTCGCGAGCACGCGTGGGCTTTGACTGCGGCTCGATGCGCGCGTACAGCTCTTTGCTTCGCTTCGAGATTCTCGTAGATGGCCTCGATGACCAGATCCGCTTGCGGCACGCCTGCACCCGGCACATCGGCCTGCAGCCGCGCGATCACTTCATCGCGCTTGGCTTGATCCGGATAGCGCTTCTCGAAAAATTTTCTTGCCCGCTCCATGGCAGGCGCGACGTATTTTTCCTCGCGATCCTGCAACGTCACACTGAGGCCGCGAGCAGCGCACCAGGCAGCAATGTCGCCGCCCATGACGCCCGCACCAACAACGTGCACATGCTTGATCGGCTCGCCGGCGCTCTTGCCCGCGGATTTGAGTCGCTCTTGCAAAAAGAACACACGCACCAGGTTGCGTGAGGTCGGCGTGCACAACAGATTGCCCATCGAGCGGGCTTCGGCCTCGTAGGCGCGATCACCCGCGCCGCCATACTCCTGCCACAGCTCGATCAGCTTGTAGGGAGCAGGGTAGTGCTCGGGGCGAGCCCGCTTTGCCACCTGCGCGCGCATCTGCCCGGCGAGGATGGGCCGCACCAACCCGAGGTTCAGCAACCGATTCTTCAGCGACATCGTCTTCGCGGGCGGCGGATTGAGCGCGATCTGGCGGGCGACGTCGCGCAGTTGCGCTGGCAGCGCGAGCTTGTCGACCAACCCCATCTGCAGCGCCTGCTTGGGGCGGATATGCCGCCCGGTGAGCATCAGCTCCATGGCCGCGACTGGGCCAGCCAGCTGCACCGCGCGAACCGTACCACCCAAGCCCGGATGCACCCCGAGCTGCACTTCCGGAAAGCCCAGCGTCACCGAAGGATCGTCGGCGGCCACGCGGTAGCGGCACGCTAGCGCCACTTCCAGACCGCCACCGAGCGCGAACCCATTGATCGCGGCCACCGTGACACACCGCAGCCCCGCCAGCTTGTCGACCACCTGCTGGCCCTGGCGGATCATCTGATACGCGGCCTCCGGCGAGTCGATGCCGACGAAGCCTTTGATGTCGGCGCCGGCGATGAATCCATTCTTGCCCGAGGTGACGATCAATGCCTTGGGCGGGGTGCGAGCGAGCGCCGTGAGAATGGCGTCCAGCTCTTCCATCACTTCGCGCGACAGACTGTTCACCGCCGCGTGGGCCTTGTCGATGATCAGCCAGGTGAGGCCGTTCGCTTCGCTCTCCAATCGCCAATGAGCGGCGCCGCTGGCAGCGGCCGTGGCTTCGGTCATGATCGACTCCGCGGGTTTTTATTCAGGTTCTGGGCCGGATGTTGAAATCGCAGATCAGGGGCCGGTGGTCGGAGAAACGCACGTCCGGCACATCGAATTGAGTCACTTCGATGCCGTTGGAATACAGCACGAAATCCAGTTCCTTGCGCGGCTTGTGGCTGGGGTAGGAGGGCAGGCCGAGCCGATTCGCGCTCTTCAGCCCGGAAGCTTCCATGAACAGGTAGATCTCGTGATCGCCCCAGAACGTGTTGAAGTCGCCCGCCACGATCACCGGCTTGCTGGCGCGCTTGACCAGCTCGTGCAGGTGACGCAGTTGGTCATGGCGATGGCGAAACTTCAGCGACAGGTGCACCAGGAAGATCGCGCATTCCTCCAGCTCCAGCTCGATGATCAGCCGCTTGATGCCGGTCTCGAAGTAATGGAAGCGCTCGCCTTCGACGCGCGGTGCAGCCAGAAAGGCATTGCTCTGCTTGCGCACGATGGGCATCAGCTGATTGATCGAGGCCGTGCCGTATTTACACTGGTAGGTCGAATAGTGACCGAGCGAATCGGCGATCTGCTTGGCCTGGTTGACCAGCCCGGAGCGGATCGAGCCGGTGTCGATCTCGATCAAGCCGACCAGGTCCGGATCGAGCGACTTGAGCCAGTCGGTAATGCCGTTGAGCACGCGAGAATTGCTGCGGAGGTAGCCTGCGCCGGGCACCGGCAAGTGGAAGGCCGGGCCGAAACCGGTGGCATACCGGATGTTGTACAGAACGAAGCGCATCGTGTTCGCGTGAGCTCAAAGCATCGGCTTGGACCGAGCGGACGGTGCGCATTCTACAGCAGCATTATGGATTAGAATGGGCTCATCATCGCGGCGGGAGCCAGCCAAGTGGGCAGCATTTCTCAACACAATCCGGTGCGGCTGTTCGTCAGTCATGCGTTCGAGCCCTCGGACGATTATCACCGCGTGTTCGAGTATCTGGAGAGTTCGCACAACTTCTACTACCGCAACTGTAGCAATCCGGAGTTCGCTACCAGTTCGCGCGAGGCCATGAAGGAAGAATTACGCAAACAGATCGGACTCGCCGAATGCGTGATCGTGCCGGCCGGGCTGTACCAGCGGCATCGGGAGTTGATCGACTTCCAATTGAACTGCGCCAAGGGCCTGGAGAAACCGGTGATCGTGCTGGAGAAATTCGGCATCAAGGAAAAAGTGCCGGTGCAGCTGGAGGCGCTGGGCGATGAGATCATCGAGTGGAACGAGCGCTCCATCGCAGACGCAATCCGCCGGCAGGCCCGTCACGAAGACACGGCCCGCTGGGACACGATCGAGTTCAAGCTGGAGGACTAGTCGAGGACCGACCGCACCGCGCCCGGCGGGGCTAATCCTCGCCGACGGCACGCAGTTTCGGTGCACGTTGCGCTGCCTGAAGGCGCGCCAGCACGCCGAGCATGCCGACGATGCGCACTGCGAAGCCACCGGCTTCGGAGTCGGACATCTTGCGAACGGTGGCCTGAATCGCGTTCTCGCCCTTCATGGGGCGGACGCAGCATAAGGCGGTCGACAATGAGGTGAATTCGTCGCGGATCTCCCGCGGCAGCTCGTCTTCTTCAAGACCGGCAAGGTGCTCGCGAAAGGCTTCGACCAGCCGGTGCTTGATCGGCCCGGCCGAGGCAAGCACGACCGTCGCGGCGCAAAAAAAAAAATTCTCCCAAGGCGCTGCTCATTCAACTGACTCCCGGATGGGTTAGCCGCTGATGGCGCCAAGGATCGGAAGATCATTCCAGCAACAACAACGGCGAGCGATAGCTGAGAAGGGTTACTTGAGTCGCTGGGCGGCATTTCTTAGTCCGCTCAAGCGTCTATGGCCGGAATATACTCCAGCGACTTCGAAAGGCAACGGCCCAGCGAGAGTTTTTTGGCAATGCGATCAAGATTGCTACCAGATGTGGTCGCTTTGCTTAGGTAATGCGCTCTGACGGGTCAGCAAGAAGCGTAGGCGCCTCAATATGATGCCGCTGCGAGACGGTTGCCGGCACCTTGCGCGGCTTACACTCGCCCACATAAACAGCATTCCAGAATGCATTCCGATGAGGTGACCATGGCCACGGGTTGGGCCGGTGACGGCGCAGTTCAGGATCAGATCGACGCGACGGTGAAGGACGCGGTGGAGCGTGCCAAGAGCGCGCTGCCGAGCGGCCCGAGCCTGACCCACTGTGCCGACTGTGGGGTGGAGATTCCGGAAGCCCGCCGCAAGGCCATCCCCGGAGTGCGCCTGTGCATCGCTTGCCAGGAAGCCGAAGACAAAGAGCAAGCCGCCTTCAGCGGCTACAACCGCCGCGGCAGCAAGGACAGTCAGCTGCGCTGAGCCGGGCTTTAAACATTGGGGCGTCACGTCAATCCCGCCGCCTGTAAAACCGCCATATCGAAAATGATTCCGTCGCCGCGCTCGAACGACCGCACGCGGCTGGTGAGCGCTGTTGCGCGTTCTCCTGTCGGGTAAAACCGAAGCCAATGGATCCTGGTGCCCGTGACCCTTTTCACGGTTGCCGAAAGTTCGTAACTGCTAAGGTCCGCGCGTCGAAGACGATGTCGAGTCGAATCATGAAGTTGCGATCAGAAGTGGCGTGCCGTTCGCAGTACGAACCACGGAAAGTCCCATCCCGCTTGCGCCACGCAACGACTCCGCCCCCGGCGCGCTAGCCGAATGAAGAAGCAAGTTTTGATCGGTGCAATGGCGTGCGTCATGGCGGCAAATGCGGGCGCGGATGAAGTGGGGCGCTGGTACTTCACCCCACAGATCGGTGCGCTGATCCTGGATGACGATCGCAACGTGCGCGGCGATGGTGACCGGTTGTTCGGACTCGCCGTCGGCAAGCATTTGCATGACCGTTGGAGCCTGGAGCTGAATGCAAACGGCGCCAAGGTCGAGGGCTTTGCGCCGTACGCAGCGTCTTTGGATGCGCTGCGCGTGTTCAGACGCAATCAGAACGTTTCGCCCTATGTGACATTCGGCGCCGGTGCGATCCGCAACGACGTCGACGTTGGATCCGTCAACACCGATGCGATGGTGCAGGCAGGTGTCGGCCTGATGTGGAAGCTCGGTGAGAACCGTCGTGCTACCGGCGCTTTCAGCGTGCGACCGGAGATCAAAGCGCGTTGGAACGATGCAGGCCACGAGCGCTTTTTGGACTACACAGCGGCGGTGGGTTTTCAATTCTCCTTCGGTCCGGCGCCGGCTGCAGCGGTGGTGGCGATGCCCGCGGCAACCGAGCCTGTCGCTCCCACGCCGGCGCCCGCACCAGCGTTGGTTGCGCCTGCCGATTCAGATGGTGATGGTGTTCTCGACACAAAGGATCTGTGCCCGGAGACTTCGCGCGGCGTGGCGGTGGATGAGAAGGGCTGTCCGCAGCGAGGTTCGATCACACTCGCCGGCGTCAACTTCGAGAACGATTCGGTCGTGTTGCTGTCGGGCTCGACTGTCGTGCTCGATCGCCTGGTCGCCGACCTCAAGAAATATCCGCAGCTGGAGATTGAGCTGCAAGGCCACACCGACAGCGTCGGTAGCGACCAATACAACCAGCGATTGTCACAACAGCGTGCCAACGCCGTGCGTACGTATTTGTTGAACCGCGGCATACGTGCCTCCCAGGTGGTCGCGCGCGGCTATGGTGAATCTCAGCCGATCAGCGATAACAGCACTGCCGCAGGCCGCGCGCAGAATCGGCGCGTCGTGATGCACGTGTTGCAGAACCCCGGAGAAGTCGAGGTCGCCAGTCCTTAAGGTTCACTCGTCTCGCAATGCTACGACCGGCCGCCATCGTGCAACGAAATAGACGTGGGCGGCGACGGTCAACGTGCCGATCAGCAGCGCCACCGCACCGGCTGCAAGCAACAGCCATGCGTCGAGCGACGCGCGTTGCGCGAAGCCGTCCAACCATCGTTGCATCAGCCATGCGCCGAGCGGCAGCGCGAGTAGGGTGGCGATCAGCACGGGTCGGGTGAACTGCCAGAGCAACAACGCCATGATCTCTCTGGTACCCGCACCCATGGCTTTGCGAATGCCGACTTCCTTGGTGCGCTGCTGGGCCGCGAACACGGACAAACCAAACAACCCGAGCGAGGCGATGATCAGCGCGATGACCGTGAAGCTGTTGAACAGTCGCGCTTGCTGCCTTACGCCGGTGTATAGAGACTCATAGTAGTCATCCAGAAATTGGCTCTCGATGGGCCGCGGCTCGCCGATGCGTTGCCACAGCTGATTGATCCGCGCGAGCGTTTCCGGGATGGCGTGACCGCCCAGTCGTGCGCTGATCAGGATGAGCCGGCTCTGATCCACGAAGTACACCGTGGGCTGAACGGCAACGCGCATGGAGTCGACCGGAAAATCGGGGATGACGCCGACGATCTGATACTGCAGATTCGGTGACCATTCCTTGATTTTCAGCGTCTGTCCAACCGCCGCTTCAGGCGTCGCAACCCCGAGCGCGCGCACTGCGGCCTCATTGACGATCAACGCCAATTGCGCAGCCTCTTGCACATTGGCCGGCACGGCGTCGGTGCCGCGCTCGCGTGAGAATAGTCGACCGGCCAGCGGACGCAGGCCATAGAACTCATGAAAGTTGAAGTCGACCGCCGTGGACTGCAGCGCCGCTTGCGCGCCGCCTGACAGCTCGGCGTTGAGCTGAATCGTTCCAAGATTGGTCGGCGCCGTATGCGAGCTGGTCACTGCCTCGATGCCTGCGACTTCTCGCAAGGCCTCCTGAAATCCCTGCCGCGTTTTCGGATCTCTGAAGGAGACCAGCACTACTTGATCGCGATCGATGCGCAGGCCTTCATGCAAAGCAAATTGCGTCTGGCGATGAATGACTGCAGTCGCCAGGATGAGTAGCACCAGCACGCCGAACTGCAGCACGACCAGCAGCTGACGCACCTTGAAAGATCCGCCGCCCCTGATCGTGTTCGCCTTGACGGTATTGATGGGGCGAAAGGCCGACATCACCATCGCCGGATAAAAGCCCGCCGCAAGACCGATCGAGAGCAGGGCAGCGAGCAGGGTGAGCGCGAGCATCGGATCTCGCCAATACTCGAAGCGGATTGCCGCTGCACTGGCGTCACTCGGGCTGTGGTCCAAGAGGGCGTTGAAGTGGGGCATCAGCAACTCGACCGCGGCGATTGCGACCAGCATCGCAAGCGTCACGTAGATCAGCGACTCACCGATGAACTGCAGCATCAGATCGCGCCTGCTCGTGCCCGCGACTTTGCGTACACCCACCTCGACCGCACGCTGCGAGGCGCGGGACGTCATCAGATTCACAAAATTGATGCCGGCAATCACGATGATGAGAACGCCGATGGCTGCAATCGCATAAACCGTCTTGAGATCGCCAGGCGGCTTGAGTGGAAACTGCGCTTGGGATTTCAGGTGTATGTCCGCGATGGGCAGCACATCCACCTGCAGCTGGATGCCGGGCGGAAATTTCTGATGACGATCGACCAGGCTCGCCATGCGCTCGTGCAAAGACTGGATCGGAGTCGCAGGATTCAGGCGGAAGTAGGTATGCGCCTCGAACTTGCGGACATTGAATTCCGGCAGCGGCGACAGCTCTTGCAGCAGCCGCGTATTGGATGCGATGGCGGTGAAATTCAGATGCGTGTTGGAGGGCAGATCCTCTATCACCGCAGTGACGCGCATGACTTCTTTGCGGTCCAATTCCAGCGT
The DNA here is from genome assembly GCF_003104955.1 of Steroidobacter cummioxidans. Lineage (NCBI taxonomy): Bacteria > Pseudomonadati > Pseudomonadota > Gammaproteobacteria > Steroidobacterales > Steroidobacteraceae > Steroidobacter > Steroidobacter cummioxidans. Next base: position 10,105 of record NZ_LSRW01000096.1, on the reverse strand, counting down.
CTTGCCGATCGGCGCGTCTTCGCCAAAATATTTGCGAGCAGCCTGACGGGTCAGCACGATGCTATCGGGTGTGCTCAACGCGGTGGAGAGTTCACCGGCGATCGTCGGCAGTGCGAACACACGAAAGAAATCGGGATCGGCAAAAGCGACTGGCTGCTGGGCTTCGATTTCCCCATTGCGCACGGCTTTGCGGACCGTCCAGAACCGACCGATCGCCTGGATTTCGGGAAAATCGCTCTCGAGCCATTCCGCGACCCGATGATAGGCCGTGCTGAAAGGCGCAGCGGCCGTGCCGGGCGTCTGCCGCGTCATCGAGACGCGATAGATATTCTCGTGGCCGGGGATGGATCGCTCGTAGCTCAACTCCTCGCGCACGTAGAGGCCAGCGAAGATTCCAGCCGCCAGCCCGATCGCCAGGCCGACGATGTTCAGAGCCGCGTAAAGCCGATTGCGCGACAGATTGCGTAACGCCGCGCTCAGATAGTTTCGCCACACGGACAGGCCCTGTTTTATCCCCTCAACAGGCGCAACAGTCTATAGCGCAGTCACGGATGATGAAATCAAACGAAGATCAAGCGCTTAGCGCCCAACCGGAGCACTGGCGCGAGCATGGGTGTTCGAAATCGAACACCCGGATCGAAAAATCTGCGCTTACTTCGCCAGCTGCTGACGCAACACTTCTTCCAGACGCCGCACGCCATCCATCGTTGTGAGACTGCCCGGAGACAGTCGCAACGTGGTGCCTCGGCAATCCGCATAGACCTGGGCCGCGCGGAGCTCGCCGATCAGAGTGCTCGGGTTGAGCGCGTCCGTCACCTTGAGCATGACACTACCGCCGCGCTGGGCAGGATCACGAGGGCATAGCAGGTCCAGTCCCAGCCGGTCCGCCACCGCGATGAGCTCGCTGGACAGCTGCCGGTTATGTGTCAGCAGCGCGGCATGATCCTGCTGCGCGTGCCATTCCAATGCGGGCAAGCTGCCGGCGAAGGCGATGATCGATGGCGTGCCATGATCGAAACGCCTGGCATCCGAGGCATAGGAAAATGCGTTGAGATCCCAGGAGAATGGATTCTCCTGACTGAACCAGCCGCGCAGTTCGGGGCGGCATTCACTGAGCAGCTCCGGACGGACATGCAGGATGCCGGCGCCCGACGTGCCGCCGAGCCATTTCAAAGTGGTGGACACGGTGAAGTCGACCTTCGGCGCCTGAGCGTCATAGGGCAACAGTCCGATGCCTTGTGTGACATCGACGCCGACCAGGCTGCCCACGTTGTGGCCGTGTGCCACCAGCGCATCCAGCCCACATCGATAAGAGGCAGTAGACGTAGCCTGCGTCAGCAACGCGACGCCGACGTCATGACCCCAGCGCTCGATGAAGTCTTCATCGCGGACCCAGTTCTCGCCGGGACGTAGCGGCACGGTATCGAGCGTGAACCCGAGGCGATCCGCCAATCCCGCCAACAGGAAATGCAGGCTTGGAAAGCAGTCGGCAGCGACCAGCACCCGGCGACCCTCGATGAATTGCCGGGGCAGCGCGCCCATCAAGCTGTACAACGCGGCGGTGACGTTGTCCGCAGTCGTGAGCGAGCCGGGCGGCGCATTGATAAGCGCACACCACCGTTCGATGAACTGCTGGCGAATCTCCAGCGCGCGCGGCCATTGCGTGTCATCGGGCGTGCTCCAGAAGCGAGCATAGTTTTTCAGACCCGCCTCGATCAGCTGCTGCTTGTTCGCAAACATGCCAATGGAGTGGTACAGGAAATAGGCGGAGCCGTCGGCAGACGGCGTGCGCGAGTCAGCAACAAAAGTCATATCGAGCAGAATCCTTGATCGAGCCTCAACGCCACAGGCTGAGGAACAGCACCACGATGGCAAGCGGCGAGATGATGCGCACCGCGAAACGCCAGACGGCGATGACGGGCGCTCGGGCAACCACGTGCTCTTCGGTGGTCGTGCGACGCACGGCCCAGCCGATTAGCAGCGCGATCAGCAAAGCATTCAGCGGCAACAGCAGATTGGCGATGACGAAGTCCAGCACGTCGAAAAAGTTTCTGCTGACGAAGCCCGGCACCGCTGACAGCGGATGGAAGTCCTGCAAGACGCTGAATGAGAGCAGGGAGGGCAGGCCGATGGCCCAGACTGCAATGCCGGTGAGCACTGCGGCCTTGGTGCGCGACCAATTGGTCCGTTGCATCACCCACGCGGTCACCGGTTCGAGCATGCCGACCGCGGTGGTGAACGCTGCGAGCGATATGAAGGCGAAGAACACGATGCCGATCAATCCTCCGCCCGGCATCTGGCCGAACGCGACCGGCAGCGTGACGAAAATCAGATTGGGTCCTTCCGCAGGAGTCAGACCATAGGCGAACACCGCCGGGAAGATCGCAAGCCCGGCGAACATGGCGGTCACGACCACCGAACCACAGATGAATAGCGCCATTCTTGGCAGCGAGGCGCTGCGAGGCATATAGGCACTGTAAGTAATCATCACGCCGACGCCGATGGCGGTGGAGAACAGCGCCTGGCCCAGCGCAGTCAGCACGCTTTCGGCCTTGAAGGTGGCGAAATCAGGAACGAACAGGAACCTCAAGCTGCTGCCGAGCCCGAGCGCCGAGGCGTTGTAGATGACCAGGCCGATCAGGATCACCGCCAGCGCGATGATCTTGATGCGCGAAACGCGCTCGATGCCCTTCTGCACACCGCTCGCGACGACTCCGACCGTGCAGGCAAGAAACAACCATTGGACCAGTCCTGCGCGCCACGGCGAAGACATCAGTTCGCTGAACGTCGCCAGCGAGCGCTCGGCGTCGAGGTCGGCAAAGCCTTCCACCAGTGCGAGCCGCGCGTAGTCCAGCGCCCAGCCTTGCGACCACGCTTGTTAATTAACTTCAAGCCGAGGAAAGGGGATGAGCACACTTGAGCCAGCCGACCATTTTTTTCCAGCCGCCCCAAGGCGCGCTCGTGCTTCCACTAGCGAGTTCGACCGCTTTTGACGGCGCTTGGCATGGCCCGCGCCGACCGATCGACATCTCCGCGATCATCAGCGGCACGCATAACAGGAACACGAAGAAGATATACAAAAGAACGAACAGTCCGCCGCCGTTGGCGCCAGCGACATAGGGAAATCGCCACAGCGTGCCCAGACCGATCGCCGCCGCGGCTGCGGCATAGAGAAATCCGAAAGTCGAGCTCCAGACGTCACGTGCCAAGGGAACACTCCTGCCGCGAATACACAGTAATAGAGAAGTTCATATACAAGCGAATTTAATTCGCCATCCTGGCGCGTCCGCTCTGGTCGCTGCGTGTGGCGCTACCGTAGAATGGCGCGGCCAATCAACGAATGCCGCAGGGGCCAGAGCATGCAGACGACTTTCAGGAAGAAGCCGGCGACGGGCACAGCCCGGACGCAGTCCTCGCCGAAACGTGCCGCCAAGCAGTCGCGCGGAACCAAAGGGGGCGCGCCTATCGCAGCGGATCATTGGCTCGACACCTTCCTGCCGTACCACATGTATCGAGTCACCAATAAGCTCAACGCCCGCTTGCTCAAGCGCCTGAAGACGATGCGCATCAACACGTCGCAGTGGCGAGTATTGAGTGTGCTGCGAGCCTACGGGGCGATGAGCATCACGCAGATCGTGGAGGCGACGCTGCTGGAGCAACCCACCGCCAGTCGCGTAGTGGCGCAACTGGAGCGCATCGGGCATGTGCAGCGTCGGCTGTCTGAGCTGGATTCGCGAGTGACCGAGATCTCCATTACGGCCGCCGGTCTGGAAGCGTTCGACGAGATCGTGCCGTCCGCGCTGCGACATCAATCGCTGGCATTCCAGGACGTGAGTCCCAAGGAAATGGCGTTGCTCGCCGAGATCCTCAGGAAAGTTGAACACAATATCTCGCATGACGATTGACGCTCAGGCGCTAGCGGTCGGCGCCGCCTGCGGGCGGCGCTTGAGCGCACTGAGCACATTCCCCAGACGATGGATTTCTTCCACCGTGTTGTAGTGGACGAGCGAGACGCGCACCGCGCCGCTCGCTACATCCAGTCCAAGCGCCTGCATCAGACGCGGAGTGTAGAGGTGTCCGTCGCGGATCCCGATATCTGCAAGGGCGGCATGTTCGCTAACGGCAGCCGGCGCAATACCCGGAAGCGTGAAGCTGACAGTAGGCACGCGCCGTTCGAGTTGGGTGCGATCCGTGATGCCATAAATGATCGCTCCACAATCCTTCAGCGTGAGCAGAAGCTCATCTGATAAGCGCTGCTCATAGGTGCGAATGCCCTGCATCGCAAAGCGCACCCGGCTGAACAAATCCCGGCGCTGGCCGTCATTGCCCGCCAGGAGATCGCCAACGCTCGCGAGATAGTCGATAGCGGCAGACATGCCGACGACGTTCTCGTACACGAAGGTACCCGCTTCGATTTTGAAGGGCGGTCGATCCGGAATGAAATCCTCGCGAAACGTCGGCAGGGCCTGCAGCGCTTCATAGCGCCCCCACAGAAAGCCCATGTGCGGGGCGAAGATCTTGTAGCCGGAACAAACGAGATAATCGCAGTCGAACGCCTGCACATCGATGGGTCCGTGCGGGCCGAAGTGGACTGCGTCCACAAAAATCTCCGCGCCGGCGGCATGCGCGGCATCGGCGACGGCGCGCACGTCGACAATCGTTCCGATCGCATTGGAGGCGAGGGTGACCGCGACCAGTCGCGTGCGAGCGGAGAGTAGTGGCAGCAGATCTTCCAGGTGCAGATCGCCGTCCTCGCGCACCCGCCACCAAACAAACTTCGCCCCGAATGGCGCCAGCGCCAGCCACGTGCCGATGTTTGCTTCGTGATCCAGATCGGTCACGACAATCTCATCGCGCTCGCTCAGGGATTGTCCGATGGCCAGACTGACGGTTCGGATGAACGAGGTCGCGTTCATGCCCAGCGCGATCTCTTCCGGGCGGCGCGCATTGACGAACGTGGCAATGGTTGCACGCCCCGCATCGACGGCCTCATCGACGGCAATGCTCTGGCGAAAGCGACCGCCGCGCTGAGCGTTGCGGTCGAGCAGATGACCCTGTACGGCATCGAGCGCCTGACGCGGCAACTGTGCGCCGGCGGCGTTGTCGAAGAATACGAAATTGCCAGCTCGAGCCAGCGACGGAAAGTGCGCGCGCAACTCCTGCGCCGGGAATTTATCGGCCGTGAGCATTGTCATCGCCAAGTTGCTGTCTCAACGCTTGCGCTGCAGGGTTTCGATTTGCGCATCGATCAGCAGGATCTCGGCCTCGTGACTGGCGCGCAGCTGATGCCAACGCTCGGCCGTCATCGACGCCGTGCGCCACGCGGTGAGCGAGACATAGCACTGATCCTCCCGGAGCCCCACCACGGTACCCGGCACGACGCGTGCAAAGATTCGCGGCACCAGATTGTCCGGCGTCCCGACGCGGTAGTCGATCAACAGCAGCTCAGGTTTCGCATCGATTGCGAGCCACGCCTGCGAGCCGTTGAACATGGAAAAGCCGGTGTAGACGCCAGCTTGTTGCGTGGGTTTGACATTTAGCGCACCGAGCGACCAGCGCCCCAGCGCCTGCGGATCGGCGAGGAAATCGAAAGCGGCGCGCGCGGGAGCGTTCACCAACGCCGCACAAGTGTGCACCAGTTCCGAAGAAATGCCCGGGTATGGAGCATCGGCACCTGCGGCGGCACCGTTCTGGGCCGCGCCCGCGCTCCACGCGGTACCGAGCAGAGCGGCTCCGCCGGTGAGGCATAACAAGGCTCTACGGTCGATTTGAGTCACGGAAATCTCCTTTGGCCGGATCGTTGCAGATTTCACTTGCGCGAGCAGTGTATTTCGTATTCATATACAAAGGAATATATTACAGCATGAAAAATCGTTGAGTCGGGGGAGCACCCATGAGAAGTTCGGGAGAGCTGAAGATGCGAGCGTTTTCTAGAAGCGGGGCAGGTGTGGCCTGCCTGGCGATGGCGGCAGTAGCCAATGTGGCACACGGCGCGGAGGAGGCGGTGCTGCAAGAGGTGATGGTGACGGCCTCCAAGCGCGGCGAGTCCTCCGTGCTCGAGACGCCCATCGCGCTCCAGGCGATCACGTCCGCGCAGTTGCAAGCACAGGGCATCACGCAGTTTGGCGACTATGCTCGCAACATTTCCGGCCTGTCCTTCGAGGATCAGGGCCCGGGCGACAAGAAGATCGTGTTGCGCGGCATGCAGTCCACCGGCGCCGCGACTACCGGCCTGTACTTCGACGATCTGATCATCACCGGCAACAATCGGCAGGACGGCGGCGGTCGCCAGCCGGATATTCGCCTGATCGACATGGAGCGCATCGAAGTGCTGAAGGGCCCGCAGGGCTCGCTGTACGGCGCCAGCTCCATGAGCGGCACCATCCGCATGATCACCAACAAGCCCGAGCTGACGCAGACCTCCGGCGCGGTGCACGCCAACGCGAGCTACACCGCTCACGCCAATGACCCGAACTACGATTACGACGCCATGCTGAACGTGCCGCTGATCGAGGGCAAAGTCGGCGTGCGCGTGGTCGGTTACCAAAGCTCGCTGGCTGGCTTCATCGACGACCGCATGCTGGGACTCGAAGGTGTCAACAATCAGCGAGTGAACGGCGGACGCGCGGCTCTGCGTTGGCAGATCACCGACGATGTGACGCTCGATGCCATGTGGCTCAACCAGAACACCTCAGCCAGAGGCGCGGCCTACTATCAGCCGATCTTCGGCGAATACCAGCAGCGCAACAACACCGAGTCGAGCTGGGAAGAGCAGTTGAACGCGTACAACGTCGCGCTCAACTGGGAGATGGCCAGCGGCAGTGTGACCTGGAGCGTCTCCAAGATGGAGCGCGATATTTACTATCGCTTCCCCGGCGCGCGCATCCTGTGCACGATCAATGGCGGCACCACCGACACCTGCTTCGATCCGGAAAGCAACCCGACCTTGATTCAGTACCGCGCCTCAGCGGACCAGCCGCAGAACCGTAGTATCGAGGTCAGCGAGCTGCGCTACGCCTCCGACTGGAACAGCCCGTTCCAGATCGTCGCCGGTCTGTTCTGGCAGAAGGAAGAAAACGATTTCCGCTCGCGCATCACCGACGTGAACGAGTACGGCGAGCGCCTGATCGGCCGCGAGCACTACAACTCCAACCGCGTCGTGAACAACACGATCGAACAGCGCGCGGTGTTCGGTGAATTGAGCTACTCGTTCACCGATGCGCTGGTCGCTACCGTGGGCGTGCGCAGTTTCGAGTTCGAGGTCGACGAACGCGGCCAGAACCTCGAGGCGCGCACTCGTCCGGTGCCTCAGGATCCGGTGTACACCAGCTCCAAGGAGTCGGACACCACCTTCAAATACAATCTCAAATACAGCTTCGATGGCGGCGCCATGGTGTACTTCAACTATGCCGAAGGCTTCCGCAACGGTGGCAACAACGAGCCCGACTACGCCACCGGCACGGTACTGCCGGCGTACACCTCGGATAGCGTCAAGAGCTATGAGATTGGCGCGAAGAGCGCGTTCTTGAACGGCGCTCTGCAAATGGATGTGGCCGCGTACTACATGGATTGGGAGGACATGCAGGTGCGCGTGTCGGCGAACATTCCCGGCTCCCAGGCACTCATGATCGGTAACGCAGGCCAAGCGGCCATCCGCGGCGTGGAGCTGGGCTTGCAGACCATTCCGTTCGATATCGACCTGACCCTTGGCACCAACCTGACCGTACTGAAGGCGGAACTGTCGGAAGACGGTCCGTACGGTCCGCCGAATGCGCAGGGCGTTCGGGCGCAGCTCATCGGCTTCGACGGCGACCGCGTGCCCAACGTGCCTGAGCTGACGGCAAGTGTGTTTGCGGACTACCGCTTCGACCTGGGCACCTGGGAAGGCAATGCGCGCATGGACTATCAGTACGTCGGCGATTCCTACTCCGACTTCAACGCCACGCGTCCGGTCTACACCGAGCAAGGCGACTACTCGCTGGTCAACTTGCGCATGTCGCTCGGTCGCGAGCAGTACAAGTTCGAGGTGTTCGCCAACAACATCTTCGACGAGCAGGCCATCGTCACTTCGTCCATCGACGTACGTCGTCCGCTGGAAGTGATTCCGCTGCGGCCGCGCACGATCGGCGTCGGCTTCGGCTATCAGTTCTGACGCACGCTTGGGGGATGACGCATGCAGATCGCAGCTCTCGGGATTGGTGGAGCGGCGTCGCTGCTGATGATGCTCGGTGCGGCGGCACACGCCGCCGCACCAGCGGAAATCGGCGCCGACATCATTCTTCGCAACGGCAAGATCGTGACGGTGGATGAGAAGTTCACCGTCCGCGAGGCCATCGCCATCCGTGGCGATCGCATCCTGGCCGTGGGCAGCGATCGGCAGATGCTGGCGTTGGCAGGCCCGAACGCACGCATCGTCGATTTGAAAGGGCACACGGTCGTGCCCGGCATGATCGACGGGCATCATCATTTCCTCGCCAAATCGGTCGACGCCTATCTGGGCGTCGACATTGCGTTGGCGCAGTCCATCGAAGAGGTCAAACAAAAGATCGCCGACAAAGTGGCGCGCACGCCGCCGGGCGAGCTCGTGTACACCACCTCTGGCTGGTTGCCGGCGCAGTTCAAGGAGAATCGGCCGCCCGTCGCGGCCGATCTCGATCCGGTGTCACCCAATCATCCCGTGGTGGTGCAGGGCGGACACTCGGTGTATCTCAACTCGTATGCGATGAAGCAGGCGGGCATCACCCGCGACACGCCGTCGCCGGAAGGCGGTGTGATCGAAAAAGATCCACGCACGGGCGAACCAACCGGACGCTTGATGGAGAACGCAGCCCATCTCGCCGATCGTTGGCCGCGAGGACGCGCCACGCCAGAGGAAAAACTGGCGGCGCTCAAGGAAGGCCAACGCAAGATGAATGCCGCCGGTCTCACCGGCGTGCGCGAGCCGGGCATCAGCCCCGCTGACATGCGCGTATTCCAGCAGCTGCACGACAGCGGCGAGATGACTCTGCGCGTCAGCATGAACTACAGCCTGGATCCTTCACTCTCGATCGAACAGCTCACGACCCAGTTGCAAACCTGGGGCGTCAGCACCGGCTTCGGCGATCACATGCTGCGCCTGGATGGCATCGGCGAGTTCGGCATCGATGGCGGTTTCGAAGGCGCGCTGATGAGCGAGCACTACGCCATCGCGCCCGGTCACGAAAAGGCCGAAGAATATTTTGGCTTGCAGCGGATCCCGACGGAGAAGTTCGATCAGGCCATCGCCCTGATGAATCGACTGAACTGGCGCGCCACCATCCACACGGCCGGTGACAAGGCGTTGGATCTGGTGCTCGATGCTTATGAGAAAGCCAACCGCGAGCAGCCGCTGGCGCGCAAGCGCTGGACCGTGGAGCACTTGCTGTACACGCGGCCCGATCAGTATCGGCGCATCAAAGATCTGGGCCTGGTGGTGTCCACACAGTTCCATGGCTACATGGCGGGCCAGGACATGATCAACTTCTGGGGCGAGCAACGCGCCGCCGGCTCCACGGCCGTGCGCGACTGGCTGGATGCAGGCTTGCTCGTCGGCGGCGGCAGCGACTGGTCGTTGTTGCCGGCCGATCCGTTCTGGATGATGTATTTCTTCGTCACGCGCGATACTCGTCTGTGGGGCGTAATGGGACCGAAGCAGCGTGTCACTCGCCCGGAGGCGCTGCGCATGATGACGATCAACAACGCCTACATCACGATGGAAGAGGACGCGAAAGGCTCGCTGGAGCCCGGCAAGCTCGCCGACCTGGTGGTGCTGTCGAAGGACTATCTGTCGGTTCCCGAAGCGCAGATCAAGGACATCGAAGTGCTGGCGACCATGGTCGGCGGCAAGGTGGTGTTCCAGCGTCCGGCGGCGGCAGTGACTTTGCAGTGATGTGAACTGCCCGCGCGGCGCCCACGCCAGCGTGTGTTGCACGCAGACATATGCAAATGCATATAATGCTCTTCGTCCCTGATTCTTCCTCTGAAGTGAGTGTGGCATGTCGGTCGATTTCGCAGCGTTGCGTAACGAGTTTCCTGTCCTCCAGCACAAGACCTATCTGAACCTGTCTCTTATACACATCTCCGAGCC
>NZ_LSRW01000095.1:0-21903 GCF_003104955.1 Steroidobacter cummioxidans | reverse complement strand
CGTGACCGGATGGATGGGCGTGCCGAACGTGTTATCCATCGCCAGCGAGCTGCCGAGATAGTTGATCATGCCGAACGCCAGCAGCACCAGGAACGGAATACTCCGCAGCACCGACTTCGTATCGAACCACACCAGATGCACGAACTGCCCGAATGCAGTCGAGGCATCGAACGAGCGCGGCGCGGCGAAAAGTTTCCCCACAGGTCGCACAGCAGTGCTTGGCACGGAGGCAACCACATCCTCACTCTTGCGCGAGCGCTGCCACCAATGCTTCTTCGCCCGCTGCCGCTGCGGTTTGAACAGCAACTGGGTCGCCAGCAGCATGCCCCCTGCCACACCGGCCCAGATCAACCGATTGAACAACACCAGACCACTCAGCTCCGGCAGCTGCGTGTTGCGCTCGGCCACCGACCAGTAGCGCATGACCTGAGAGATCGAGTCGCCGCCGAGCGGATCGATCAGCGCGGAGATCGTCTGATATTGAATGTCCTTGGTGAGCGCGCCGGCGATCAAGAACAGCACCAGGAACGCCACGATGCCAATGAACACCAGGAGCAACCGCCGCGTCGTCACAGCGAGCAGAGCCAGCAGCGCGCCCGTGAACAGCAGATTCGGAATGACGATGACGCCGAAACCCCACAGGTACGGCGCCAGCGTGAATGGCCCGAGTCGTTGTGGATCGATCCAGGGCATGAACGCGCCAAGCATCATGCCCAGTGCCGTGATTGTCATGACGATCAGCGCCATGAGCGAGCCAGCCGCGAACCGGCCCCACAGATAAGTCGCCTTGTTCAGCGGCTTGCTGAAGAACAGCTCTTCGGTGCCCAGCTCGAAGTCACGCAGCAGCGGCTGCGCGATCAACGCGACGGCAACGAACATGCCGAGCGTCGAAAACACATTGAGGAACGTCAGGATGACATACGGCGCGTTGCGATGGGCATTGCCGATGCCCTCGCCGATGGTGATGATTTCGCTCGTGGTGGCGGCGAATGCCAGCAGCGCGAACACCAGCCCGACGACCCAGGGCAACGGCGAGCGCAGCTGATAACTCAGCTCGAAGCGGAAGAATTCGCGGAACATACGCGACTCCTGGTTCAAGCGGCCGCAAGATTGACCGGCGCCGCGCCGTGCTGGCGCAGTCGCTGGAAATAAACATCCTCCAGGTCCGGATCGACGGCCGCAAAACCCTCTTCGGGGCGCGACTCGCTATACACATGAATCAATGGCTCGCCGGCGATCAAGCGCGTCGACAGCACGGTGTAACGCGCTTGATAGTCCGGCAGCGTCGCCTTGCTGACCAGCTTGCTCCAGACTCGATCGCGCATCGCTGCGATGGCCTCGCGCGGCTCGCCGCTCATCAACACTTCGCCGCGGCAAATCATTGCCATACGCGGACACAGATCGGTCACGTCTTCAACGATATGCGTTGAAAGAATCACGACCACCTGACCGCCGATATCGGCCAGCAGGTTCAGGAAACGATTGCGCTCTTCAGGATCCAGGCCGGCGGTGGGCTCGTCGACGATCACCAGCTTTGGATTGCCGAGCAGCGCCTGTGCGATACCGAAGCGCTGCCGCATGCCGCCGGAGAACGTGCCGAGCTTGCGCTTGCGCACTTCCCAGAGATTCACCTGACGCAACAGCGCCTCGACCACACCGGCGCGCTCGCCGCGATTCAAATAACCCTTCAGCACGGCGAGATGATCGAGCAGCCCGAGCGCGCTGACTTTCGGATAGACACCGAAGTCCTGCGGCAGATAACCGAGCGTGCGCCGGATCGCCATCTTGTTGGCGAGCACATCGATGCCGTCGAAGCTGATGCTGCCGGAGTCGGGATCCTGCAAGGTCGCAATGGTCCGCATCAGCGACGACTTGCCGGCCCCATTGGGGCCGAGCAGGCCGAACATGCCGGCGGGAATCTGCAAAGAAACATTGCGTAACGCAGCCACGCTGCCGTAGGACTTCGACAGATTGCGAATCGTGAGCATGAGCGACTCCTTGAACGCCGGCGGGACCGGCGCACTCATTGCGACGAGCTTGTCAGGACGATGGACTAGTGCGAACGAACCGCCAGTTGGATGCAGGTATTGGTTACAGGGTTGCAGGGCCTTGCGAATATCGGCCGTTGCGCTCGGCGCGCTCGCGCGCTTCCTGTTCCTGCTGGCGCGCTTCGACATGGCGGCCTTCGACCGCGTGATAGATGAGATAAGCCAGACCGATGCCGAGCGGCACCAGACCGAACACCACTGGCAATTCCTCGCCGCTGCTGAGCGAGCCGGCGACCATGGCGAGGCCGATGAAGAACCACACCAATCCCGGCAGCAACGAGCTGCGCCGGCGAGTGCTGCGGCCGTCGATGAGCTCCAGCGGCAGCGGCGGCACTTCCATACCCCGCTCGATGGCCGCCATGCGCTCGGCATGACTGAGCTCCATCAGGCGGCGGCGCTTCCGGTAGTTCAGGCAGATCCAGATGATGGGAATGGACAGCGGTATGCCCGTGCCGAAAATGATGGCTACCAGGGGGACTAGATCGCTGAGCATGTTGTCTGCCTCGGACTACCGAACTTGTCTGAACGTGGGGTTGGGACGCGGCCGCCCCCCTGCAAGGTTGCACCGGTCGTCACCGATTATTCACGAGCCGGTCAACAACGGGTTGTAACCGGTCGACGGCGGCGGTGTTAGGACTAATAAATCGCTCACATTGTTAAAGTGAGCCCACTGCAACCTTTCCCCCAACCCATACGTCCCAACAGCCAATGCCGTCCTCGTCAGCTTTCCAGGCAGACGCCGACATTCACGAGCGGCTGCAGGCCAAGCAATACCGCGAGGCATTCGCGCTCTTGTTGCCACGTTACCGGGATAAGGTTTTCCGCCTCATATTCAGTATGTTACGCGATCGCGCCCAAGCTGAGGACTGCACCCAGGACGTGCTGCTGCGCGTCTGGAAGGCGCTGCCGGGCTTCGCCGGGCAGTCGCAGCTGTCGACCTGGATCTATGCGATCGCCAAGAACGGCGCCCTGTCCGAGATCCGCAAGCGCCGACCGACGGTTTCCATCGACCAGAACGACGATGAGGACGGCTACAACCCGGCCGTCGCTGCCCTGGCCGCCCCCGAGGCGGACGACTCGGCGACCGTGAGCGTCGGGCAACTGCTCGACCAGCTGCCCGAGCGGTATCGCCAGGCCGTGGTGCTGTTCTATATGGAGGACAAATCCTACGAACAGACCGCTACCAGCCTCGGGCTACCCTTGGGCACGGTCAAAGCCTTGCTTCATCGCGCCCGTAAGCGCCTAATCGAGCTGACCAAAGAGGCGGAGGCTGCCAACGCGGCCTGAAGCTATGACGCAGCCTAATGAGCATTCACAGTGGGACGACGCCCTCCAGGACTGGCTGGATGGCGAGCTGAACGACGCGGATAGCGCGGCGTTCGAGGCCCATCTGACCGGCTGCGGGCTGTGTCAGCGCAACCTGCCCGAATTCGAGGAGCTGGACGAGGCGCTGATCGAAGCTGCTCCGCAACTGCAGCTCGACGCCGCTTTTGACCAGAACCTGTTCGCGCAGATCGACGCCATCGATGAGGGCAAGCGGCTGGAGGCGCGCCGCCGGCTCGAACAGGAATGGCAGCAACAGATGCAGTCGTTGAGGCGCAACTGGCGCCGCACACTGGCCTTTGTCATCCCGGGCGTCATCGGCGGCATCGTGCTCGCCATGGCGCTGGTGAGCTGGCTGGACAGCTCCGGCATCACCAGCAATCTGGTGGCCCAAGGCGCCGCCGAGCTGGGCGGCCGCTCTATCGACTACCTCCGCCTCGGCATCACCGCCGTGGTGGGCGCAGCCTTCGGCATGCTGGTCGCTCCCTGGCTGGCCCGCCTGGCCGACTGACCGCCCCTCCCCTGTGACAACCCGGCTGCTCCAAAGCCGGTCGGAAAATCCACTAAGAAAATCCCGCGCCCTTTGGCAGCTGCCGCGCCTAGCGTGTAACAACAACATCATCATGGGCCATCCGCTCATCCGACTCCGCCAACGGCGACCGTAAACGGCGGGGGAAACGCAAAAAACTTGGTCCTGACCGCGCTTTGGCGTGGTCTTTCGGCGATATCGGCACCAGCCCGCTGTACGCCCTGCGCGAATGTTTTCAACCCCTCGCACGGCATCGCCGTGAATGAAGCGAACATTCTCGGCCTGCTGTCGTTGATCCTCTGGTCGCTGGTGCTGATCATCTCGCTCAAATATATCGGCATCGTGATGCGGGCCGACAACCGCGGCGAAGGCGGTGTACTGGCGCTCAGCACTCTGGTTTCAACCGCAAGCACCAATTGGAAAGTCTGGGCGCCGGTGAGCGCCGTCGGTTTGTTTGGTGCCGCGCTGTTCTTCGGCGACGGTATCGTCACGCCCGCCATCTCGGTGTTGAGCGCGATGGAAGGCCTGACGGTCGCGACCCCAAAACTCGAGCGCTTCGTCCTGCCCGGCGCCGTGTTGATCCTGACCGCGTTGTTCCTGCTGCAACGTCATGGCACCGGGGCCATGGGGCGGATGTTCGGTCCCATCACGCTGATCTGGTTTCTGACGCTCGCAGTGCTGGGCGCAAGTCACATCATGCAAGCGCCCCATGTGATCTTCGCCATCAATCCCATGTACGCCGTGCATTTCTTCATCGACAACGGCGTCATGGCGTTCGTCACCCTGTCCGCGGTGTTTCTGGCCGTGACCGGCGGCGAAGCCCTGTATGCCGACATGGGCCACTTCGGCCGCGCGCCGATCCGCAAAGGTTGGTTCATGCTGGTGTGGCCGGCCCTGGTGCTGAATTATTTCGGCCAGGGCGCGCTGCTGATCTCCGATCCGAGCGCCATCGAGAATCCGTTTTATCTGCTGGCGCCGAGCTGGCTGCTGCCGTTCCTGATCGTGCTGGCGACCTGCGCCACCGTGATCGCTTCGCAGGCCGTGATCTCGGGCGTGTTCTCGGTCACGCGTCAGGCCTTGAACCTGGGTTACCTGCCGCGGCTGCGCATCACGCACTCGTCGGAAGAGGAGATCGGCCAGGTATATGTGCCGTCAGTGAACTGGCTGTTGTTCGCCGGCACGCTGACGTTGATCCTGAGCTTCCGTTCCTCGAGCGCGCTGGCCGGCGCCTACGGCATCGCTATTTCGAGCACGATGCTGATCGACACCATCCTGGTGATGATGTTGCTCCGGGTGCGCATGGAGCCGCATAACCGCAGCATCATCTCGCTGCTGTCGCTGATCCTGATCGTCGAGCTGTCATTCTTCTGCTCCAACCTGCTCAAGTTCGCTCACGGCGGCTGGCTGCCCGTGGCTGTGGCCGTCGGCATTTATATTTTGATGAGCACCTGGCAGGAAGGTCGGCGCACGCTGGCGTGGCTGATTGCCCGGCAGCAGATGCCAGTGCGCGATTTCCTCGCGATGGTGGAGAAAGATCCGCCGACGCGGGTCGAAGGCACGGCGGTCTATCTCGCAGCCGAAGCCGGCGGCATGCCGCGCGCACTGTTGAACAACCTGAAGTTCAACCGGGTCCTGCACAAGCGCAACGTGCTGCTCACGTTCGTGCGGCCGGAAATGCCGTTCGTGCAGCCCGAAGAGCGCATCGAAATCCAAGAGATCGGCGATGGACTGTGCCGGATCATTGCGCGCTATGGCTTCATGGAAACGCCGAACGTGGTCGCGGCACTACGCGGCGCCGAAGAGAAAGGCGTGCCGTACGAGCCGGATTCGACGGTGTATGTGGTTGGCCGGGAGAACCCGATCTTCAGCGCGGGCTCGGGCATGCCGTTGTGGCGCAAACGACTGTTCGCTTTCATGGGCCGCAACAGCCAGCTCGCCGCCATCCATTTTGGCGTGCCGAGCCATCGGCTGCTGGAAGTCAGCAGCCTGGTGAAGCTGTAACGTGGGACCGTTCTGGTGCAGACCTCGCACGATCTGCACCAATCGGATCGATTCAGTTCAACAGCTCGGCCATCTCGATCACCGACTTGGCCACATCTCCCATGCGTCGGTTGCGCTCCATGGCCATGCGCCGGAGCGTGTGATACGCCTCGTCTTCGCTCAGATTGCGCGCCTTCATCAGCAGGCCTTTGGCGCGCTCCACGAATTTGCGTTCAGCCAGCTTCTGCTGGGCCAGGCCCAGCTCGCTGCGCAGACCGGCGATGTAATCGAAACGCGCCAGCGCGACTTGCAGAATCGCCGGCACGCGCGTCGCTTCGAGCCCGTCGACCACATAGGCCGCGGCACCTGCGCGCACGCTATTTTCAATGACCTGCGTCGAGGCATCGCCGGCGAACACCGCGAATGGCACGGCCGACGAGCCCATGGCGTCGAGCAAACGATCCAGCAGATCCACTGAAGGCGCGCGCGCTTCCAGCAGCAGCACGTCGGGCTTGCCTCGTTCCAGCGCAGGCGACAAGGCACTATCCAGGGGCAACACCTCGGTCAGTTCATGACCGGCGAGCTGCACCCCCGACTTCAGGATCTCCGCACGATCGGCGGATTCAGCGATGACGAGCACACGCACGATACGCTCACTTGCGTTGTTTAGGAGGAACCGATGTTCCGATGCCCAAATGTTGCAATGAGTGTGCCAGCGATCAGTCAGCACTGATCAATCGGCTTCGAGGCGCGGCCCGGGGTCGGTGAAGGCGCTGGCCAGGCCGAGCAGCGCGGGCAACTCGGCACGGATGACATACGTCGGCACACGCGCCACGTAATCGGTGAAGCGACCTTTGTCTTCGAAACGATCGCGGAAGCGCGAGCTGGTAAACATCGGGCCCAATCCCGGCGCAATGCCACCGCCGATGTAAGCACCGCCGAGTGCACCGAGCGTGAGCACCAGATTGCCCGCCATCGTGCCGAGCAGAGCGCAGAACATGCTGACTGTTTCGAAACACAGCCGACATGTTCCTTCCTGTGCGCGCTTGGTGATCTCAGGCGGCGTCAGCACTTCAGGAATGACGCCTTCGACGCCGCACAACGCATCGTACAGAGTCACCAGTCCTGGCCCGGAAATCACGCGCTCGGCCGAGACATGTGAGAAACGCTGCTGCAGTTGTTCGAGCACCGCGAGCTCACGCTCGTTCATCACCGACAAAGTGACGTGACCGCCCTCGCCTTGCAGCGGGATCCAATGCTCGCCGCTCGGAATCAACCCCGAAACGCCGAGGCCCGTGCCCGGACCGATGACGGCGATGGGTGCGTTGGGTTGCGGCTTGCCGCCACCGATCTGCTCGATATCGCTGCCCTTCAGATGGCGCACAGCCATGGCAAGCGCGGTGAAATCATTCAGCACGATCAGCCGGCGCAATTGCAGCTGCTGTCGCGTGTGCGCGGCCGAGAACTGCCACACATGATTGGTCATGCGAATGATGTCGCCAGTAACCGGGCCGGCGATCGCGATCGCCGCTTCGAGCGGCCGGCCGGAACCCTTGGCACCTATACGTCGCAAATATTCTTCGGTGGCCGAGACCAGATCGGGATAGTCGGCGCAGGCCAGCACGACCTCGTCGCGGCGATCCATACCATCGAGCAACGCGAAGCGCGCGTTGGTGCCGCCGATGTCCGCGATCATGCGCGGAGGAATACCTGCCCGGCTCATGCGCAGCGATCCTTCACGGCGACCAATACACGTCCATGGGGACTTCTTTCTGGTGCAACACCGAGCGCACTGGCAACTCGGCCACCGGCCCGGCCGCTTTCGCGCGCTGATAAACCTGCCACTTCGACTCCCCCTCGATATGCAAAATGATACGGCGCGAGTCCAGCAGCGCCGACAAATTCAAGCTCAGGCGCGCATGCGGCGCCGTCAGCGAGTTGATGGCGACGCAGCCCGGCTGGGCCGCACGGTCCAATGCCTTGCCCAACGCCAGCGAGCCGGGAAACAGCGATGCGGTATGGCCGTCCTCGCCCATGCCCAGCAGCACCACGTCGAACGGATGCGGCACTCGGGTTAACGCACGAGTGGCCCAATCGGCACCCGCCTCGGGCGCCGGCGCCGGATTCTTCAATCCCACGAAATGCGCCGCTGCGGCCGGGCCGGTCAGCAGGGTTTCCCGCACCAGTTTTTCGTTGCTCGCTGGGTTGGTGGTCTCTACCCAGCGCTCGTCGGCCAGCGTGACCCACACCTTGGTCCAGTCCAGCGCCTCGCTGCGCAGCTGCTCGAACAGCTTGCCGGGCGTGCGCCCGCCGGAGACCACCAGGCTTGCGGCGCCACGCTCCTGAATGGCTTCCTCGAGATCGACTTTGAGCTCACCGGACAACGCGTGCGCCAGGGCCAGCGAGTCGGGGAAGCGGTGTTCGTGCACCCAGCTCATGGATATCTCATTGCGGCTGCGACTACCTCTTATTAGAGCTCGTTGCGCCAGGCGAAGCCATCCCGGCCCAGCAGGGCGCTGGCCGCGGCCGGGCCCCAGCTGCCGGCGGTATAGGTCTTGGGCGCCTCATCCGATTGTTCCCAAGCCTCGCGGATGGGATCGACCCACTGCCAGGCGGCATCCAGCTCGTCACGGCGCATGAACAGCGTCAGATTGCCCTTGAGCACATCGGTGAGCAGGCGCTCGTAGGCATCCAGGCGCGGCGCCTTGAAGGTCTCGGAGAAATCCAGGCTCAGGTTGACCGGCCGCAGGCGCATCACCTCGCCGGGGAATTTCGCCAGCACGGTGAGCTCGATGCTCTCGTCGGGCTGCAGCTGGATCACCAGGCGGTTCAAGGCCTGCGGCGTGTCCGGGCGTTCGTAGATGGACAACGGCACATCCTCGAACGTCACCACGATTTCAGACAGCTTTTCCTGCAGCCGTTTGCCGGTGCGCAGATAGAACGGCACGCCGACCCAGCGCCACGAATCGATGTCGACGCGCAAGGCCACGAACGTTTCGGTCTTGCTGTTCTCCGGCACGTCCTTCTCGTCCAGATAACCGACCACCGGCTTGCCGCCGGACGCGCCGGCCTTGTACTGGCCACGCACGGTTTTATGCAGAACATCGCGGCCACGCAGCGGACGCAACGCGCGCAACACTTTCAGTTTTTCATCGCGCATCGCATCCGGATCGGACGTCGCCGGCGGCTCCATCGCGATAATGCACAGCAGTTGCAGGAGATGGTTTTGCACCATGTCGCGCAATGCGCCGGTTTCATCGTAGAAACCCGCGCGACGCTCGACGCCGAGCTCTTCGGCAACCGTGATCTGCACGTGCTTCACACGACCTCGACGCCACAGCGGCTCGAACAGCGTATTGCCGAAACGCAGCGCCAGCAGGTTCTGCACAGTTTCCTTACCGAGATAGTGGTCGATACGGAAGATCTGCTGCTCGGTGAAGATACGACCGACGCGTTCGTTGATCTGCGCCGAGGAGGCGCGGTCATGACCCAGCGGCTTTTCCAGCACGACGCGCGAGTTCGGCGTCGCCAGCGAATGTGTCGCGAGACCTTCACAAATCGGTGCGAACAGATCCGGCGCGGTCGACAGGAAGAACGCGCGCGTATGCTCGTCACAACCCTCGAGCTTTCTCTTCAGGCCGGCAAAGTCTTCGGGGGACGAGGCATCGACCTTCAGATAGTCCACATGTTGTGAAAATTCTGCCCAACGCTGTTCGTCGTACTCCTTGCCCAGATGGGTTTGGCAGCTGCTCTGGACCATCGCGAGATACTCCTCGCGCGACAGCTCGCTACGCGCCACACCGAGCACGCGCGACTTGGGCGACAAATACCCGGACGCCTTGCGGCGATATAAAGCGGGGAGCAGCTTGCGCATGGCCAGATCGCCAGTGCCGCCGAACAGGATCAGATCGAAAGTCGGGAGAGGTTGCATGAATACTGACGCCTTGCAGGAAATCCTCGATCGCAGCCCGCTAAATTAGCGCCCCAGGATGACGCCCGCAAACGCACGACGAGACATTTTGTGGACATTTGTTTCAGCGAGCGGTCTGCAATTCCACAGTTCCTGCTCATCATAGCGTGAGTCCCGAGGCGATGCGCCGCGCGAGGCGCTAGAATCGCCAACAATGATCGAGCCGTTGCCGGGTAGAACCAAGCACACATGAAAACCAGCGCACCCTTGCATGAACGCGTGCGCGCCGTAACCGAGAGGATTCGCGAGCGCAGCCAACCCACCCGAAGTGCCTATCTCGAGCGCATGCGAGAAGCGCAACACAGAGACAAACCGACTCGCGCGGGCTTGTCCTGTACCAATCTGGCGCATGGCTTTGCGGCCATGGACACGCAGGACAAGGACAAGCTGCGCGTCGCGCGTTGGCCTAATCTTGCCATCGTTTCTTCTTATAACGACATGCTGTCGGCACATCGACCGCTGGAGCGTTATCCGGAGCTGATCAAACTGGCCGCGCGCGAAGTCGGCGCGGTGGCCCAGTTCGCTGGCGGCGTCCCCGCAATGTGTGACGGTGTCACGCAAGGCCAGCCGGGCATGGAGCTGTCGTTGTTTAGTCGCGACGTAATCGCGATGAGCACCGCGATCGCGCTATCTCACAATATGTTCGATGCCACTTTGTGCCTCGGCGTGTGCGACAAGATCGTGCCGGGCCTGCTGATGGGCGCGCTCACGTTCGGCCACCTGCCCACGATCTTCGTGCCGGCGGGACCGATGACGTCGGGCATTCCGAACAAAGAAAAGGCCCGCATTCGTCAGCTGTACGCCGAAGGCAAAGTCGGTCGCGACGCATTGCTGGAATCGGAAGCGCAGAGTTATCACTCGCAAGGCACGTGTACGTTCTATGGCACGGCCAACAGCAATCAGGTGATGATGGAAATGATGGGCCTGCATCTGCCGGGTGCGGCCTTCGTCACTCCCAACACTCCACTGCGCGATTCGCTCACCAGCGCTGCAGCCCGGCGTGCCGCGAAGATCACTGCGCTGGGTGATGAATATCTGCCGCTGAGCGAGACGGTCGATGAGCGCGCCATCGTGAATGCCATCGTCGGATTGCTCGCAACCGGCGGCTCGACCAACCATACATTGCACCTGGTCGCCATGGCGCATGCCGCGGGTATCGCCATCAATTGGGACGATTTCAGCGATCTGTCGGACATCGTGCCGCTGCTGGCGCGCATCTACCCGAACGGCGCCGCGGACGTGAATCACTTCCACGCAGCTGGCGGCATCGGCTTCCTGATTCGCGAATTGATCCGCTCCGGCTTGTTACATCAGGACACGATCACGGTGGTCGGCCAGGGCATGGAGGCTTACACGCGCGAACCGTGGTTGTCGCCCGACGGCCTGCAGTGGCGGCCCGCGCCCGATAAAAGCGGCGATCACGAAGTGCTGCGGCCAATGACGGATCCGTTCGGCGCCGATGGCGGACTGAAGGTATTGCGCGGCAATCTGGGTCGCGGCGTTATCAAGACTTCCGCCGTCCAGCCGCAACATCGCGTCGTCGAAGCGCCGGCGCGCGTGTTCAACGACCAGGAAGATGTCATCAAGGCATTCAAGGCCGGCGAACTGGCGCGCGATTGCGTCGTCGTCGTTCGATATCAGGGCCCACGCGCCAATGGCATGCCGGAGCTGCATCAGCTGACACCGACGCTCACCTCTTTGCAGAGCAAAGGCTTCAAAGTCGCGCTCGTGACCGATGGCCGCATGTCTGGTGCGTCGGGGGCGGTGCCCGCTGCGATTCACATGACACCGGAATGCCTCTCGGGCGGCCCGCTCGAGAAGGTGCAGGACGGCGACATCATTCATCTGGACAGCTACACCGGCGTGCTCGAAGTAAAGGTGTCCGAAGCGGTGCTGCACAGTCGGGCGGTGCCGAAACCGGATTTGAGCCGCAACAATTTCGGCATGGGCCGCGAATTGTTTGCTACGTTCCGGGCCGCCGCAGGGGACGCGGAAGCCGGTGCTGCTTCCGTTTACGGCGGGCTCTGAGATCACTCATTAGTCACTAGTCATCAGTCACTTCTCATGAATATTCGCTCCATTCTCGCGCTTGCTCCTGTCATTCCCGTGCTCACGATCGAGCACATCGACCACGCCGTACCGCTCGCTCGCGCGCTGTGCGCCGGCGGTCTGCGTGTTCTGGAAGTCACATTGCGCACGCCGGCGGCGCTGCCTGCCATCGAAGCGATGCGCAAGTCTGTGCCGGATGCGGTTGTTGGCGTGGGGACGCTGGCGCGTCCTGGCGATTATGTGACCGCCGGGAATGCGGGCGCTCAGTTTGGCGTGAGCCCGGGACTCACGGCGGAGATGGCCGCAGCGGCGCGAGCGGCTTCGTTCCCGATGTTGCCGGGGATCATGACCCCCACGGAACTGCTGGCGGGATTGGGCTGGGGCTATGACACGTTCAAATTGTTTCCTGCCCAACAGGCCGGCGGCATCGGCATGTTGAAAGCGCTCGGCGCGCCGTTCCCGGAAGTTGTGTTCTGCCCCACTGGCGGCATCACGCGCACGACAGCGCCTGACTTCTTGGCGCTGCCGAATGTGGCGTGCGTTGGCGGGTCATGGGTTGCACCGACGGACAAGATCCGCGCGGGAGATTGGGCAACGATCGAGCAGCTCGCGAAGGACGCGGCGTCGCTGAAGACGAAGTAAGCGTTACTCGCCGTTCGCAGCGCGCTTTGGCTCGATTTCGGGGTCGGGCAGCGCTGCGAGCTGAATTGTGGGCTCGATCGCCAGCTCGTCGGCAGCCGGCGCCGCCGTCGAGATCAGCGACAGAGTCTCGGCATCGCTGAGCTCAGCGGGGTTGGGCGCTTCAGCCTTCGCGGCGCCTGCCTTTGTTTCGGTTTTGGTATCCGAGCGCTGCATCGCTTGCCACTCACCTGTCGCCAGCAGCGTCAGCTCGCCGAATTCGTTCAGGCTGCCCGTCGCCAGTGGCGACTCGGCCACGGGCGGCTGCGACGCTGGCGGGCTCACAGCTTCGACTACGTGCCGCTGCGGTAGCAGATCGGCAGGCAATTCGAGCGACTGAGTGGATGAGCTATCCGGCTTGGAGACGTCCGGCTTGGAAACGTCGGCCAGGTCCTTGCCGGCCAGCGCCGAGTTGGCGAGGTCCTGAGCCAAGGCACCCAGAGGCTGAGTGCTGTCGATATCGACCTTCTGTTTGCCAGTCGTCGCCGTGAGATCCGCGGTCATTGGCCACTTCAGCGCGGCCAGGCCAGCCATCGTGCCTTCAGGCAACGTTTCCAGCGGCTGTGTGCGGCCGATATCAGTTTTTTCCGCAGCGGGCGTAGCGGCCGCGAGCGGCGCCGATTCAGCTGGCGTCGACGACTCGACAACCGTAGCAGCGATCGTCGCAGGTGGCGCCGATTCAACCGGCTTCGATGACTCGACAGCGGAGGAAGCAGCAATCGTCGCAGGCGGTCGCGTGACGGGCGAGGTCGCCGGCGGCCTGGTCATAGGCGACGCATCTTGTGACTTCGCAGTACTCGGCTTGGGCGCCGGCGCGATCGGTTGCAGCGCGGCCATGCGCGCAGCTTTCAAAGCAGCCTGTTTCGCTGCATCGGGCTGCGGCGCAGTCTGGGCTGTCGACGGCGCGGCAGGCTTCTTCGCACCTGACGGAGCACTGGACACACGTGGCGGCGGCGGTGCTTCGGCTGCCAGCATCTCCGGCGACAGCAGCTCTTCCGAATCGTCAGCAACACCGCGCGCCCGCTCGGTCATCGGCGTCTCGGAGCCGAGCGCCTTCACTTGCTGACTCTCGAAGACCTCCAGCACATCGCCCACCGACTTGCTCGCCGCGACCTTCGCCGCCAGCTCGGCTTCGCGCTTGTTGCGCTCCTGTTCCTGCTCGAGCCGCCATTTGGGCAGCTCTTCCGGCTCGCGCTCGGTCACCTTGGATTCCAGCGAATCCGGATCGGCCAGATCGACCACCGTGATCGGCTTGCGCTTGCTGGCGCTCATCTCGGCCTGGGTCGGCAACGCCGGCGGCACCGTCAGCGACGCATCGATGTCCGGCGCCGGCAGCTCGTTCGTGACCAGCGACTGCCGGCCAATCAAATCGTAGTAGAGCTGCAGATATTTCTGCAGCGAGCGCACGTACACGTAATTCGCCAAAGCATGCTTGCGCGCGCCCTGCGCCAGGTGAGTTCGTTTTTCCGGCGTCAGCTGCATGACCCGATTGATGCCTTTGACGAAGGCCGTCGGACTGCCCGGCTCGATCGCCACGCCATGCTGGCCGATCAGCTCACCTTGAGCACCCATGCCCGTAGCAACGACCGGCACGCCACACAGCATCGCCATGACGACATTCATGCGCGACAGATCGTTCACCGCACTGGAGCAAACGACATCGCAGGCGTTGTACAAAGCATTGATGTCGGACCATTCGCCCAGCAGGTGCGCGCGAGTGGACAGCGAACCGCCGCCAACCAACGCCATCAACGGTGCATTGCCCTTCTGCACGCCGTGCCCCGCCAGCACCAGCGCAATGTTTGGATTCGTCTTGATCAGCTCGCCGATCGCCTTGATCAAAGTCGCGTGGTCATATTCGGTCTGGAACGGCGCGACCATGCCCACGACGAAGGCCTCACCCGGCAGGCTCAGCTCCTCGCGCAGCTTGCGTCGGGCAGCGAAATCCGGCTTGAAGCGCGTGGCGTCCACGCCGGGCGGAATGGTTTCATGACCGCCATCGGGGAAGCCAACGCGACGATATTGAGAGGCGCCCGACTCGGACGCATAGACGATACGATCGGCGCGCGCGGAGAACTTCGCGGCGTACTTGAGCTTTTGCCGATCGATGAAGCCGGCATTCTTCGCCAGCGGTGTCGTCTCCGAAACACTCCACACCAGTCGTGGCTTCCATTCGCAGCGCTTACGCAGCAGCGTAGAAACGACTTGTGCCGTGTGCCCCCACGCCTGAATCACATCCGGACGGAAGTGACGCGTGGCCTGCACCAGCTCCTGGAACGCTTTCGGCGAGAAACGTTTGCGTGACAGCGCCAGATCGAACGTGGGCACGCCGTTCTGACGCAGCACCGCCGAAGGCACCGCGCCCGGCGACAAGCACGCGACCTGCGCCTTCACGCGCTGCCTCGGCAAACGCGTCAGCAGCGGCATGAATAGCGACGGCTGCAAAGCGCTCGCGACGCCGCCGGCGCTCACGAGATGCAACACGCGTATTTGTCGAATATTGGCGTCGGACACGACCAGACCGTCGCTGCGTTCCTGTGACGGGAGTGAATGACGAAATCGTAACAGCAGTCCGATTCACCACGCGCCCTGCAGAGTGTGAAATTGTTAAACCCGCCACAGTTCATGTGACAGTGCGCAGGTGACAAGAATTGGCAGTCAGGGGCCGAGATTTGGCAGATCGAGAGCGGCATCACAAACACGGCAGCCGCAAGGCTCGAGATGAGCCCATTCAGGGTGTTTTTACCGCAGCCCGCTGCCGTAATTTCGCCGCTCGATTCAGGGTGCCACCGCCCACAGATAAATCGCCGCGTAGGCGCGTAGCGGGCGCCACGCTTCGGCCAGTTTGAGCAGTTCCGCTGGGGTCGCCACGTTTGCGGCACGGATCAAGCCAATGTCGGACGCAGGGAACGCATCCCGATCTCGGCCCAAACGAATCGCCAGATACGCACGCGTCCAGGGCCCGAAGCCCGGCAACGTTTGTAATGCCGCGTCCACCTGCGCCCACGGCTGCGAGAAATCCACTCGCCCATCGACGATGGCCTGTGCAAAGGACTGCAGCGCCGCCGCACGCTTGCCGGGCATGCCCATGTTGGAAACATCCGCTGCGACCACACACTCCGGGGTGATCGAGCCGCACCGCTCCACCAATCGACGCATCAGCGTGCCGGCGGCCGCGACTGTGACTTGCTGACCGAGGATGGTTCGAATGCAAAGCTCGAACGGCGACCACGCGCCCAGCGGCCGCATGCCCGGCAGATTGACCAGCCTCTGCTTCAGTGGCTTGGAACGCTGCAGGTGCTCTTGAATCAGATCGTGATCGTGCTCGACGTCGAACAACCGGGTCGCCGCTGCCAATGTTTCATCCGCATTGACCCGCCCGTTCGCGCTCACGATCAGGCGCGATGGCCTGGCCTGGTACTCGACGACGATGGTCCGTTTACCAAGGACGCGTTCATATCGCCCGCCTGAGACGGACTCAAAGCCAGGCGTGAGACGATGCGAGTAATAGTCGAGCAGCACCTGCCACGGGAACGGGGTGCGGACTGGAATGTGACCGATGAGCATCCGGGTAGCTTGTCTATGAGGTAGATCGGCCTCTATCCGGTTCCTGCGGTCGTCTGGCTGGTCACGCCGCCGATGAGCACCAGGCGCATCGCCTCCTCCACCGACAGCTCGGTCTCGCGCAGCTCGTCCTTGTGCAGATACAGGGTGTACCCGCCGATCTGATAACTCATGGGGAAGTACACCGCGACCAGATCCTGGTTGTCCGGCCCGAACAACTTCGGGTTGAGCTGCTCCTCGGTGACGAAGCCGATCAGCTGGGCCGTGCCAAAGCGCCACAGCACGACGCGCTTCAAATCGCGCGCCTTGCCGCCGGCGGGCAGGAAGCGGCTGAAATCCTTGAAGGCGCCGAAGATGGTCTTGACGATGGGAATGCGCGCCAGGATGGACTCGCCGTAGCGGATCAGGCGCCGGACGATGTATGCGTCGACCAGCACGCCGACCACGAGAATCAGCCCGAAAGCGGCCAGCAGCCCGAGCCCCGGCCAGTAGCTATCCGCCGGCAGCAAGGCCTGCAACGGGCCGCCCAGCACCGACTCGGCGGTCTTCGCCAGCCAGAACACGACATAGACCGTGAGCGCCACCGGCAGCACCGCCGCCAGGCCCTTGAGAAAGGTATTCCACAGTCGTCGCATCGTTCCAAGCCCGTGAGTTCACCGCCGCAGGAGCCGAAGTATGCGGCGTACACGTACAGAAGAACATCGCACCCAGTTTGCAGCGCTGCACGCCGGACACACTGCTAAAATTCGGCCGCTGTCGCCTGGTCTGACCCCTCGAATGCTCAAACCCCTCGTCGCGCTGGTCGCGCTCGTCGCCGTTGTCTTTCACCCGCTCGCGCTGGCGCGGGACTCGCAGCTGCCGCCCGCCGTTTCGCGTGTCATGACTCGCGTCGGGATCCCGGCCAAGGACGTCAGCATCTACGTGCGCGATGCGAACACCAACGAGGTGGTGCTCGGAATCAACGACAACCAGCCCCGCAGCCCGGCCTCGGTCATCAAAGTGCTGACCACCTATGTGGCACTGGATACGCTGGGCCCGAGCTATACCTGGAAGACGCGCGCCTATAGCAACGGGCCGCTCGCCAATGGCGTGCTGAACGGCGATCTGTTCGTGGTCGGTGGCGGCGATCCATACATGACCTCCGAGCACTGGTGGCGGTTCGTGCAGGGCCTGCGCGAGCAGGGGCTCGCCAAGATCAACGGCGACTTCGTGATCGATCAAAGCTACTTCGCGCCCGCGGCAGGCAATCGCGCCGACTTCGATTCACAGCCGTTCCGCAGCTACAACGTGCTGCCAGACGCGCTGATGGTGAACTTTCAGACCTCGCGCTTCACGCTGATCGCGAATGAGCAACGCGCGCGACCGTCGATCCTGGTCAATCCATTGCCGGCAAACCTCGATCTGCAAAATCAGGTGCGGCTGATCGACGGCAAGTGCTACACCTCGGGTGTCACGTTCAACACGCCTGACCCCATCGACAAACCGAACACCGTGGTCGTCGGTGGAGTGTTGCCGAAGTCGTGCGGCAGCTTCTCGATTGGCCGCGCCATCATGACGGCGCCCGACTATGCATACGGCACGTTCCGAACATTGTGGACGCAGTCGGGCGGCGCAATGGACGGCGCGCTGCGTATGGAAACATTGCCGGCCAATGCCAAGCCACTTTATTCGCACGATTCGCTGTCGCTGGCCGAAGTCATCCGGCTGGTCAACAAATATTCCAACAACGTCATGGCGCGCCACCTGATGCTGACGCTCGGCGTGGAGAAGTTCGGCCCGCCAGCGACTGTGGAAAGCGGCCGCAACGCAGTTCGTTCCTGGCTCTCGACTCGTGGCATCACGATGCCGGGCTTCGTGCTCGACAACGGCTCTGGCTTGTCGCGCGCCGAGCGAGTGACGGCGCGAGGTCTGGGCGAGATGCTGGATATGGCATGGCACAGCCCGTTCATGCCGGAATTCGCAGCATCGCTACCGCTGTCCGCCACGGACGGAACTTTGCGCAATCGTTTCAAATCTCCCGGCATGCAAGGACGCATTCGTTTGAAGACCGGTCATCTCGACAACGTCAGTGCGCTCGCCGGCTTTGTGAATGCCGCTTCTGGAAAAACTTACGTTGTGGTGATCATTGTCAATTCTCCAGGCGCGCAAGGCGGCTCGGGCGAAGCCGTGCATGCAGAATTGATACGCTGGGTGTTTGGCCAGTAGCGTCGACGCATCAGGGAACCACCGCAGCAAACAAACGTTGTGCACTCGCGAGTTGCGAAAGCGGAACGCTGCAAGCCGGCCGGCAAGCGGCTCGCCCTTTTACTACTCACAGGAGAGTGTATGAAACGCGCAATCATGGCGGCAACGCTGCTGGCATTGGGCTCTGGCGCCGCTTACGCGCAGTCGCCGGAGAACGAGCGAGGTTTTTATGTCGGCGGCGGCGTCGGCCAGTTCAATGTCGAGATCGACAATCCCGGCGACCTGGGCGATACCCTCAGAAGCTTGGATGACGACGACACCGCATGGCAGGCCTTCGTCGGCTGGCGCCTGAATCCATATATTTCGCTGCAGGCAGCGTATATCGACTTTGGCCGGCCGCAGGATGACTTCAGCAGCAGTACCGGCAATCACGGCAGATTCCGCGCCGAGCTGTCGGGCTTCGCACCCAGCATCATCGGCACGTTGCCGCTCGGACCGGTGGAGCTGTCGGCCAAGCTGGGTTACTACATTTACGACCTGAAGATCTCCGGCGACATCAACGATCTGGAGTTCAATCGTAAAGACAGCGGCGAGGACCTGATGTATGGCGTCGGCGTCGGCATGACGTTCTTCGATCATCTGCACGCCAAGCTCGAGTACGAGAAGATCGATCTGGATGAGGTGGACGATGCGAATGCGTTCTGGTTGACAGGACAGTGGCGGTTTTAAGGACGACTAGAGCGACCTAGTACCGCCCAGAACGTATAGGGGCCCGCCGGTGGCAGCACCGGCGGGCTTTTATTTGGTCAGCGCGACAGGGCGGCCAGCCGCACCGGCATGCGCTTCGCGCCCCACTTCCCTGCCGCCCCATCGAACACGCCAGGCAACTGCGCGCCACAGTGCAAACATTTGCCGACAGCATCGAGCTGCCATTCACCTAGCTCGTACCAGTCGCGCTCGATGACTCGCTCGCCGCAGCCTGCGCAGTACGTGCTCGCGCCGATGGAGTCGTGCACGTTGCCGGTGTAGACGTAGTGCAGCCCATTCGCGCGTGCAATGTTCCTTGCACGCGTCAAAGTCGCGGCGGGTGTATGTTCCTTGTCCAACATCTTCCAATCGGGATGGAATGCAGTGAAATGCAACGGCACGTCGGGGCCGAGCTTGTCCATGATCCAACGGGTCATCTGCTCCAACTCGGCATCCGAGTCATTCTCGTCGGGAATCAGCAGCGTGGTGATCTCGAACCACACTCGCGTCTCGCGTTTCAGATATTCGAGCGTCTCGAGCACAGGAGCCAGCTCCGCGCCGCAGATCTTCTTATAGAAGCGCTCCGTAAATCCTTTGAGATCGACGTTGGCCGCGTCCATGTGTTTGTAGAGCTCGACGCGTGGCGCGGCGTTGATGTAGCCAGCGGTCACGGCGACGCTCTTCACGCCCACCTCGCGGCACGCATCGGCGACGTCGATTGCGTACTCCATGAACACGACCGGATCGTTGTACGTGTAAGCGACGCTGGAGCATCCCAGCCTTTGTGCGGCCTGGGCCAGCATCTCAGGCGTGGCCTGATCTGCCAGCGTATCCATCTCGCGCGATTTGCTCATATCCCAGTTCTGGCAGAACTTGCAGGCCAGATTGCACCCAGCGGTGCCGAAGGAGAGCACCGAGGTGCCCGGCAGGAAATGATTCAGCGGCTTCTTCTCGATGGGATCGACGCAGAAGCCGCTGGAGCGGCCGTAGGTGTAGAGCTTCACTGCGCCCGCCTCGACGCCGCGAACGAAACACAGTCCGCGCTGCCCTTCGTGCATGCGACATTCGCGAGGGCAAACGTCGCACTGGATCCGTCCGTCATCCAGTGCGTGCCAATGTGTCGTGGGCCAAATTTGAGTGTCTTTCATCGCTGTCGGGACCGGCGTATACATCGGATGCGTTCAATCATCATGCGCCCTTCGAGCCAAGGGGGAAACGCGGTGAGCACGAAAGTCAGAGCCCCCGCCGTCGCCGGCCTGTTTTATCCGGGTAACGCAACCGAGCTGCGCGATGTGGTATCGGGGTATTTATCACAGGCGCCCACGACTGCAGGTCCGATACCGAAGGCTTTGATCGTGCCGCATGCGGGCTACATCTATTCCGGCGTCATCGCGGCTGCCGCGTACTCGCAGGTCGTACAGCTGCGTAGGCAAATCCGTCGCATCGTGCTCATCGGCCCCAGCCATCGCGTCTATTTGCGCGGTATGGCGGTGCCCGCGGCGGAGGTCTTTCAGACACCGCTAGGTATGGTGCCAGTAGATCGCGATCTCAAGACGCGCCTGCTGGAGCATGAGCAGGTCATCGAATCCGATGCGCCTCACGCCAGCGAGCACAGCCTGGAGGTGCAGCTGCCATTCCTGCAAATGATGTTCGACGATTTCACGCTATTGCCCGTCGCCCTGGGATCCGCGTCACCGCCCGCCGTGGCCGCTGCACTCGCCGACGTTTGGGGCGACGAAGAAACATTGGTACTGGTCAGCTCCGATCTCAGCCATTACTTACCCTACGACGAGGCTCGTGCGGTCGACGCCGGGACCAGCACCGCGATTTTGCGAAATGAGGCCACGCTCACAGGCGAACAGGCCTGCGGCTGCATCGGCATCAATGGACTGACGTTTCTAGCCCGGCAGCGTAGCGCGCGCATCGAGGAGATCGCCCGCTGCAACTCTGGCGACACGGCCGGGGATCGCACCAGGGTCGTGGGTTACGGGGCGTTCGCGCTGCACGAGTCTGCTCGATGAGCCTGAGTCCTGCGCAACGCTCCGAGCTGCTGTCGTTGGCACGTACGTCGATAGAGGCATCGCTACAAACCGGCGAGCGCGCACCCTACGACGGTCCGCCGCTACATACGGCGCTGATTCGGCCTGGAGCGTCATTTGTCACCTTACGAGTCGGCGAAGATCTGCGCGGCTGCTGCGGCACTATCGAAGCCACGCGGCCCTTACATGTAGACGTTTGGAACAACGCATATTCTTCGGCATTCGCCGACCCGAGATTTCCGCCGCTGACATCAGGTGAATGGCACGACACGGGCATCGAGATCTCGGTACTGAGCGAGCCCCAGCGCTGCGAGGTGCGGTCGGAGGCAGAACTGCTGGACGCACTGCGCCCCGGGGTCGACGGCGTGATTCTTCAGGCGGGCGCGAGGCGCAGCATTTTTTTGCCGGCGGTCTGGGAGCAGTTGCCCAGCCCTCGGGACTTCATTCGTCATTTGAAACTGAAGGCCGGATGGCCAGCGGATTTCTGGCCACCCGACATGCAGGTGTGGCTCTACACCACCGAAAGCTTTGACTAGGGCCTGTTAACACCCATTGGATGGGCTGCGACGAGCTATTGCGGTTCAGGGCTAGGCGCGACGACCGCCGTGTGCTCTCCGCACACAAGGGAGGAGCAACGACGTCCTGAACCGCAATAGCTCGTCCCATCTAAGGATATTTATTCATTAAATGGGTTGCGCCTCGAATCGCCTGCCGCTGCGTTACAAAGCTTGCCCTTATCGACATAAGGGCTGCGCTTTGCGCCTTGCTGCAGGCGATTGGAGGCGCAACGCA
>NZ_LSRW01000094.1:0-17948 GCF_003104955.1 Steroidobacter cummioxidans | reverse complement strand
GCAGCGTCAGATGTGTATAAGAGACAGGGGCTCGCGAGCGCGCCCTTCGACCCAGATGAAAATGCCCAACGACACCGCTGACACTGCAAACAAGCCAAGGATGTGCGGCGAGTCCCATGCGTAGTGCGTGCCGCCTAAAGTCAGGCCGAGCAGCAAGGTCGCCGCCGTCAGCACGATCAGCACCGCGCCCAGATAGTCGATGCTGCCGCCGCCTCCCTTCCGCAAGGCAGGCATGCGATGAACGATCATGAACAACGCGAGCGCGCCGAGCGGCAGGTTCACATAGAACACCCAGCGCCAGCCCGCGATCTCATAAGCGCCCAATGTCACGGTGCCATGGTCGGTGAAGAAGCCACCGATGAAGGGCCCCACCACCGTGGCCAGACCGAATACCGAGCCGAACACGCCGAACAATCGGCCGCGCTCGCGCGGTGGATACATATCCGCCATGACGGCGAACGACACCGTCATCAAAGCGCCGGCACCCAGTCCTTGCAGGGCACGGAACACCACCAACTGCATCATGCCGTCGCCCAGCACCGGCAGACTGCCGAACTCGCCACTCAAGCCGCACAGTGCCGAGCCGACCAGGAACACCACGACGCCGAGGATCAGGATGGGCTTGCGGCCGTACTGGTCGCTCAACTTGCCATAAAGGGGCACCGAGACCGTCGACGTCAGCATGTATGCCGTCGTCACCCAGGCATACATCGACAGGCCCTGCAGCTGCTCGATGATGCGAGGCATCGCTGTGGCGACGATGGTCTGGTCGAGGGCGCTGAGCAGGACGACGACCGCTAGCGCCGCCAGCGTCAGGCGCTTTTCAGCGGACGTGATTTGTAGTTCGCTCGAGTCGTTCAAGGCGTGGTTTCGAAAGTCGCAAAAATCGCCGCAGAGCTTAAACCGTCCGCCGCCGCCCCGCATCACGAGGTTCGGTCCATCGTGATTTGATTTCGGCTGGTCGCAATGGCCACAACCGGCAGGCCGGGGTGCGGTCCAATGCCCACCTGACAATTCTCAAGAAAGGGACCCGTGCGATGCGCGTCATTGCCGCTGCCATCCGCAACCCCATCGCTGTTGGCGTCACGGTGCTGCTCGTCACCCTGTTCGGCACGCTCAGCCTGCTCGAATTGCCGTTGCAGCTGTTTCCGGACATCGAGCGACCGACCATCGGTATCACGACCAACTGGCGCGGCGCCTCGCCCGAAGAGGCCGAGGCGGAGTTGCTCGAGCCGCAGGAGCGCGTGCTGCAGGGCCTGTCCGGCGTGGAGGAAATTACCGGCAACGCCAACAGCGGCGGCACCGACATCGTGCTGACGTTTGCGATCGGCACCGACATGAAAGCGGCGCTGGTCGATGTAATCGGGCGCATGAGCCGTTTGCCGCCCTTGCCGCGCGATGCCGACCGGCCCATCGTGCAGTTGGGCGGCCTCGGCGGCGATACCAATCAGAACCTCACATTCTTCTTCGTGCAGCTGTTGCCGGGCACGCCGGGGCCGATCGACAACTATCGTCGCTTCATCGAAGACGTCGTGCGACCGCGCATCGAATCCGTTCCCGGCGTCGGCGGCGTGTTGGTGAACGGCGGCTCGCCGAACGACATCCGCATTACCGTCGATCTGGCGCGCGCCGCCGCGCTCGGCGTTGGTATTCCCGATATCGCGCGACTGGCCGCAAGTGCCAACAATGTTTCCGCAGGGCAGCTCGATGTGGGCCGACGCCAATACGCGTTGCGTTACGCAGGCCGGTACGAAGTGGATCAATTGGGCGAACTGGTGCTGGCGTGGCGCAATGGCCAGCCGGTGCGGCTCGCCGATGTCGCCGTGGTCGAGACCCGCCCGCCCGACAAGCTCCTTTACTCGCATCAGAACGGCAATCCCGCCATCGGCCTGCAGATCCTGCGCGCGCCAGGAGCCAACGTGCTCGCCACGCTGGACGAAGTGAAACGCGTCGTCGACGAGCTGCGTGAGGGACCGTTGCGCGAGCGAGGGCTGGGAGTCGAACAGTCGTTTGACGCTTCAGTATTCATTACGCGAGCCGTCAACTTGCTGATCGAGAATCTGGTAGTCGGCGCGTTGCTAGCGCTGGTGTGCGTGTGGTGGTTCATGCGGAACGTCCGCGCCACTGTCATCATCGCGACCACGATTCCGATTTGTTTGCTCGCTACGTTCTGCGCGCTGCATATGGCCGGTCGCAGCATCAATGTGATCTCGCTCGCCGGACTGGCGTTCGCGGTTGGTATGGTCGTGGAAGGCGCGATCGTCGTTTCGGGCAACATCATTCGGTTGCGCGAGACCGGCATGCCCATCGACCAGGCAGCGCACGACGGCACTCGCCAGGTCGTGCCCGCGCTATTCGCATCGACGACCACGACGATCGCCGTGTTTCTGCCGGTGCTGTTTCTCAAGGATGTCGAAGGCCAGATCTTTGCGGACCTGGCGCTGACCATCTCCATCGCCGTGGCGTTTTCAATTCTGGTCGCGATCACGGTGGTGCCGGCGGCTGCAGGCCGCTTGCTCGGCGGGCCGGCGCAAAAATCCGGATACGGCGAAGGCTGGCCAGGGCTGACGGACAAAGTCATCGAGTGGACGCGCACGCGACGCCAGCAAGTGATGTGGGTGCTCGCCTTGCTGGTGGCGCCATTGCTGCTGTCGTGGGCATTCCTGCCCAAGCTCGACTATCTGCCGCCAGTGAAGCGCGCCGCGATCGACGCGTTCTTCAGCTTCCCGCCCGGCATGAGCCCGACGACCGTAGATCGCGAAATCGCCACCCGGCTGCAGGAACGCATGCAGCCGTACATGAGCGGTGAGAAAGAGCCGCGACTCAAGAACTACTACATCATCCTGTGGCCCGGCGGCGGCACGCTCGGTGCGCGCGTGGTCGATGACAGGCGTATCGGCGAGTTGGAACGCATCGTGCGAGAAGAGATCGTCGTTGGCATTCCCGATACCCGAGTGTTCGTCAATGAAGGCGACCTGTTTGGCGGCTTCGGCGGTTCAGCACGCTCGGTCGCGATCCATCTGCAAACGACCGACACCGCCGCGCTGAACTCGACTGCCGCGGCCGGCCGGCGCCTGCTGGAGGAAACGTTCCCGGGTGCGAATGTGCAGTCGTTTCCGAATACGGATGTGCAGGTGTTGGAACTGCGCGCCGAGCCCAACGATCGCCGCATCGCCGAAGTCGGTTGGGATCGCGCGGCCCTGGGCACGGTCGTGCGCTCGCTCGGCGATGGCGCGTGGCTCGGCGAATATTTCGATGGCCAGGCGCGCCTGCCCGTGATCCTTCGCACCAACCTCGGCGAGACACCCGAAGATATCGCCCAAGCGCCCTTGATAACGCCTTCCGGTGAAATCGTGCCGCTCGGCGAGCTGGTCACATTGAAGACGACGCTGGTCTCGGAACAGATCCGGCGAGTCGATCATCACCGTACCGTGACGCTCACCGTCGATCCGCCGCCGACGCTGTCGCTCGAAGACATGCTGGCCAGGATCAACAGCGACATCGTGCCCAGACTGCGCGCCGATCTACCCACTGATGCAAACATCCGCCTTGCCGGCAGCGCCGACCGGCTCGACACCATCATTGGGACCATGAGCGGCAACTTCCTGCTCGCGCTGGTGGTGTTGTTCATGCTGATGGCGGCGATGTTTCATTCGCTGCGTGACGCACTGGTGGTCGTGCTCACCGTGCCGCTCGCCCTGGCCGGCGGCGTGCTCGGCATTCGTATGCTCGGCGTGGTGGCGTTCCAGCCGCTGGACCTGCTCACGATGATTGGCTTCATCATGATGATCGGCATCATCGTCAATCACGCCATTCTGCTGGTCGATCTGACCCGCGACGCAATGAATCACGGTCACAGCCTGGAAGACGCGCTACGCATGTCACTGAATCAGCGTCTGCGTGCGATGGTCGCGAGCACGCTGACCGGTGCGCTGGGCGCATTGCCCATGGTCGTGAACCCCGGCCCTGCCAGCACGATTTATCGCGGCCTCGCGGCCGTGAATGTCGCCGGCGTGATCGTCAGCATGGTGTTCTCGATCGTGCTGCTGCCCAGCTTGATGCGACTCGTTTACGAGCGCCGCGCGCCTGCGACGGCGACTGACCCTGCCGCTTTGTTAACGGAGACTGCGCACTAATGCGAGCCACGAAAGGACTGTTATTCATTCTGTTCGCCGCGAGTGCGAGCGCGCAGCAAACGAAGCCTGAGCTGCCGGTGGTGATGGTCGAGGTCGCACATGCGTCGGTCACGCGGGTCGCGCCGCGCCGTTGGGTTCCAGGCAGTGTCGTCAGTCGCAACGACGCCCGCCTCGCGACCAGCGCTGCGGGTCGGTTGGAATACGTCGCCGAAGTAGGTACGCGCATTCGTGCCGGCGAGCGTGTGGCAAAGCTGGAAGATGAAGCTGTGCGTTTGCGAGTCGAAGATGCGAAGACGGAAATGACGCGCATCGAAGCACAGCGCGCGATGTCGGAGCGGCAGCTGCAGCGAATCGAGCAGCTCGCGAACAATTCCATCTCACAGACGCAGCTCGACGAAGTCAGGTCGCAACTGGCGATGCTCACGGCACAGCTACAGCAAGCCGAAGTTCGTCATCGTTCCGCCAAGCACGATTTGGAGCAGACCGAAGTGCGGGCACCGTTCTCCGGTGTCGTGACGGAGCGCCTCGCCCAGCGCGGCGAATACGTTGCGACTGGCGCGTCGATCGCCCGGCTCGTTGATACGGTTCACGTCGAAGCCCGCGTGCAAGCGCCGCTGGCATTGCTGAGCTCGGTGAAGCCGAGCATGGAGCTGCCGATCAAAGTCGCGAACAAACAGATGCCCGCGACGGTGCGGACGGTCGTGCCGGTCGGCGAGGAACGCTCGCGACAGTTCGAATTGCGCATGCTGCTCGCGGACAGCGCATTCAACGTCGGCTCCGCGCTCGAGGTTGGCCTGCCCGAGCGCGAGGCGACCGAAGCGCTCGTCGTTCCTCGCGACGCGATTGCGGTTCGACAGACTGGCAACTACCTCATGCGCATTCGCCGCGATAACACCGCCGAGCGCGTCGCCATCACCTCGCTCACCACCGACGGCGACCTGGTCACCATCGACGGCCCAGTCAGCGCCGGGGATGTCGTCGTGATCCGCGGCGTCGAACGCCTCCAGGATGGCCAGCGCGTCACCATCCTGAGCCGCGATGCCGCGCTCAGCTCCAAGCCGCGGCCGGACGCATGAATCTATTCATCTCGGATATACCACGCCTAGTTAATGCTTTGATTTATTTATGAAAAAATAGTCAATTTTTATTCGAATATCTATTCATCAATCTATTCACTAGACTCGGCTCATGGCTACCGCCGAGGGCTTGTTGACCATCCTGGCTGACGGCGCTTCCAGCAGCTCCGTGCTGGGGGAAGCGCTCGGGATCTCGCAGCCCACCCTTTCGCGACTGATCAATCCGCTGATCAAAGATGAGCGAGTCCTCAAGATCGGCAGCACGCGCGGCGCACGCTATGCCTTGCGACGGGAGATCAGAGGCGCCGGTTCCGCGTGGCCGCTGTTCCGCATAGATCGGACCGGGGCGCCTCATGCAATGGGTACGCTGTTCGCTCTCGCAGCCGGCCAGTTTTACTTTGCCACCCTGTCCACAGAAGACTTCCAACCCTCCGAGCTCACCGGTGGGCTGCCATATTTTCTGCAAGACCAGCGCCCCGGCGGATTTCTCGGCCGCGGCGTGCCGAGGCGCTATCCCGAGCTGAATCTGCCGCAACGGACCACGGATTGGACCGACGATCACTACCTGCTGTATCTCACCCAGCACGGCAGCGATCCGCTCAGCGATCTGGTGCTGGGCGACGCCGCCCTGACTGCCTACCTGGCCGCGCTCGCGCAACGACAGCCGATTCGAAATCGCGCCCTGGAATTTCCCAAGCTGCTCAGAGTCGCCATTGAAGGCGGGCTACCGGGCTCCTCAGCGCATGGCGAACATCCGAAGTTCGCCGCCTTCGTCGAGGACGCGCGTGGCGCGCGGCATGCGCTGATCAAATTCTCTCCGCCCCTGACCAATCCCATCGGCCAGCGTTGGTCGGATCTCCTCGTGGCGGAGCACATCGCGCACGTCGTGCTGTCGAGCGACGGCATTGACGCTTGCCGCTCGCAAATCCATTGCTTCGACGATCACACGTATCTCGTCGTCGACCGCTTCGACCGCATCGGCAGAGACGGGCGCATCGGCGTCACCTCGCTGTTCGCTATCGATCTGAATCACTATGGCCAGCTGGATCACTGGATCGCGGCAGCCACCCGACTGCTCAGCGACCGGATGATCGATGCCGCCACGCTCGAACACGTGAGACTACTCGCGACCTTCGGCGCGCTGATCGGCAATACCGATCGCCACTTCGGCAATCTTGCCTTCTTCGATACTTACGACGGCACCTTCGCCCTCACTCCTTCCTACGACATGCTGCCGATGCTGTTCGCTCCCGAGCACAACCAAATCATCGCCCGCAGGTTCGAGCCGGCACCTCCGACTGCAGACACCATGGCGTGTTACGCGCGGGCACGACGCTTGGCGGAGCAGTACTGGCGCACGATCGCCGGCGACACTCGCGTCAGTGACGACTTCCGCAGAGTAAGTGCCGAGTGCCTGGCAGCGCTGGAGGCATTGCCTCGCACGGGACCCTACTCGTAAGCCGCGCGCCTGATTGCATTCCAAATAAGAACGATTATCATCGAGTGGCTCTTAGCCTCGCGCGCCATTGCAGCCATCTTTGATGGCTACGCGCTGACGGCGCTCGCGACCGGGGCAACTGAGGCTACGCGGACTTCGATTTGACAATGCTGGGCATCTCAGCCCTGTCAGTTCTGACAGCTCGGTACGCTTCGCGCACCCCGACGGGGCGCAAACCCGCGAAACGTCAGGCGTTAGCGGTCGGCGGACTGCCTGCGGAAGCGGAGCGAGCGTAATGTCCTTATTCCCATTCGCGCTGACGTACATGGGCTGGGCGGCGCTATGCTTATCCATGAGCCGCCATGCCCGCGAGCTCTTGCAGCGGGAGCCAAAGCCCTAACAAAGGCACCTCCTGCGCGCCGCTGGGTGGATCGCTTTGACCGCGTCGTTGTTGATGGCTACAGCCGTGCGGGCTGGCCGGTCGAGTGGTTCGGCATGCTCACCGCAAGTGCCGTGAGTTTCGTTTTACTGCTGACTTACTACCCCCGGTTGGCTGCCAGCCTGGGACTGGGGCTGCCAGTGTGTGCCGCGATGGTCACATTCTGGTCAGCGTGAAGAGATCGAGGAGCCAAATGTCTGCTTTCAACACTGAGCGCGTTCTGAAAGTCCGTCACTGGAACGACACGTTGTTCAGCTTCACGACGACTCGCGATCCGGGCCTGCGTTTCGAGAACGGCCAGTTCGTCATGATGGGCCTGCAAGTCGACGGCCGCCCGCTGACCCGCGCCTACAGCATCGCGAGCGCCAATCACGAAGAGCACCTCGAGTTCTTCAGCATCAAAGTGCAGAACGGCGCACTCACGTCCCGCCTGCAGCACCTTCTGCCGGGTCACGAAGTGCTGGTGAGCCGCAAGCCCACCGGCTCGCTGCTGATCGACGACCTGAAGCCGGGCAAGCATGTGTATCTGCTGAGCTCGGGCACCGGCCTGGCACCGTTCATGAGTCTGGTCAAAGATCCGTCGCTGTACGAGAAGTTCGAGAAGGTCGTGCTCCTGCACAGCGTGCGCGCCACCAGCGAGCTGGCGTACGAGGAATATTTGACTCACGTGCTGCCGCGGGATGAGCACATCGGCGAGATGGTCGCCAACCAGTTGATCTACTTCCCGACCGTGACCCGCGAGCCG
Source organism: Steroidobacter cummioxidans (assembly GCF_003104955.1). Classification (NCBI taxonomy): domain Bacteria; kingdom Pseudomonadati; phylum Pseudomonadota; class Gammaproteobacteria; order Steroidobacterales; family Steroidobacteraceae; genus Steroidobacter; species Steroidobacter cummioxidans. Next base: position 10,114 of record NZ_LSRW01000094.1, on the reverse strand, counting down.
TATCGCAATCGCGGCCGTCTGACTGACCTGATCGAGAGCGGCAAGCTGTTCGAGCAGATCGGCCTGCCGCCGCTGAACCCCGAACACGATCGCGCAATGATCTGCGGCAGCCCGTCGATGCTGAAGGATCTGTCCGCCATCCTCGATGCGCGCGGCTTCCACATCTCCGATCACATCGGCTCGCCCGGCGACTACGTCATCGAGCGCGCTTTCGTCGAGAAGTAACAGCGGAGCCTTTCGGTTTCTGGCGACCACCGCCCCGGTTCAGGTGGTCGCCTTCCAAACTCATCACTGCGGCATAACGGCCGGGCTGGTCAGTTCCACGATCACATTCTCGGTCAATCCCTGAGTAACCAAACTCTGGACGACCTTCGATTCGAGATCCCGGTAGCTATCCAGATATTGGATGGCGCTTTTCCGCGTCTCCTGCGCCTTTGTGCGAGTCGCCCCAGCTGACGATTTGCGTTCCCCAACCGCCAGGAACAGTTCTTGATACTTGCGCGGAGCGACACCTTCGAAATGAAGGAATCGAACGCGCCCGTCGCCATCGTCCGAGTCTGAGGCGATGGCATCCTGGTGCAACTGGAGCGCAAGGCTTTTCTCATAGGGCTCGATATAGAGCACCTTTGCGATGCCCGCAGCCACGATGTGGCGCGCGCAGTTGTGGCAAGGAAAGGTAGTGGTAAACAAGCTGCCTCCCACGACACCCTGGCCTCCCTTTCTGGCCACTGTGATGAGCGCATCCATTTCTGCATGCACCGACCTGGAGAACTCCAGCAGATCGCGCAACCGCGTCCGCTTCCGTATAACAGCAGCAAAATCTCGAGCTGCAGCCAAACCCATACCCTTCGAGATCAAGACGTCTCGAATCTCACCTTCGAGTTCGTCTTTGTGCTTGTCGTTGAAGCAGATGCCACCCTGCACGTTGATGCAGCGATGGTCGGTGTCACCATCATCCTCGGTATACAAGCCTCCGTTTGCTTTGGGCACATCGTTGCACCCCGTGGCCAAAACATTGCCGTGCCCATCGGTAATCGCAGCTCCAACCTGCCTGGACAGGCAGGCCGACCGCAAACCCGCCGAGAAAGCCGCGTACATGGCATATTCGTCCTTGGTCGGAGTCCTTGCGGTCTCACCATGGACGAGACTGAAAAAACGCTTTAGGGGCCGCTCGATCGATTTGTCGTTGTGACGATTGTTGCGGAGAAAGAAATCGGCAAGTCGCAACGTCTTGTCCAGCTGCTGCCCATGCTCTTCCTCATCCTGCCGATCTCGTTCGATAGTTGGACTGACTTCGCTCGCAGCCATGCTCTTGCGCAGGTTCTCGGTCCGCTGGCGCTCACTGGCCAGCACCCCAACCAAATAAAAGAGATTGCCGTAAACCGTACGTAGCAGCCAAACCTCTTCAGGATGCTTGAGTTGATCGATGAGGTACGCAACGCGACCGGGCACAATGCCGAGCAGGTCGAGATTCTCGGACTTATCATTCTGACGCGCTGCCTCACGCTCAACACGATCTTTGGAAATGACCGCAATTGCCAGTTCAGCGAGAAAATCTGCGGATCGTGTGCTGCGCAATTTGTTACCAGCCAACTGGAGCCGCTCGTAGCGGTTGCGGGATTCAACCGCAGCATCCCAGTCTGCGATCAGATTCCGGGCTAGCATTCCTTCAATGAAGCGGCTTAGTTTTAGATGCACCACCTCGTATCCGAAATCTTCTAGGAGCCGGCGTGCGGACGCTACGGCGAAAGTCATGCCGCAGCCGATCGCTCCGCTAAATCCCACCACTATTTCGGCGGACTCACGCGAAGCAAAACTCAGCTGCGTGACCGACCCAGATTTGTTCGTTTTCGGAACCGCCGAAACGGTCGCGGCCGCATTCTCAGGCATAGGCATCCGCCCCCAGAGAGAGTCATCTGAGACCTGGAAGTCCTAGCAAGTGTGACGAAACAGCAGCGACGCGAGCTGCAATCTCACCAAGAGAGGGACTTGGCGTGTTCTAAGACTTTCCGCAGCGCCGACACTTTGGCGGAGTTTTGCTTTTTTTCGGCAAACGTCTTGAGCAAGACCACGCCGCCACCGCTCGACCTTGACTTGGACTCCCCGGAACGAGTCGAGACGAGATCCAGGCTAAGTTGCTGATCGGGCTTAGCGCGGGTGCGTTTCACAGTCCTTTCCTACCCAATACGGCCAATATTGCGGCGTTCTTCTTTCTGAACGTCCAGTAGGACGACTTCGACAATGGATCACTACCGCTCGACGCAGACGAGCATAGCTGCTCACAAGTTTCTGGGGAAGTCCGATTTCGGGGCTCTGAGCGCCTGCGGCACACCTGACTAATCAGGACTTACACTGAATCAAATGGTGCCGCTCGCGCAGCATTCTCCGCGGCAAATTCCACGGAACACAGCGCGCGGCGGTTGCTGCCACCAAAGATGCCGTCTACTTGTCGATATTGACGGTGACGCTCACCGGACAGTGATCGCTGCCCATCACGTCCGCGTGGATCTCGGCCTTCTTCACCTGCTTGCGCAGCTTCTCCGACACCAGCCAGTAATCGATTCTCCATCCCACATTGCGCGCACGGGCGTTGGAGAAATTGCTCCACCACGAATAGTGGCCATTGCCCTGCGTGAACAGGCGGAAGGTATCGATGAAGCCCGCGTCGAGGAAATTCTGAAAACCCTCGCGCTCTTCCTCGGTGAATCCTTTCTTGCCGCGATTCGGCTTGGGATTTGCCAGATCCAGCTCGGTGTGTGCGACGTTCAGATCGCCCGAGAACAGCACCGGCTTTTTCTTTTCCAGTTGTTTGCAATAAGCCAGGAACGCCGGATCCCAATGTTTGTGCCGCAACGGCAAGCGGCTCAGATCGTCCTTGGCATTCGGCGTGTACACCGTGACCACGTAGAACTTGTCGAACTCGGCGGTGATGACCCGACCTTCTTCGTTCGCATCGCGCTTGAGCTCATCGGCGAACGAGAACTTCTTGGCGAAGTCTTTGGGAAAGCCATTGATCACATCGAGCGGCTCCTGCCTGGAGAAGATCGCGGTGCCCGAGTAGCCTTTCTTGACCGCTGAATTCCAATACTCGTGATAGCCGGCGAGATCGACCTCCGCCTGGCCGCGCTCGGCTTTGGTTTCCTGCAGACACAGAATGTCGGGCTTGTGCTCTTTGATGAACGCCTGAAACGTTCCCTTCTTCACCACGGCACGAATGCCGTTCACGTTCCACGAATAGAATTTCATGGGTTAGTTCTTGTCACCGTGAGTCGCGAACACGGAGGTCTTGCCCTCTTTGTCGACCAGCAGCACGTCATAACGATCGACGCGACCCGACGGCACTTCCATCCCGGGCGATCCGGCCGGCATGCCCGGCACCGTCAACCCCTTCGCCGCCGGCTTTTCACGCAGCAGCCGCTTGATATCGTCCGCCGGCACGTGGCCTTCGATGAAATAGCCGCCGACCTCGGCGGTGTGACAGGAGCCCATGCCAAATGGGACACCGACGCGCTCCTTGATGGGCGCGAGATTCTCGAGGTCATGCACCTGCACGGCGAACCCAGCCGCCTGCAGATGCTTCACCCAAAGACCGCAGCAGCCGCACGTCGGCGTTTTGTTCACGACAACAACGGGAGCCGCAGCAGCCGTAGCAATTTGTGCCACCGCGGGCAAGGCAACGAGCCCAAGCAAAGCCTGACGACGATTCATGGGAGATCTCCGGGCCAGAAACGATTGAGGCGGAGTCTGCCACGCAGACTCCGCCCCAATGATGACCGCGACCCGATGAACTGACCAGTCTTGTCAAATTGCCGTCGATTGCGCTCGCCGGCACCAGTCTTTGACAAGTTTCCAGCCAGGCGCTCTGCAGACGCCTACTCGCCCTTGTCGTTGTCCGCCTCGTTCTGCTTGACCGACTTGCCGCCGGACAGCTTTTCCTCTTCACGCGCACCGGCCAGGATGCCCGGCAGCGCATAGTTGCCCTCGTGGCAGGCGTACTCGTACATCAGATCTGGCGTCGCATTCATCGGCAACTCGCCAGCGAAGGGCTGCGTCAGCGCCGGATCTTCCACCTTGAACTGATACAGGATCTGATCGGCCGAGACACGGGTGAAGCGCTCGGTGACTTTGCGATCCGGGCCGAGGCCCCGGAAGGTCTGCATGGGATGGAAGTTGGTCGTTTCGACCACCAGCGTGTCGCCTTCCCAATGACCGATGGAATCGCCGTACCACTTCTTCACATTGCCCGGCACATGTTTCGCGCCGATGCGCACCACGCGCGCGTCGTGAATCATCTCGACCAGGATCATCACCGTGTCCGGTGTCTGCACGATCGAATACGTGTTGTTGTACATCAGCGGCAGCATCGGCGGTCCGGCGCTCGAGCCGAAGGAAGTGAGACAACGCTCACCGAGTGAACGCACCTCGGGACCATCGACCGGGCCCGCGCCTTTGCGGAAAGCGGCCATGCGCGCCGCCGCTTCTTTACCTGCAGCGGGCGTCAGACCGGGAATGCGGCCATTTGCCGGCTCGGTGATGATGGAGCTGCGCGGCTCGCCATAGATACGGATCACCTGCGTGCCGCGATCCACCCAGAAATTGTTGTAACCGCAATTGGTGCCGCTGAAGCCGTAGCCGCAATCCTTCGGCAGATCCTGAATGCCCAGCTTGGGATCGGTGGGCTTGGCGTTTTCCTCGACGTGATCGGCCGCGGCGCCTTCGATCTTCCTTGCCTCTTCGGCGGTCAGCACTTTGCGATCGCCCTGCTCCACCGCGCGCTCCAGCTGCGTCAGCGTCGCATTGCTCCAGTTGCCCTGCAGATCCGGTTTACCATCCGCAGTCCGTGGCACTTTCCACCCTGCGGCAGACTTCTTGGCACCGGCAGCGTGCAGCGCCGGCGCGCTGACGACACAAACCACCGACAGAATACTGCCCAACAGAACACGGGCACCCGACCGACGATATTTCATAGCTACCCCCAACGCGGTGCGCATGCAACGCCCGAGCAGTGTATGGATGGAACGCAACGAGACAATCGCGCGGGACCCGCTTTGACTTTTCTTTTTACGGCGCGACGGTCGAATCCGGTAAACAAGCATGCGGGGGATTTACATGCCAGCGTGGTTCATGAGCGAGCATTCACTGTGTCGCAAGGCTTTCGCGCGCGTCGCGACGGCATTTGCTTTGGGTCTTATCGTCAATCAGCTCGCCGCGGCCGCCGCAGGTCCAGCACCTGATCCTCGCGCCAATCTTCCCGGTCGCCAGGTATATGAAACGTATTGCGCGGCCTGCCATAACATTCCCGGAACTCGCGCACCCGCTTTGTCAGCATTGCAGCTGATGAGCGCGCAGTCGCTGCGTCTCGCACTCACGACGGGCGTCATGCAACAGCAAGGCTCGCTGGTTCCCAAGGACAAGCTGCCGCAGCTCATCGAATATCTCGCGGCACCGGAAGAAGAAACGAATTGGACTGCCGCCATGATGTGCGGCCCCAAGCAACGCAGCGTGAACCTGAAAGCAAGCCCCGCGCTGACGATGTTCGGCGTCGATCACAACAACAGCCGGCGCCTGAGCGCCAAGCAGGCAGGGCTCAGCAGCAAACAACTCCCCGAGCTGGAGCTGGCATGGGCCATCGGTTTCCCGAAGACCACCTCGCTGCGGTCATCGCCAGTAATCGTCGGCTCGACGATGTTCTATGCGCCTGCGCAAAGCGGCAAGCTGCTCGCACTGGATATCAACACGGCGTGCGCGAAGTGGGTTTATGACGTCGGCGTGCCCGTGCGCAGCTCGGTGTCGTTCGGTGATATCGGCTCGCGCAAGGCGCTGATCCTCGCCGACCAGCAAGCTCAAGTGCACGTAGTCGATGCGCAGACCGGCACGCTCATCTGGAAAGCAAACGGCCGTCACGATGCGGCTGGCAACATCACTGGCGCACCCGTGCTCTATAAGGATCGCATCATCGTGCCAGTTTCTTCGTCGGGCGTCGGCAGCGGTGCGAATCCGAAGTTCGAGTGCTGCCTCGGCCACGGCGCGGTCGTCGCACTCGACGCCGCAACCGGCAAACAACTCTGGGTCGCGCACACGATGGAAGAAGCGCAGTACACCGGCCAGACCAACTCGATCGGTGTGAAGCTGCGCGGCCCGTCGGGTGCGCCGATCTGGTCGACTCCTTCGATCGACGTCAAGCGCGGGCTGATCTATGCGACCACCGGTCAGAACACTTCGTTGCCCGCGACGCCGACCAGCGATGCGGTGCTGGCCATCGATCTTGCCAGCGGCAACTTGCAATGGACTTTCCAGGCATTGGCCAACGATGTTTGGAATCTCGCGTGCCGTGCGGATCCAGCGCAGTCCGGGCCGAACTGCCCGAGTCCCGCCGATAGCGTGCTCAAGGACTATGACTTCGGCGCCGGCGCGGTGCTCACAAAGAGGCGAAACGGCAGGGACATCGTGCTCGCGGGCCAGAAATCCGGTGATGTCTGGGCGCTCGATCCTGAGCAGAACGGCAAGCTACTGTGGCGCCAAACGTTCGGCGACGGCAGCGCACTCGGCGGCGTGCACTGGGGCATTGCCATCGATAGCGAACATCGCGTGTTCGCACCCATCAACGACCCGCATTTCCCCGAATTCAAAGATTACATGCCGCAACCCGGCATGAACGCTCTCGACATCGACACGGGCAAGGTGCTGTGGCGCAAGCCAGTCACGGCGGATTGCAGCAACGGCCGTGAAGCGCGCTTCAACTTGTGCGGAGAGAAATATGGCTTGTCAGCCGCGCCGCTGGTGATCGACAAATCCGTCGTCGCGGGCGCGCTCGACGGGCGTATCTATATTTTTGATGCCGCCACCGGCGACATCGTCTGGCAATACGACACGCTGCGCGACTTCACAACGCTCAATGGCGTGAAAGGACAAGGAGGCGGCATCGACTCGCACTCGGTGTTCGCCGGCGGTGGCATGTTGTTCGTCGCTTCCGGCTACGGCGGCTTCCGCCAGCCGCCGGGCAATGTGCTGCTGGCGTTTCGTCCAAAGTCAAAAACTCGCTGAGTGTTCATAGGGGGATCATCATGTCGAACAGCATCATTCGGATTTCGATTGTCGCCTGCGGGTTGTTACTGGGCACCTCAGCGCTCTCACAATCGTCCGCGCCGCAGAGCACACCGGCCGCTGCCAACGATTACAGCAAACCCGAAACCTGGCTGTGCCGACCTGGACGCCAGGATTCGTGCGCGGTCGATCTGACGACCACCGTCGTCAAGGCGGATGGCAAGCTCAGCAATGAGCCGTTCAAAGCAAACGCCAATGCGCCCATCGATTGCTTCTACGTGTATCCGACGGTGTCGAACGACCCCACGCCGAATAGCGACATGAACGCTGGGCCTGAAGAGCACAGCGTCGTGCGCGCGCAGTTCGCTCGTTTTGGGTCGCAGTGCAAGCTATATGCGCCGCTCTATCGGCAAGTCACCTTAAAAGCGCTGCGAGCGGCAATGGCGGGGGGTGGCGGTTTTCCGGCCGATCGCAAGCTCGGTTATGACGATGTGCTCGCAGCCTGGAATTACTATCTCCAGCACGACAACCAGGGCCGCGGCGTCGTGCTCATCGGGCACTCGCAAGGTTCGGCCATGCTCACGCAGCTGATCAAGAATGAAATCGACGGCAAGCCGATTCAGTCGAAGATCCTCTCGGCGTTGCTGCTGGGAACGAACGTCGCCGTACCGAAAGGCAAGGATGTGGGCGGCTCGTTCCAGCACATGCCGCTGTGCCGCTCGGCTGCGCAGCTTGGTTGCGTGATTTCGTATGTGAGCTTCCGCAGCGATGTGCCGCCGCCGGCGAATTCACGCTTCGGTCGCGTGCCAACGGAAGGCATGACCGCTGCATGCGTCAATCCGGCGGCGCTGAAAGGCGGCAAGGCGCAGATGCACGCGTATCTGTCGAGCGGGTTCAATGGCGTGAGCACGGAGTCTGCGCCGCCCAAGCCGTGGGTGACCGGAGCGAAGGTCGAAACACCGTTCGTGAGTTTGCCAGGATTGTTGACGGGCGAGTGCGTGAGCAACGACGCCGGCTCGTATCTCGCGATCACAACCAATGCCAACCCGGCGGATCCACGTACGGATGAAATCCCCGGCGACGTCGTTGCCAACGGCCAGGTCATGAAAGATTGGGGTCTGCACTTGATCGACGCTCACGTCGCCATGGGCAACCTGATCGACGTGGTCGCGCAGCAGTCCAAGGCGTATCTCAAGAAATAACGCAGCTGCCATGAATTGATCTACACACGGCGGGCGGAACTGCGCATTCCCCCGCCGCGTTCACCGGCATGCGATATCTCGCGCTGTGCACTGACTATGACGGCACGATCGCCCGCCATGGCGTGGTCGACGAGCCCACCATCGATGCGCTCGCGCGACTGCGCGAGTCAGGTCGCAAGCTCATCATGGTTACGGGTCGCGAGCTCGCCGAGCTCATCTCGGTATTCCCGCGACTGGATCTGTTCGATCTGGTAGTCGCGGAAAACGGCGCCCTGCTCTACAACCCCGCGACCAAGGAACAGAGACCCTTGTGCGAACCGCCGCTGCCGCAGTTCGTAGCAGCATTGCAAGCACGCCGCGTCACGCCGCTGAGTGTCGGTCGAACCATTGTCGCGACTCGCGAGCCTCACGAGACGGATGCAATCGAAGTCATCCGCGACCTCGGTCTCGAGCTGCAGGTGATATTCAACAAGGGCGCCGTGATGATCCTGCCTTCGGGCGTGAATAAGGCCACTGGCCTGAAAATCGCGCTCAGCGAGCTGAATCTTTCCGTGCACGACGCGGTGGGCATCGGCGATGCTGAAAACGATCACGCGTTTCTCGGTATCTGCGAATGCGCCGTGGCCGTTGCGAATGCCCTGCCGGCCGTGCAGGAAAAAGCAGATTTCGTCACCCAAGCAACGCACGGCGCCGGCGTGACGCAACTCATCGAGGAAATGCTTCAGGATGACCTCGCCTCACGCGAGCCGGCGCTGCGCAAAGATGCCGATACTTCGCGCCAGGAGGTCCGCGAGCTGATCGTGACGGTGGGCCCCCTGCCCGCCAGCCCCTCCGCCAACGCGCGGGCGGCGAAATAGCCCGCATTGAACAGCGCCCCATTGAAATTGCGCGATCTGCTTGTATACATGCGCTAATCAGGCACTCTGCTCGACGCATCCTCCTTGATGAATGCGTGCGCATTTGTAACCCTGGCTGTCTCACCGGACACCGAAACCAGATATGCCAGCATCCAGCAAGCTCACCGCCGCGCTGTTAACCGCGGCCCTCGGAACGATGACCATGAACGCGATCGCCGCCACCGCACTGTCGCCGGACAATCCCTTCGCTCGCGAAAGCACGCTGCCCTTGAAGTGGCCGCCGCTCGACAAGATCAAGAACGAGCACTTCGTGCCTGCGATGGACGCCGGCATGGCCGAGCAGCGCAAGGAAGTCGCCGACATCGTCAACAACAAGGCGCAGCCCACGTTCGAGAACACCATCGTCGCGCTGGAGCGCTCCGGGCAGCTGCTGAATCGGGCCACCACGATTTTCTATGCGCTCGGCTCGTCGAACACCAATCCCGACATCGAAAAGGCGCAGACCGAAATGGCGCCGAAACTGTCGGCGCACTCGGATGGCATCTATCTCGACACCGCACTGTTCGCGCGCGTGAAGAAGTTGTACGACCAGCGTCAGTCGCTGCAGCTCGATCCCGAATCGCTGCGCTTGCTGGAGCGTTATCACACGAATTTCGTGCGCGCCGGCGCCAATCTCTCCGATGCGCAGAAGCAAGAGTTGCGCGCGCTGAACGAAAAGATCTCGTCCAAGACGACCGAGTTTCGCCAGCTCGTGCTCAAGGGCGACAACGCCGCTGCGATCGTGGTCGACACGAAACAGGAGCTGGACGGCCTGAGCGATGCGCAGATCGCCACGGCCGCCGAAGCAGCGAAGTCGCGCGGCAAGGAAGGCAAGTACGTGTTGACTCTGCTGAACACGACCGGCCCAAGCCGGCGCTCGCGCAAGCGCAACTGAAGAAATCGTGCGGTGCGCGAGCGCTTGTACAAAGCCTCCGCCGGTCGCGGCTGGGCGGCGAGCTCGACACGACCAAG
>NZ_LSRW01000093.1:0-53695 GCF_003104955.1 Steroidobacter cummioxidans | reverse complement strand
GCAGCGTCAGATGTGTATAAGAGACAGATCGAGCACCGAGCCCGGGCCCTCCTTGTAACGATCCAAGGTGGTGAGGAACTCGGCGAACGTGCGCGTCGCAAAATCGATGAACCAGGTCACGTCCTTCTGGTAACCGAGTTTCGGATCGATGGGCTCCTCGTGCGTCAAACTATGCCAGTCGCGCACACCGCCGGGCGTACGCAACCCCTGTGTGCCGAAGTTCATATTGAACACTCGCGTCTGACCGCACGCGATGGCATGCGCCAGCAGTCCGGCGAACAGCTTGTTGTTTCGTTCCACGGCGGCGACATTGCGCCCGGGATCCGCCTGCTCGATTTTGTCCGGAATGCGGCAAGCGGCCATCGGCGCGGGCTTCTGCAGTTCCATGTCGAGCTGTTGCTCGATCTGGCGCAGCGATGTGAAGTATTCGTCGAGACGAGCGCGATCGGCCGCACCGACCCGGCTCATCACGCCTTTGCGCTCCTCGCTGATCGCGGACAGCACGCTTCGACGCGCCATCACCTGCGGATCGGGCGTGAACTCGGCACTGTTCGGATCGTTGAACTCGGGTCCGAAGATGCGTGTGTACAGGGCCGCCGGCGACGGCTCGGAAGGATTGATCGCACCGCCCTTGCGACGACTCAAGCTCTGCCGACCGCCGCTGAGTGCGATCTCGATGGACTTGAAGCGAGTGCGGTTGCCGATCACGTCCGCAATGGTCGTGTCCAGGCTGGGATCAGAATCAACGCCGAGCGGCAACGATCCCATCGTCGCGATCTGTACGCCGCTGACATGCGTTTCCAGCGGCCGCCCGTCGAGGAAATATTTGGTGCCGCTGATGACATTGATGCGCTCCCGGAACGGATCGAGCACCTTCATCTCGGCGTTGTTCTGGTAGTTCGCCCCCAGGGTCGCCGGCTTCCAGCGCCCCGGATTGAAGCCGAGATTCTGGAACCACGACCCGAACACGACGGGCAGCTCACCGCCAGTCGCGGCGAGCGCCGTGCCGTTGGTATTCAGGAAACAATCCAGAAACGGCAGCGCGACCGAAACGGCGGTGCCACCGAGCATGCCTCGAAGCACGGTGCGGCGATTCAACGGTTTGCTCATGATGACGCTCCACTGAGTAGCTCGGTCGTGACGATCTCTTCGGTCGGCGGCAATCTCTTTGCAGGATCCGCCGGGGGCGGACCGACGCGATACAGGGCATCGCTCAGCGCAATCTCCTGCATCAGCGCCGGCAGACGATGACCGCTCTTCTCGAAATCCGTCTTGAGCGTCTTCAGCCACGTCCGCTCGTCCTTGATGGGCAGGCGCCCGAGGGCACGCGCGGACAGGCGATCTACCACGCAGGCAACGGCAGCTGGATTGTTATAAACGGCTTGCCCCAATCCGCCGGCATCGCCATAGGAGATGCCGTCGAGCTCGCCGCTCGGGTCGATGGACGCGCCGTTCTCGACGCTGCGGAATTCACCCGCACCGTCGAAGTTCTCCAGTGCAAATCCGATCGGATCGATGATCTTGTGACAGCCCGCACACGACGGCACGGTCGCATGCGCCGCCAACCGTTCTCGCGCAGTCGATGCACCATGCGCCGTGCTGTCTTCGAACTCGCTGAAACTCACATCTGCCGGCGGCGGCGGAACTGTCTGGCACAGCGCGATTTCCCGCACCGCCTTACCCCGCAGCGTCGGCGAGCCGCGGCCGGCCGGCGAATGCAATGCCGTGAATGCCACCTGAGTGAGAATGCCGCCACGCGGATCATCCGCTGCGAATTCGTAAGGCTGCCAGTCGTCGGGCGAGCCGTTGGGCCCGTCCTTGAAGATGGGCACTTGATAAATGCTGCCCAACTCCGGCGTGAGGAAGGTCTTGCGAGTCGTAAAGATCTCGCGGTAGTCCGCGTTGCGAGTCAGCACCACATCGAGCACCGTCCTCATCGTTTGCTCACGCGCGTCCGCCGCCGCTTGCGCACTGAACTTGGGGAACAGCGCCGCATCCTTGGCCAGCACTTCGAACTCGTCGAAGCGCAGCTGATCGACGAAGAAAGCTCGCACGCCCTCCTCCAACCGCGGCGACGCCTTCATCCGTTTGACCTGACGTTCCAACCCGCGCTTGGTCTGCAACTCCCCCTCGGCGGCAGCCGACAGCAGCATCGAATCGGGAGCGGAGTTCCATAGAAAGAAGCTGAGCTGAGAGGCGACCGAGTAGCTGTCGAGTCGAAACCCGCCCTTGTGCTCCGGATCCGGCTCGACGATCTGCTCCACGAACAGGAATGCTGGCGAGGACAGCATCGCAGCCAGGCTCAATCCCAAGCCTTGATAGAAGTCGCCCGTGATGCGGGTAGCTTCAGACGCGGCAGTCATGTATGCGCTCAGCTGCTGGTCCGTGAGCGGCCGGCGATACAGCAGGCGACCCACTTTGCTCAAAAACTCACCGGCGCACTTCTCATCCGGTACTGTGGGTGACGCCGGCTTGCAGGCGACCAGCATGTCACGATGATTCTGGTCGACGACTTGCGCGGCGACCGCTCGCCCCATCGCATCGTATTGCTCCATGCCCGCGGCAGTGATGCTGACCCGACTTGCACCGACGGCAAGCAAACCATCGACACGCATGTCGGGCTCGAAACGCCCGCCGAGATCGATATCGCCACCGAACACATCCTGAACGATGTTGCGATACTGCTCCGCCGTCAGCCGGCGCGTGACCGACGGGCCCGAGTTGATCTTGTGATCATCCGAAGCTGTCATGAAGAATGTGAGCGCGGTAGCTGCCACCGCAACCACCACCGCACCGGCGCCGATCAACCGAGTTTTTCCAGTCATTGCTCCACTCATCGGCGCGACACCTGCTGCGCCGGCGCCTCAGCCGGCTTGACGAACGCCGGCACGGCCTCGATGTAATACGTCGCCGAGATCGATTCGTTTTGACCCGTCACTGGATCGGGATCGGCATCGGCGTAACGCTTCAACAGGTAATAGAAGCCGGGAACGTCACCGGTCACCTGCTGTTCGCCGCCGAAGCCGACGCCGGCGATGCCCCAGTAGATCGGCCGCCACGGCTGATATCCGGCCATGAAGCCGCGCGCCGTGCGATCGGGTTTGAGCTCGAGGCGCAAATGCAGGTTCGACAGCTTGAACTCGGGCGACACCAGCGGGTTCTGTAACAACCGCAAGTTGCCGTGCTCGGTGATCGTGACCACGCCATTGCGCAGCTCGCCGTTGAACTTGTTTCGCGAGCGCAGATCGGGATCGACGCGATAGGCCATATCGAGGCGCGGCGAGCCATCGCTGTTGGAACGTAAATATTCGTAAGCGCGCTCGATGGCGATGGTGACGGGACCGTCCTTGCTGAGGTCGGCGCCGTCGACAGTGATCAGCCAGGCTGGCTGCGAATCCTTCAGCTGTCCCCACGCCCATGCCCAATAGGTCGGGCGGCTGTCGAGCGAGCCACGAAAGGCACGCGTGCAACCAAGCGCGCGGTAAAGATTGTGATCGACGCCGCGCTGCTTGGTTTCGGGATCTTGAAAGCTGCCCGGCTGATCGGGCCCTTTGCCATCGAGGTCAAAACCGAAACCGTCCTTGCCATCCAACCCAGGCAGGCTCAGATCGACGACAGCGGCCGGATGCGTGTAGGGATTGACCGGTTTGCCATCGATGCGACCGCGATTCATGATGAGCTCGTCGAGGTCGCGGACTTCGTCGCCATTCATGATCTTGCGACGCCACTCGGCGACCTGCTGGGGTGTCGCGCCGAGCTTGGCGGCATAGCGCAGATACACCTCTTCCACTGCCGGATGCACGCCGCGCGAGCAATCGTGATCGTTGCTGTAAGTGGCTTGTGCGAACCAGCTGATTGCAAAGTGACGCGTTTCGGCGGCGACGTTCGCAAGCGGCACGCAAGCCAACGACAGCGAGACCAGCGCGGCACGAGTGAGCTGTCGACGGCTCATTGCGGCAGGCTCCCCGCTGCGATCACCCATTTTTGAATGCGCTTGCCGGCGGCTTCAGCGGTGAAGATATTGCCCTTCGAATCGAACGCCGCCTGATGCATGCGATTGAGCTGGCCAGCGTAGTTGCCGAAGTCGCCAAACGTGCCGATCACGGCGCCGGTGGCACGACGCACCAAGCGAACCTGAAAATTGCCGAGATCCGCGAGCGCGAGCACGCTTTGCTGCGGATCAGGCGAGAAGCTGATGTGCCCCACCGTGCCCGGCGGCCGCGTTTCTTTGCCGTAGAAATATTCGGCGACGAACGTGCCATCGCGCTTGAACACCTGCATGCGATCGTTGTCGCGGTCGCAGACGTAGACCAGCCCGTCGCGCGACACCTTCACGCAATGCACGTTTCTAAACTGTGAGGCCGGCGGCGCGGATGGATAGTAGGGCCCAACCTTGTCGTCGGTCGGTGGCTTGCCATACGCACCCCACTTGCGCTTGAAAGCGCCGCTGTCGGCATCGAACACGATGATGCGATGATTGCCGTAGCCGTCGGCGACGAACACTTCATTGCTGGATGGATCGATCGCGATATCCGCCACACCGGAGAGCTGCGTGTTGTCCAGGCTGCCCTTCGACGGGCCGGCATGGCCGATCTGCATCAGAAACTTCCCGTCGCGGGTGAATTTCAACAGCATGCCGTCGGCGGGCTCGCCGTTCGGACCTGGCCGGGTCGAGCTGCCGCCCACCCAAACATTCCCTTTGTGATCCACCAGGATGCCGTGCTCGGTCGTCGGCCACTCATAGCCCTGGCCTGGCCCGCCCCACGCTTGCACTAGATTGCCTTGAGGATCGAACTCCATGACCGGGGGCGCAGGCACACAGCAGCGCCCCGTCGGCGGATCGAGTGCCGCCGCCTTTTCCCAGGGAAACAAGGTGCCTGGCCGCTGCACCACCCAGACGTGGTCCTTCGAGTCCACGAACATTCCGCCCATCTCACCAAACGTCCATTTGTTGGGCAGCGGCAGCTTCGGCCAAGAGGTATCGACGGCATAGCGTGGCATCTGCGGCGTTGGCGAATCCGCCGCGACCGGCGCGGCGGATACCAGCAGCACAGAAGCCGCAGCCAAGAACAATTTTGCAGCCGCGCGCATCACATCTTCATCCTCACACCAACCCGATAGACGCGACCCAATATATCGTAGAGCGACGCGTTGACGGGCGCCTGCGCGTAGGAAATGCCCGCAGGTCCCTGCGGCACCATCGCCGGATCTTTGTTGGCGAGATTGACGACGCTGAGGAACGTCTCGACGTCGGAGGCGGCCCAGCGCATTTTGTAAGAGACGGACGCATCCAGGTAGAAAGCGCCTGCCAGCGAGTTGTCGTTGATGGTGGGATTGTCCGCGGTCGAGACCGGGCAGCCGCTCGTACACTCGATATAAGTGTTCGAGTACGTGCCAGAGCTGAAGCCGCGCGCCGTCAGCGAGGTGGAGATTCGCTCGCCGCTGTACGCCAGCGTCGCCCGATAAACCCAGTCCGGCGGACCGCTGGTACCGAGCCCGTTCAATCCCGAGTTACTGCCCACCGAATCCGCGGGTGGATTGACGCCGTTGTCCTGATAATTCTCCAGGTAATTGGTCGCGAGCAAGCTGAAGCGCAGGTTGCCGGTCAGATTGCTGAACCACCGGTCGATGCCGAACGCGTAGCTCATCTCGTAGTCGATGCCCCGTGCTTTCAGCTCGACCAGATTGAACGGCGACAAGCGGATTTGCGTGATCTGCGATACCCCACCCGCGCCGATGCCACGCGTAATGGCGCTACAGAACGCCTGTATGCCGGCGAAGCAATTGTCGACGATGTTTTGCGCAGCGACGTTGCCAATCGCATCCGAGATTTTCACATCGTAGTAGTCGACCGACGCGGTGAAGCCTTCGAGGAATCTTGGCTGCAACACCACGCCGATGCCGAGCGTATCGGCCTTCTCCGGCTGCAGCAGCGGATTGCCGACCGCCAGGCCTTGATAGGGTGCGTTCTGATTGTTGTTGAACGGATCGATAACGCTGTTGGTATTCGCCGTGCCCGCCGCGAACAACTCGTTCAAGTTGGGCGCGCGAATGTCTCTCGAACGGGTCACGCGAAAGCGCAGATCGTCGATCGGTTGCCAGACCGCGCCGGCCTTCCACGTCGTCACCAGCCCCGAGGTGCTGTAATCGGTGCGCCGAACGGCCGCGTTCAGATCGAAGGACTGCGCGAACGGCACATCCTTGGCCAGCGGCACCACTGTTTCGAGAAACGCCTCGGCCACATGGTAGCTGCCGAAGGTCGGCAGATAGTTGCCGGCAAACCAGCCGTTGACCATCGAGGTGGAGTCCGACTCGCCGCGCACCTTCTCGTCGCGCCGCTCGATGCCAATGGCAATCGAGACTGGACCGGCCCAGGAATTGAACGGCTCGCCGCGCACCGTGGCGGCAACGACTTCCTGAGTGAAGCGCTGATCACGATGCGGCGATCCGATCAGCCAGGCGATCGTCTCGGGCGAGTTCACATTGAGGCCCATCGGGTTGTAAGGCAGACAACCGTCGTTGGGAGTGGTCAGCGTGCTGCGGCAGATCGGCTGGCCGTTGGCAGGATTTACAACGGTGTCCAGCGCGGCGGCATAGCGCGCTTTGGAGCTGATGTTGTAACCCGTCTCGGAGCTGTTGGTGGTGCCGAGCTGGTAGTACGCATCCCAGTTCCACGTGCTGCCAAACAAATCGAAACCACCCTCGAAGCCCGCCATCAGCCGAGTGACTTCACGCTGGCCGGTAAAGCTGATGGTGGGAATGTCGTTGTTCATCGTGCCCAACGTGAACTGAGTAATGCCTTGGTCGGCCATCTGCGCCGCCACCGACGCAGGAATGAATGGGTTGCCGGCCCGTATCACCAGATTCGCAAGATTGAACTGCTTGAGCTGCCACGACCGCGTTTCCGATTCATTGCGTGAGGCCTGAGCGAACACCCCGAAGTTGTCCGTGAGCGAAAAGTTCACGCGGGCGAACAGGCCGGTGCGATCGACCTCCTGATCGAGCGTGTTGTATTGATTGAATTGATTCGAGGCCCACTCGCCGCCTTGCATCCACGGATCGCGGACCAGCGAGCCGTACTGGAACTGGCGTGGCGTGCCACCTTCGCCGAACGTCGTGCCTCTGAGCGCCGTGTTGGTGATGATGCCGCCGAGCGTCGCAGTAGTGAGGCTGGCGCCACTGACGACGAGCCGCTCCGGCAAGCCGCTGGTCGGCGTGTAGGCCGGATTGTTCATGATGTAGCGGCCGTCGTTGTTCCAGCTGCGAGGCACGCCATAGATGCCATCGCGATGGGTGTATTCGCCGTTGAGCAGCAGATGACCGCGGCCATCCGCGAACGGCAGACCGCCGGTGAGCGTCACTTTCCAGTTGTCGTCATCGCCGTAATCGGTGCGGCCGCCGGACACTTCGCTCTTCAATCCCGTGAAGTCCTTGTCGAGAACGAAGTTGACCACGCCAGTCATGGCGTCCGAGCCGTACGCCGCCGAGGCACCGCCCGTCACCACTTCCACGCGCTGAACCAGCGACTGCGGCAGATCGTTGATATCGACGATGCCTGTGATGGCCGACGGCACCGAGCGCTTGCCATCGAGCAGTACCAGGGTACGCACCGTGCCCAGGCCACGCAGATTCAGCGCGTTGATGCCTGCCTGACCATTGCTGAAAGAAAGATTGGACGTCTGCGGCGTGGCGCTGCCCACCATGGCCGGCATGTCGTTGACGAAGTCGGCCAGATTCTCCGGCGCGGCTTGATTGATCTGTTCCGTGCCGATCACCGTCAGCGGCGTCGGTGCCTCGAAATTCTCGCGACTGATCCGGCTGCCGGTGACGACCACCTCTTGCAGCGAGTTCGGCTGTGACGCTCCAGCGGGAACGTCCTGCGCCAGCGCAGCCAACGGCACGACTGAGCCGGCACACCACGCAAGCAAACTTCCTTTTCCAGCTTTACGCCAACGACACCCCGAGCCTCTTACCATACGAGCGGACATCGATTCCCCCTGCCACGCCGCGCGCCCGAAGACACCCGTTCGAGTCGTTGCTCGACGGGGCATTTCGGGTCTGTGCAGACGCTAGGCTTGTTTCGTTCACTTCAGTTTCGTGCTCATGCCCGGGGTCAAAGACCGGGGGCTCGCACTTACTACGTTCGAGGGAACGATTTCGGAAACACCACGATCACCATTGCAGGCGAACGCCGGCGCGATAGGCGCGCCCGAGGGTATCGTAAAGAAGCGGATTGACACCGGGATCGACGAAGCTCGCGCCGGTGATACCGCCCGCCGGCGGCGGATCGCGATCGGTGAGATTGTCGACCTTGAAGAACAGCTCGAAGTTGCGCAGGCCGCGATTGCGCAGTCGATAGGTCAGCGACAGATCCGCATAGGTCGCCCCGGGTACGTGATTGCTGTTGATGGTGCGATTCACGACGCTCGGCGCCGGACATGCGGAGGTGCATTCGATATACGCGTTCTCCAGCTTGCCGCTGCTGACCCCGTGGCCAATGAGGCTGATGGCATAGTCGCCGTTGTCGTAGCTCGCCATGCCAAGCCAGCGCCAGTTCGCCGCCGAGCCGCTGTTGTCTCCAGCAAGCTCGGTGACCGTGATGCCATCGTCGATGCGTCGTTCGATGACATGCGTGGCAAGCGCACGCAACGTGAGATTACCGCTCCACAGCGGGCGGCGATAACTCGCTTCGATGTCCACGCCCTCAGCGCTCTCTGCAAGCAGATTGACCGGTTGCACCGTGATCTGCGTGACCGCCCCGCTCTCGTTGCGCACGATGGCTGAGCACAGTGCAGTGTTGCCAGCGAAGCAGCTATCGATGACGGCCTGCTGCTGGATGGTGGCGATGGCCTTGTCGACATCGATGCGGTAGTAGTCCATCGACATGCTCAGTCCCGGCACGAACGTCGGCTGATACACGACGCCGAAGCCCAAGGTATCGGCTTCCTCTGGATCCAGATTTGGATTGCCGACCATGGGCCGAAGGATCAGCGCGGTGACGTTGCCGCGAAACGGATCGCTGACTTGCTGAGTATTGACCTGGCCCGCGAGGAACAGATCGTTCAAGTTCGGCGCGCGGATATCGCGAGAGCGGGTGCCTCGAAACGTCAGATTGCGAACCGGCGAATACGTGGCGCCGAGCTTCCACGTCATCACCTCGCCCGAAGAACTGTAATCCGTCCAGCGAACGGCGCCGTTCAGATCCAGCGCATACGCCCAAGACTTCTTGTTCACGATGGGAGCGACGCTTTCCAGGAAGCCTTCGATCACGTCGTAGGAGCCGCGCGTCGCTTTGAAGTTACCTACGAAGTAGCCACTCGCTTGCGCGATCGGATCGGCGTGCGACACCACCGACTCCTTTCGATACTCGATGCCGCTCGCCACCGACACCGGGCCGGCCCAGGTGGCGAACGGTTCGCCCTGCACGCTGGCCGCTACCACGTCCTGCTGCAACGTTTGATCGAGCCGCGCGGTGCCGAGCACATAGTCCACGGCCTGCCGCGAGTTCACTCCGTAACCGAGCACGTTGTAAGGCACACAGCCATTGTCTGGATTCGTCAGCGTGGAGCGGCAGACGATCCTGCCGTTCGCATCGCGCACCGAATCGATCGCCTCGCGATATCTTGCGACCACCGTCGAAGTGACATCGTTGGAGATCTTGCTCGTGCCCCGCTGCGCATAGGCATCCCAGCGCCAGCTCGAACCAAACGCTGGCAATTTGCCATTGATGCCCGCGACGAAACGTGCAACGTCCCGTTGCGAATAACCGTGGATGTTGCCGAGGTCTTCGTTGGAAGAGCCCACGGTAAGGGTATCGAGCCCGAGGCGCTGCATCTCCTCACGCACGGTTTCGGGCAGGAATGCGTTGTCGCGCTGAATGGTGATGTTGCCGAGATAGTAGTTCCAGCAACACTGGTTGTCGGTCTGGGAATGCGCGTAGGAAGCGATCGCGAACACTTGCAGATCGTCGGTGAGCTGCCAACTGCCGCGCGCAAAGAAAGTTTGCCGCTTCACGGCCGCTTCGAGATCTGGCGAGCGCGATCGATCCGAGATCCGCCAGTCGCCGCCCGACATGAGCGGCGCCGAATCGATGGGCCCGTACTGAAACTGGCGCACCGCTCCACCTTGCGTGAACTCGGTGCCACGCAGTGGACCGCTCGTCACCAACGCACCGGGCGCCGATTCGTTCATCGCCGTCTCCGGCAGCCATAGCAGCTCAGGTTGCCCGTTGCCGCTCGTGTAATTCGGGTTGTTGATTATTTTCCAGCCTCGGTACCAGGAGCGTGGGACGCCGCGCACGCCGTCCGCGTCGCTGAAGCCGCTGCTGAACAACAGATGGCCGCGCTTGCCCGCAAACGGCAAGCCAGCGGTGAACGACACCTGATACTTATCCCCATCGCCGCGGTCGGTCATGCCGACCATGGCGTTCGCCTTGAAGCCCGTGAAGTCCTTGTCGAGCAAGAAATTCACCACACCGGTCATCGCATCCGAGCCATAGGCAGCCGAGGCACCGCCGGTCACCACCTCGACGCGCTCGATCAAACCGTCGGGCAGTTGATTGATATCGACGACACCGGTCAGCGCAGTCGGTGTGAGCCGCACACCATCCATCAGCACGAGCGTGCGATTCGCGCCCATGCTGCGCAGGTCGAGCGTGTTCGTGCCGGCTTGCCCACCGCTCACACCGGAGTTTCCGGAGCGTGGTGTCGCGCTACCCGCGAGGGCCGGAACGAAATTGACCGCGTCGGCGACATTGCTTGCGGCCAATACTTTCAGCGTTTCGTTGCTGACGACCGCCGTCGGCGTCGGGGCTTCGTAGCCATCGCGAATCACGCGCGTCGCCGTGACGATGACCGCTTCGAGCACGTCGTCCTCGTCCATCCAGTTCGAACGCTCGACAGTCTTTGCTTCGGCAGCCGGCCCGGCCTCGGCAGCGCGCACCGGCAGTTTCGGATGAATCGATATGATGTCCTGGCTCACGACCGTGTAGCGCAGGCTGGTGCCTTTCAGCAGGGTCTCGATCGCATCGACGATACGACGGCGGCCGCGCACTTCAGACGCAAAGCTCTTGGCCACTTCCTCACCGGAGGAGATCACCTGCAAATGCGCCTGGTCCGAGAATTCGATCAACGCGGTGGCGAGTGGCTGAGCGGAAATCTGGAACACGGCTTCGCGCGAGCCGACATCCTCGATCGCTTGTGCAGTGGAGACAATGAGCAGGCTCACCAGCACGAAGCCAAGCCGCAGCCGCATGACGCAGCGTGCGGGCCCGTCCGCGCCGAATCGCACCATCACTCATCCCCCAACTCAGCATCACATCCGTCCACTCAGCGTGGCTCGGAGCTCTTGTAGTAGTGGGGATATATACTTTCGAAACGCTGCGGATGGAAGCGGATAAGCACGCTCAGCCACTCGGAACCAATTCGATCGCGTCGCCTCGCTCCTGAACCTGGAGTGGAAATACGCTCTCGAGCGCCTTGAGCGCATCGCCGATGCGCGAGCTGAACACCGTGCCGGTGAAAGGCATGGCGCTCAAGCGTGCATCGCTGATGACGATGCGTTTGTTGTGATATCGGCTCAGATCCTCGGCGACACTGCCCAGTGGCTCGTGCATGTACTTGAGCACACCGTTGCGCCAGGAAGCCACGTCCGTCGGGCTGATCTCCGCGATTGTGACCATCCGCGAGCCGCTGTTGTAAACGGCCTGTTGACCGGCCACTAGCGGCGTTCGCGCACTCTGCGACGTGATGGCGGCATCGTTGCCGGACTCATCGTCGCTGTCGAGCTGCACGCGGCCCTCGCTGACTGCGATCACGACACGATCGCTGTTGCGCCTGACATTGAATGCGGTACCGACAGCGGTCACTTTCATGCCGCCGGCAGCCACCAGAAACGGTCGGCCGGGATCCTTCGCCACCAGAAAGTAAGCCTCGCCAACGTCCACGCTGATGAGGCGCTGGCTGGCGGTGTAGCGCGTCGTGATGCGCGAGTCCGCGCCAAGCTCCACTCGAGAGCCATCGGGCAGCACGCTGCTGCCGGTGCCAGCGATGGGCGTCGCATAACTCTGCAACAGCTCATCGCGATCGCTACGCAGGAATGCGAATGAGCCAATGCCGACGGCGATCAGCACGCTAGCCGCAAGTGCAAATCCGGCGTATCGATTCGTTCGGCGCGCCACTCGCGGCGGGGTCGACGCAGGCTCCGGCAGCGGCACTTTGGGAGCGGATGGATTGGCTGCGTGCCACACCAATTGCGCCGAGTGAAATTCCTGCAGGTTCCTCGGATCCTCCTCGCACCATTGCAGCCACGCGTCCGCGAGCGCCTCGTCGCAAGGCGCGTCGAGCAAACGGACCAGCCAGTCGGCGGCGGCCGCCATCCGGTCGAGGTCTGCACTTGTGGGGGTCGAACCTGTCATCGCTTCAGGCGCTCTAGCGCCTCCTCTCTGCTTGCGCCTCGCAGACGCAGCTGGCAATACATCAACGCGCGAGTCAGGTGGTGCCGGACCATCCTCTCGGTCACTTTGAGCTCGATCGCGATTTCGGCCACGCTCATCCCCTGCACCCGGTGCAGGTAGAACGCGCGCTGCGCCGACGGCGTCAATTCTTCCAGACACCGATTCACAAAACCAAGTTCCTCGGCGGCCACGGTGCGACGCTCGGGGTCGTCCCGAACCGTCAGCTCCTCGAACAGCTCGGCCTCGACCGCAGCGGCCGAGCGGTGCCGGACATTGCGTTGTCGCAGCCGATCCACCGCGAGGTTCGAAGCGATGCGGAACAGGTACGCACGCAGCAGGCTGGCAGCACCGGGCCGATCCAGCTGCAGCAGCCGCACGTACGACTCCTGCGCAACCTCCTTCGCGTCCTGCACCGACTTCAACTGCAGCGTCAACAGGCTGACGAGCGCTTGGTTGTGCTCGCGAAACAGGCGCTGCACGAGTTCCGCCCGAGTGGCGCTATCGGCGTCGTCACTCGGGGACTCAGGCACGAACGTGGGCTCGGGAACGTAGTCCGGTGGCATCGTAACCTTCTGGCTCGCTGGCCATGCCTATATACGTTCGAGGCCGGCCAGACGGAAACAGGATCATGCCCTCGAGGCACCCCGCAGACCAAACCAGCTACACTCCCCACCTCCGCCATCGATGCCCACCGCCGGAAATCCCATGTCCGCACAGATGATTGACGTACGCAGCGACACGGTCACTCGACCCACGCCCGCCATGCTCGAAGCGATGCTACGAGCCGATGTCGGTGACGACGTCTACGGCGAAGACGAGACCGTCAACGCCCTACAGAGCGCGGCTGCAAAACTGTTCGGCCATGAAGCCGCCCTGTTCTGCCCGACCGGCACGATGACCAACCAGATCGGGCTCAAGGTGCACCTGCGGCCCGGCGACGAGGTCATTTGCCATGCGCTCGCGCACGTCTATCTATATGAAGGCGGCGGGATCGCGGCCAACTGTGGTGCCTCGGTGCGCCTGCTTCACGGCCAGAACGGTCGATTCACGGCAGCCGACGTGCGCGCCAACATCAACAATCGCGATGACGCGCACTTGCCCTGGACGCGGGTCGTGTCCATCGAGAATACCGTCAACAAAGGTGGCGGCAGCTGCTGGGACCTGCAGGAGATCGAGCGCATCCGGGCGGTCTGTGACGAACACGATCTGGCGCTCCACCTGGATGGCGCACGGCTGTTCAACGCCTTGGTGGCGCGCAATGAATCGCCGCGCGACTACGGGCGCCTGTTCGACACGATCTCGATCTGCCTTTCCAAGGGGCTCGGCGCGCCGGCAGGCTCCCTGCTCATCGGATCGAAGAAGCTGATCGCCCAAGCCCATCGCTACCGCAAGCTGATGGGCGGCGGTATGCGCCAGTCGGGCTACATTGCGGCAGCCGGCTTGTATGCGCTCGAGAACAACGTGAGCCGACTTCAGCAGGACCATGCTCGCGCCAAGCGACTGGAAGCGGAGCTTCGCACCCTTCCCTATGTGGAGTCGGTGCTCCCCGTCGAAACCAATATCGTCATCTTCAACCTGAGCGCGTCGCTGCAACCCGACGTGTTCCTGCAGCGACTGGGACACCAGCAGGTGCGCGCACTGAGCATGGGGCAGCAACTGATTCGCTTCGTGTTCCACTTGAACATCGACGACACTCATACGGACGCGCTGATCGCGGCGCTGCGCTCGATCTGATCCAACGCGAAGTACACCCGGAGCTCGCCGCCACCAGCACGGCGAGCGTCGATGAGCGCATCACGTTGCCATCAAGGTGCGACGCCAAGCGCGACTGCGAGCACCTTTCGATACCGTTGCTCGGTGATGTATGCGAAGTCCAAGCGGCCGTCGCCATTGAAATCGGCGACGGTTTCCGGAAACGCCGGGCCGGACTCACCTGTAGTCGGCCGTAGATCCGGAGCGAATGACGAGAAGGAGCCGTTGCCGTTGTTGTACGCGACGGTGAGGCCAACCGCGCCGATGCCGATGACTATGTCGCTCCTGCCGTCATTGTTGAGATCGCCGACGCGCAGCCTGGTCAGAATTTGTCCCGCATCCAGCGCGGTCGGTGCCGCGTAGGTGCCATTGGCCTGGCGCAGGAAGATCTGCACCTGCGGATTGGAGCTGCTGAGGATGGGGACATTCGCCGTGACGATGTCGGAGCGGCCGTCGCCGTTCACATCGCCAATCCCGATCGGCCCTGCATGGCGCTGGCTCATCGTCGCTTGAAACGGCAACGCGACCGGCGCGCCTGGCAATGCATTCTGCACGCCATAGAGCGCAAACACGTTCGGCGCGGAGCCGTTCGAGCGTTCGCTGATCGCCACGTCGGCCACCCCGTCGCCGTCCAGATCGCTGACGGCGAATTGCGCTTGCGCGGAAGTGCCGGTAGCGACGGCCGTGCCCGCTTGCAATTGCCCGCCGCTGGATTGCAGGAAGTAGATCAACCCGCCGCTACAGCCGAGCGTCACGACATCGAGGCGGTGGTCGCCATTCAAATCCCCGATCGCCAATTGCGAGTCGCTCGAACTGCAACCGCCGGAGATGAGCTGCGGCGTGCCGAACACACCCACGGTGGTTTGCGGGATCACGACGATGCCGTCGCTGTGACGTAGCACGATGTCCGGGATGCCATCGGCAGTCACATCGGCAATCGCGGCGGTGTTCATCTGCTGGACCGGGATCGTGACCGGAGCGCTGAGCAGGCCGCTGGCGTTGTTATAAAACACCTGGACCTTGGCACCGTCCGCAGCCGAGGACGTCAACACCAGATCCACGAAGCCGTCGCCGTTGAGGTCGCCGCTGGTCAGTCCCGTCGCAAGCTCGCCAGCCGCGCCGATGTAGCCGACGCCGGCAGGAGCGAATGGCATCTGCGTACCGTACGCGACCCACTTCACGTCGCGAATGCGCCTGTCGGACATCGACGGTCCACCCACGCTCCATTCGAACTGATACACGCCCGGCCGCGAGAACGACGCCGTTGCGGATTGTCCGGTCTGCATGATCTGCGGGGCATTGCCGTAAGGCCCGGATCCACTCAGCACCAATTGCGGCGCCGGATCGTCGAAGCTCGTGTATTGCCTCCGGCCTAGATCGATCCAGAGCGAGTCGGAGTTACTGACCTCGTCGGCGGTGAGCTGCGACTTTACCGCCGCAAACAGCGTGCTGTGATTGGGATCGGCCGTCAGTGCGATCACGTCGCGAGCGGTGTGCACGCCGTCGCTGACTTCCAATTGCAGAACATAGCGCCCCGGCAGATCCATGGTGATTTGTGGCTGCGTTGCCGCTGCGGCATCCAGCTCGGCGTTGCTACCGGGCGGGCGGAACAACAGCTGCCACTGCGAGGCCACGAACGCGTTCTGCCGATGCGAGCTGAAACGTGAATCCAGCGTCACCGTCGTGCCGGGCAGATCGGTCAGACTGGAACCGCCGTCAGCGAGCGGCGCGTCTTGCGCCTGGCGCGTGGTTTGTTCCTCGAAATCGTCATCCCAGCTCAAGCGCACGCTGTAGTTGGGCTGCGTGGCGTTGGCGCCGACGAACTCAAGTGCGACGCTGGTCGGGGTGAGCGGTTCGAGCCGTAGATAACGACCGGCGAGCCCGACGCCCCGCAAGGCGCCGCCGTGATGGGGATACTCCTCGTCATAACGGAAATGCCACGGCGCTTCGGACTGAACGTCCAGATAGCCATGGCGTGAGTCGTAAGCCCGCGCCGAACCGCTGAGCGCCAGATACACGCCGCCGCTGATTCCCGTACGAGTGAGATTGACGTCCTGCGCATAGAAAGAAACGTTCAGCGTGTTGTCCCGGATGTGCAACGAGCCGGTAACCGCCTTGTCAACGGTGCCGCCAGTATCGCTACGGGTGATGGCGCCGCTGTAAGCGATGTCGACGCCGGGCTCTTGCACCCGGAAGTCCGCAAAACTCATCCGATACCGCGCGATCTGACCGTTAGTGGGGCTGGGTAACTGCAACGTTTCAAGCAGCTGACGACCACTGACGGTAGCGGCGCCC
Organism: Steroidobacter cummioxidans; assembly: GCF_003104955.1. Taxonomy (NCBI): domain Bacteria; kingdom Pseudomonadati; phylum Pseudomonadota; class Gammaproteobacteria; order Steroidobacterales; family Steroidobacteraceae; genus Steroidobacter; species Steroidobacter cummioxidans. Next base: position 37,194 of record NZ_LSRW01000093.1, on the reverse strand, counting down.
TCGCGATAGCCAGTGTAAGTGGCAAGCACCCATCCGGTGCCATCGGCTCGGCCCCGGCCAGTAAGTTGCAACGTGCCACCGCCGGGACCCGCCTCGGTTCTATTGACCGTCTCGCCGGCGCCCAGGGGCAAGCCGACGATCTCGTCGGCAGCCGCCATCGATATTTCAAACGCGGCGCGCGCGGCTTCGGCAAGTGCGCCGGCATTGGCAGTGTTCAGATCCGCCGCTCCAGCGGCGCCTTGATAATTGATGGCAGGCAGGGCGTCCGGCGTTTCGGGAACGAACGTGGACCCGTTTGGCGGACCATTGCCACCGCCGCCGCCACCCCCGCCACCACCTCCGCCACAAGCCGTAAGGCCGAAGGCGAGCGCCACCCACCACCAGTTTTTAGACATCCGCACTTTATTCCCTGTCGGCCGCGTGCCGCGAGAATGTAACCTAAAGTGTTAGATGCTCCTACCGAAATTGGACAAAGCGTCCTTCCACAATGGGGCACGCGCTTTTCCATGAGAGCTCGCACCGCGGACTCAGGGCCGAATCATCACCTTGATCGATTTGCGATCGTCCATTTCACGGTAGCCGTTCGGCACACCGTCGAGATCCACGACCCGGTCGAACACTTTACCCGGCTGGATGTGTCCTTCCAGAATGTCTGGCAGCAGTTCCTCGATGAAGGCACGCACCGGCGCCGGCCCGCCACCGATCGTGACATTCCGATAGAACGCCGACTGTGATGCCGGCATCGCCTCATCCTGCGGCACGCCAACTCTGCCGACGGCGCCGCCCGGCCGCGTAATCTCGATCGCCGTCGCCATCGCATCCCCATTACCAACACATTCCAATACACCGTGAGCGCCTTGCCCATGAGTGAGCTGACGCACGTGGTCGACTGCCTCGTCGCCACGTTCGCTGACAACATCAGTTGCACCGAACTCGCGCGCCAGTGCAATCCGGTCGGGATGACGGCCCAGAATGATGATGCGCTCGGCACCAAGCCGCTTCGCCGCGATGACGCCACACAAACCCACGGCACCGTCTCCTACCACCGCCACATCCTTGCCCGGCCCCACTTTCGCGACGACGGCGGCGTGATGCCCCGTTCCCATCACATCCGACAGCGTCAACACCGAGGGCATGAGCGCATCCTCGATCTGCTGCGAGATGGTGAACAGCGTTCCGTCGGCGTTGGGAATGCGAATGGCTTCGGCCTGCGCACCAGCCATGCCCCGGTTCCCGAAGAACGCGACATGGACGCACGACGTGTACAAGCCTTCCCTGCAAAACGGGCAGGTGCCATCCGAGCACGCGAACGGCATGATGACCGTGTCGCCGCGCTTCACTGTCCGCACACCGGCGCCAACGTCTTCCACGACACCAATGGCTTCGTGCCCCATGGATTGGCCCCGCTCCGATCGTTCCATGCCGCGATACGGCCACAGGTCACTGCCGCAGATGCAGGCCCGCGTAACACGTACGACAGCGTCGGTCGGTTCGGCCAGGGTGGCGTCGGGAACGTTCTCGATGCGAACGTCGCCGGCTGCATGCATGATCGTTGCGCGCATGATGTTGCCCTCTCGAGTTGCCCGGATGGAGCACGGACGAATGCCTGCGATTAACGCAGCGGACGCGAAAGAGTTACGGATCGGCGTCGCAAAGTGACTGGTCCGTCCTTCCCCGACGGCAGGCTACCGACGCAAGCGATGTGAACTTTACGAAATCAGCGGCTTGCTCAGAAACAATGCGCCGCCTGCCTCGGCCACGTGCACGTCCTGACTGAATCCTGCCGCCGCGTACAGCCCACGGGCCCGCGAATTGTTCTCCTGCACTTCGAGCGTCAGCTTGCAACAGCCCAGTTCATTCGCCTCCCGCTCTATTGCCTCCATGAGCTCGCGCCCGATTCCGTAACCCCTGGCAGCGGGATCGACGTAGAAATCAGAGATGTTCAGCAATGGGCGCGCGGCAAACGTCGAGAAGCCGCGAAAGCAGATCGCAATCCCAACTCCGCGTTCTGCGCGCATGGCCAGTAACACGACTGTTCCCGGATGGGCCCGCAAACCGGAAATCAGGTGCGTGCGCGCGAACGCGGAGAGTGGCTGCCCGGCGCCCATGCGGTCCTGAGCGTAGGCATCCAGTAACTCCAGCGTCCACGTGGCATGAAGATCCTGGTCAAGGTCGGCTTTGAGAATGCGCAGAGCAGCGGACATATCACGACCGGCGTTGGGAAGTTGCAGGAATGATAAGACGAGAGCGCGACGACGGACACCCTCCCGGGAGTTGGATGTCATCCTCGGCAGCGGCTGATTATTTGCCGCCGCTGCGTAACTTTCACATCCATCGGCGGTTACGACATTTACCTCCCGGGAGTCACTCATGCAGATCCATCGAAGCGGCAGCCGGCCATCCGCCAAGGGACCCGCCCAGTACTTTTCGGGCACTGTGCGCATCGATCCACTATTCGAGGCACCTGCCCCGGCGCGTGTCACCAGCGTCAGCGTCACATTCGAGCCAGGCGCGCGTACTGCGTGGCACACACACCCGCTCGGTCAAACGCTGATCGTCACGTCCGGCTTGGGTCTGACTCAATGTGAGGGCGACAGCCCGGTGGAGATCCGGCCGGGGGATGTGATCTGGTGTCCGCCCAACAACCGGCATTGGCATGGCGCCGCGCCGAACACTTCGATGACTCATATCGCGATCGTCGAAGCCCTCGACGGCAAGACGGTCGACTGGATGGAGCAAGTCACCGATGAGCACTACCAGGCGGCAGCTCGAAGCGCACAGCAGCGGCAATGAGAACAGCGCATCGAGCGCGCGGCTAGCCGCGATCTGCTCGCCGTTGCCGAATTTGCCTTGTCAACGGGCGGCCATGGCCGCAAACTTGCGCCCGGCGAGCGCGTCCGGCGCGATTCGCCGGCCTCAGGAGGTCGAGGCCATACCATTAAGAGCAGTCCGGGCAAACCGGCGTTTCATATTTCAGATGCGTTACACCGAATCGAAGGAAAAGAGCGCAGAAATTCTGCGCCTCACGCTGCCGTTGATGGCTCAGCATCGCGCTGCGTACCACCCGCAGACCTATACCATCTGGTATGAGCACACCTCCGGCATCAATCCTCGCTTGAGCAACGAGCTGGAGCAGCGCCTGGCCAGAAATGAGTCGCTGAGCGATGACGATATCTGGCGTCTGCACGCGAACTTCGTCATCGCCCGTGACGCCGAAGCGCTCGAGCGCATGCACCAGCGCTTGCATACATTGCTATCGGATACCGCGACCGCCGCCTGCAGCGCGGGCCTCGAGGCGACCCAATTCAATCAGACATTGCAGATCCATAAGAGCCAGCTGACGCAGCCGCTGGCCATGGATCTGATTACCGACATCGTCGCCGAGCTCATCACCGATACCGAGCGCATGCGGGTCGTGACGCAGGAGCTGTCCGAGCAGCTGGAGCGCTCTACCCAGGAAGTGCATCAATTGAGCGAACAGCTGAAGCACGCCGAGCATCAGGCGAAGCTGGATCCGCTGACCGGCATGCTCAATCGCCGCGGGCTGGAGCAGCGCATCCAATCCTTCGTGCAGGATGCCGAATCGCTGCAGGGCGGCGTCATGCTGCTGGCGGATATCGATCACTTCAAGATGCTGAACGACACCTATGGCCATCTGCTCGGTGACAAAGTCATCCGCTCGGTGGCCCAGGTCATCAGCGAAAGCATCAAAGGCCGCGACATCGCGGCCCGCATCGGCGGCGAAGAATTTGCCGTGTTTTTGCCTGATACCAGCATCGAAGGTGCCACGATCCTGGCAAAGCGGATCAGCGCAGCCACCGCATCCCGCACGATCCGCCGCGCCGGCACGGATCGCAGCATCGATCGCGTGACCATCTCGGTGGGCGTCGCCGCCAGTACCGCAACCGATACATTGGAAACCTTGCTCGACCGCGCCGACAAAGCCATGTACGCGGGCAAGCAAGCTGGCCGTAACCGTGTCACGTTGTACGAGCCTTCGCTTGGCGCACTGCGCGCTCAAGCCGAGAGCCCGTACCCGCCCGCCTGACCAGCAACCTTGCAAGGATTTGCAAGGTTCACCGAGCGCGCATGTCACATGCTGCCGAAGATTTCGTCGTCGCCATCTAATATTTCGTAATCGAACTCGGCGGCTCGTTACATCGAACGTACGAAACGCACCCGACTCACTGCTCTCCTCGTCGCGCCACGCGAAGAATTCGAACCCGCGTCCATCCCCGACCACTCGGCCGTGCAGAGGAGGTATGGCTGACGTATCGGCACGGCTCCTGCCAGTGAGCCCGGTACCGGCGCCTGAGGTCAAACGCCGAGCCCCGCCGTGCCCGATTTCCCGGCGACGGGTCGCAGATCAGGCAATCGAGCATTGGTTCAGGGCTTTGCCGGCGCGGTTCGTGGATAATCGCGGACCGCCAGATCACGCGCATGGGTAAGCAAAATGACCGGACGACCGGGTCGCGACGAAAAGCCCCTCTATGAAGCCATCATCGACGCCCAGAAGCTCGCCTTCGCGCCGCTGTCCTTTCATGCCGCGCTGGCCTTGAGGGATCTCGGCATCCTGGCCGCGCTGGCTGAATCCAGGCAGGAGGGTCTGACCGCCGCCCGTATCGCGCAGATTGCGCGTGTGCCGCTCTATGGCGTCAAGGTGCTGCTCGAATCCGGCGTGGTCTCGGAATTGATCGCGATCGAGGGCGACCGGTTCTATCTGCGCCAGCTCGGGCTACTGATCCTCCGGGACCACATGACTCGGGTCAACATGGATTTCACGGCGGACGTTTGCTATCGAGGGATCGCCCACCTGAAGGAGACCGTCACCACCGGCAAGCCGATGGGACTGGTTGAGTTCGGACCGTGGAAGACGATCTATGAAGGTCTCACGCAGCTGCCCCAGGATGTGCAACGAAGCTGGCTCGCGTTCGATCACTACTACTCGGATCACATGTTCCCGAGCGCGCTGCCGCTGGTGTTCGCCGACCGGCCCAAGCGGCTGCTCGATGTCGGCGCCAATACCGGAAAATTCGCCCTTTCCTGCCTCGAGCACGACTCAGAGGTGACGGTCAGCCTGCTCGATCATCCGGGCCAGCTGGAGCTGGCCCGTCAAGCGATCACGGCCAAAGGTCACGCCGCGCGGGCGAGCTTCCATCCCATCGACTTCCTGGACGCCGCCGTCGAGTTCCCAGGCAATCAGGACGCCATCTGGATGAGTCAGTTCCTGGACTGTTTCGGCGAAGACGAGATCGTGTCCATTCTCGAGCGCGCACGACGCGCCCTGGCGCCGCACGGCCGGCTCTACATCGTCGAAACGTACTGGGACAATCAGGAGCATGCCGCCGCACGCTTCGTGCTCACGATGACGTCGCTGTATTTCGCGTGTCTCGCCAACGGCAACAGCAAGATGTACCTCTCGGATGACATGCGCACCTGCGTGCAGCGCGCCGGGTTCCGCATCGAGCGGGAGCTGGAACGTTTCTCGGCGAGCCATACGATGTTCGTATGCCGCCCGGCTTGACGAGGCGCGCACAATCTCATCATCGAACCGGGGGTGCAGAATGAAGCTACGCAATGTCCTGCTTTCGTCGCTACTCATCGCGGCAGCGGCCGCGCACGCCGAGACCAAAACCTATACGGTCGACCCGCGCCACACGTTTCCGATGTTCGAAGTCAGCCACTACGGCCTCTCAACGCAACGCGGGCGCTTCACCGCCGTGAGAGGCACGATCACGCTGGATACGCAGGCCAGAAGCGGCACCATCGACATCACCATCGATGCGAAATCCATCGACATGGGCTTCGCGGAATGGAACGAGCAGATGCAGGCCGAAGGCTTCTTCGATACCGCGCGTCACCCGGAGATTTCTTATCGTTCGAACAAGCTGGAGTTCTCAGGCGGCCGACCGGTACGCGCCCAGGGCACGCTCACCCTGCTGGGAGTCTCGCATCCGCTCACGCTCGAGATCGACAGCTTTCACTGTGACAAGAACCGGGTCAGCGGCAAACCGACCTGTGGCGCGGATGCCAGAACCGAGTTGCAACGCTCCCAATTCGGCATGACCCGATCGCTGCCCGGCATCGGCGACGATATCACCCTCGTCATCGCCATCGAGGCAGTCGAACAGGAGCCGGCCGGCTAGCGCACGCGCCGGCCGCTCAGACCTCCAACCCGAAACTCGCCTCCGGCATGCCGGTCAGCGATTCGCTGCCGTTGCCGATGCTCGCGGCGTGGGCGTGGATTCTCGGCAGCAGCTTGTCGAAATAGAACTGTGCCGTCTGAATCTTTGCGCGGTAGAAGGCTTCCTCGGTCGTGCCGTCAGCAAGCTTCGAGCTTGCGGCTTGCGCCGACAATGCAAACATATAGCCGACGCTCACATAACCCGCCAGCAGCAGATAATCGACCGCCGCCGCGCCGACGAACGCCGGATCGGATGCGCTGCGCTCGGCAGCCAGCTCGGTCAGCTCCAGCCAGATCTTCACCGCTGCGACGAGCCTGGCCGTCATCGCGGTCAGCTCCGCGCCGTTGGCCTGGCGACAGAACGCCAGGATTTCAGCGCTGAATTCGGTCAGCGCCTGACGCTGCGGCCCGAGCAGTTTGCGTCCCAGCAGATCCATGCCCTGAATGCCGGTAGTGCCTTCATAGATGCGCGTGATCCGCACATCCCGAACGCGCTGCTCCAGTCCCCACTCCTTCATATAACCGTGCCCGCCAAGAATCTGGATGCCCAGATCCGTCGCTTCGCTCGCCCACTCGGACAATGCTCCCTTGGCAATCGGCGTGAGCACTGCAAGTCGTTGCTCGGCCAGGGCGCGCTGTTCAACGTCGCCGCCGTCCGCCAGATCGACCCACTTCGCACAGTACAACACCAATGCTCGACCACCCTCGGCGATGGCCTTCTGCGTGAGCAACATGCGGCGGATATCCGGATGCACGATCAAAGCCGAAGGTCCGCCGCTCGACGATGCGTGCGGCGATCGACCGGCCAGACGTTCCCGCGCGTACGCCAACGCAGATTGAAATGCGCCTTCGGCGTGCGCCTGCGCTTGCTGAGCGGTGCCAAGCCGCGATTTGTTGATGAACACGAACATTGCGTTCAAGCCGCGTTCCGGCTCGCCGACCAGCCAGCCGCGTGCGCCTTCGAACGCCATCACGCACGTCGCGCTCGCCCGCAACCCCATCTTGTGCTCGATCGACAGACAGCGCAGCGAATTGGCGCTGCCCCGCGCCGCCTGATCGTCAACCTTCGGCACCGCGAACAAAGAAATGCCTCGCGTGCCCGGCGCGGCATCGGGCAATCTCGCCAACACCAGGTGCACGATGTTGTCCGAAAAGTCCTGCTCGCCGGAGCTGATGAAGATCTTCGTGCCGCTGATGCTGTAACTGCCGTCGCCACGTGGCTCCGCTCGCGTGCGCACCTGGCTGAGATCCGAGCCGCAATGAGGCTCGGTGAGACACATCGTGCCCATCCATTCGCCGCTCACCAGTTTCGGCACGAAGCGCTCGATCAACTGCGCATCGGCGAAACTCACCAGCGTCTTGATCGCGCCATCGTTCAACAGCCCATACATGCACCACGAATGATTGGCCGCCTGCATGAACTCCGACATTGCCAGCTTGAGCGAGTACGGCGCGGCCTCGCCGCCTTGCTCCTCGGGATTCGCGAGTCTCGGCCAACCACCGTCGACGTACTGCTTATATGCATCCGCAAAGCCTCGCGGCGAGCGCACCTTGCCATTCTCGAAGTGCGCGCCCTCCTCGTCGCCGCTGCGATTCAATGGAGCGAGGACTTCCTCGGCGAACTGCCCAACCGCCTCCAGGATCGAATCGACATCGTCCATACTCACGCCGGCGCCTGTCGGCAACGACGCGTAGTGAGATGAGAATCCGAGCACTTCCTGCATGCAAAAGCGCACGTCGCGAATCGGGGCTTTATAGCTGTGCATTACGGCTCCGGATAGCAAGGGATTGCTGGACGATGTCATGCAACCGTTCGTGCAGACTGTCGATGGGAATGGTCGGCGTCACGAGCCACCGGTACAGCAATCCATCGAGCGCCGCGCAGAACAACTCAGCGGCGAGGTTTGCATCGATCGATTTGTCGATGTCGCCGTGCGCCTGGCCGGCCTCGATCCACACTTGCACGTGACGATGCTGGGCACGATGCACCTTGGCGACGTTCGCTCGATATTCGGCGCTCGGATCGATGCTCGCGTAGCGCAGCAGATACATCGCACGAATGTCATCCGGCTCGTCACGAATGAATCCATGCAACGCTTCGATCGCTTGTCGAAGAGCGGCCACACCGATGTTGTCGCCGACTGAGCTTTTCACGCGGGCGATCCACTCGGCCGCCACAGTGTCGTGCACGTAAGCAAACAATCCCGCTTTCGTTCCGAATCGATGGGTCACCAAACCGCGTGAGTAACCGGCGTGCTGGCCGATGGCCGCGAGCGTCGTGCCGGCGAGACCACGTTCATTGAGCAGACTCACTGCCGCGTCTTTGAGCAGGCGATCGGAAAGCGCAGTGCGGTCTTCTTGCCGCCGCCGGGGTGAGCTTGCTGGAGCTGTCATGGGCGTCATTTACTTGCTGGCAACAAGCAACTTAGGGCGCCACGCCGCCCTCGTCAACTCCTCAGCCTCGCCAACAGAGGTATGTCGTTGATTTTAGGTACTTATTTCGGAAGCGACGAGCTATCGCCGTCGGCCGATTGCGCTCATAGATAAGGAGCCTCCCGGCCCAATCCCTGCGCCATCACTTCAGCCAGGTGCAGCGCTCGCCTGCCCGTCGTCTGTGCAATCTGCTCGCGGCAACTGTAGCCGTCCGCAACGATCAGCGTATCCGCAGCGGCCTCGCGCACCGCGGGCAACAAGACTCGCTCGCCTACCCGCATGGAGACTTCGTACTTGCTCTTGTCGAATCCGAAGGAGCCCGCCATGCCGCAGCAGCCCGAATCCAGCACGTTCACATCCATGCCGGTCCGCTTCAGCACCTCGATCTCCGAGTCCATCTTCAGCACCGCCTTGTGGATGCAGTGGCCGTGCAGGAGCGCCTTGTGTGCCACATGCGGCGGCGAATAGTCGGGAACGTCGTGCATCAGAAACTCGGACAGCAGTTGTGTCTGCTTCGCCAGCCGGTTGGCCTGCTCGTTGTGCGGCATCAGGTTCAGCAACTCGTCGCGAAACACTGCGGCGCAGGCTGGCTCCAGCACGATGAGCGGCGTGCCTGCTTCGATGTCGGCACGCAGAGCATGCATCACGTTCTCCAGATAACGAACTGCTGTGTCGAGCATGCCGAACTCGTACAAGGGGCGCCCGCAGCACAGATGTCCCGCTGGAACATGCACCTCGCAGCCGGCACGCTCCAACACGAACACTGCAGCTGCGAGCGTTTCCGGATGCCAGTAGTTGTTGAACGTGTCGGCCCACAGCAGCACGCGCCGTCCGTTCGTTCCGTTAGCTCGTCGTCTAAATGCATGGTCGAAGGTCTCGTGGGCGAATGTCGGAAGCGTGCGTTGCGAGGCAACGCCGGTAAATGCCTTCGCCGCTGCGGCGAACGGCTCTCGCGTGAGCAGAAAATTCACCATGCGCGGTGCCCCAGCCGCCAGCTTCGCCCAACGGTCGATATACCCAAACGCGTACGCCTGGCGTGGCCGTAACTTTCCCTTGTAGTAGTGCGACAGAAATTCCGCGCGCAGGGTTGCCATGTCCACGTGTACCGGACACTCGCTCTTGCAGCCCTTGCAGGACAGGCAGAGATCGAGCGCCTCCTTGACGCTCTCATCCCGCCACTGATCGCGCAGAACATTCCCCTGCAAGGCCTCGAACAACAGTCGTGCGCGTCCTCGCGTGGAGTACCGCTCTTCGCGCGTGGCCATATAGCTGGGGCACATGGTTCCGATGTCATGCTTGCGGCAGTCGCCGACACCAACGCAGCGAAGCAGAGCGCGCGAGAACCTGCCGGTGTCGTCCGGGAACATGAAAGTGGTTTTGGGCTCGATCGGCCGATACCCGGCGCCGAGGCGCAGGTTGTCGGAGAGCCTGAAAGCATCGATGACCTTGCCGGGATTCATCTTGCCGTGCGGATCCCAGAGTGCCTTGAAGTCACGGAACGCCTGCATGATGGTGCTGCCAAACATGATGGGCAGCAGTTCGGCCTTGGACTGACCATCGCCATGCTCGCCGGAAATCGACCCGCCGAAGCTCGCCACTAGCATGGCCGCCTCGTGCGCAAACTGGCGATACTTGCGGATGCCCGACTCCGTGGTGAGGTCGAAATCGATCCGCGTGTGCACGCAGCCTTGTCCGAAGTGGCCGTACAGATCGCCCTCATACTGATATTTGCCGAGCAGCTCGCGAAACCGACGCAGGTAATCGCCGAGTTGGGCAGGCGGAACCGAGGCGTCCTCCCAGCCTTCCCAGGTGATGGGCTTGTCCGGCACGTGTGCGGTGGCGCCGAGTCCCGCTTCGCGGACTTTCCAGACCAAATGTTCCTGTTCGGGATCGTCGAACAGTTTCATCGACGGGGCATCGCGCTTCGTCGCCAGCGCTCGCATGGCATCGCGCGCCTTTGCTTCCGATTCCTGGATCGTCGCGCCGCCGAACTCGACGAGCAACCAACCGCCGCCGTTCGGCAGCAGCTGCACCTCCTGCGGATGCAGGTGCACAGCCTTCATATCCTCGATGAGTTTCTGATCGATGCCCTCCAGTCCGATGGGCGCGAACTTCATGATCTCGTCGATGTGATCCGCGGCGGCATACACGTCCGGATAACCCAACACGAGCAGAGAGCGCGCCTGCGGGCTGTCGAGCAGGCGTGCTTTCGCTCGGAGCACGACGACGCAAGTGCCTTCCGAGCCGACCAGCGAGCGCGCGATGTTGAAGCCGTTTTCGGGCAGCAGCGGCGGCAAGTTGTAGCCGGATACGCGGCGAGGAATTTCCGGGAAGCGCCGGCGAATCTCCTCCCCGTAGCGATCGACCAGCGCCGCCAGACCGGTATGGATCTGCGCCGTTCGAGCCTGCTGCGCGGCTGTGAGACCCGCGCCCTCTCCATCATGGGCCCCGAAGTGCATGCGTACGCCATCGTAGGTCAGCACGTCGAGCGCAAGAATGTTCTCAGAGGTTTCGCCCCCCATGACGGAGTGCACACCGCACGAGTTGTTACCGATCATGCCGCCGAGTGTGTTGTGGCTGTGGGTCGAGGGATCGGGCGCGAAGGTCAGATGGTGCTGCTCGGCCGCGGTGCGCAGATCGTCGAGGACCACACCCGGCTCGACCCACGCCGTCTTGCCCGCAACGTCGATCTCCTGAATGCGATTGAGATATTTGGAGAAATCGATGACGACCGCGACATTGCAACATTGCCCGCACAGGCTCGTGCCGCCGCCGCGACTCAAAATTGGCACACCGAATTCTCGACACAGCGCCACTGTCGCGAGCACATCGTCGACTGAGCGTGGAATCACGACGCCGATCGGCACCTGCCGATAATTCGAGGCGTCGGTCGCGTACAGGGCACGGCTGCCATCGTCGAAACGCACCTCGCCGGAGATCGCTTGACGCAGCTTCACATCGAGGCCGCGAACATCGAACGCCGGCTGCAACGGTGCAGTGCTCGGCAAGTGCTCATTCAGATGCGATAACACTCCGCATCCTCCTTCTTCAGCTCGATGCCTAGCCCCAGGCGCGATAGATCCGCCGCAAGCACGCCATCAGACGGAACGCAGGCACCATCGAACAGCATCCGCTCGATGCGGACGTGATCGAAGAAATATTCCAGGTTGATTGCCGGCCCCGCCGAGCACGTCGCTGCGACGTGCAGCGACGGTGCGCAATGACTCGATAGCGGCACGTGAAATGCCTCGCACAACGCAGCCGCTGCGAGAAATCCAGTCAATCCGAAACAGCGAGTTGCATCCGCCTGCAGCACATCCACGGCTTGTGCTTGCAGCATTCGGCGGAAGTAACCGGGCGTGTAGCCGTACTCACCTGCACTGATATTCATTCCGGCTGGCGCGCGGTCGCGTAGCAGCCGCAACCCTTCCAGATCGTCCGAGCTCACCGGCTCCTCGAACCAGCTGACATTCGAGTCCGCAAAGCCTTGCGCCAGTAATAGCGCCTGCTTGCGCGTGTACGCTCCATTCGCATCGACGAACAGCGCCACGTCGTCGCCAATTGCACGCCGGGCCGCGGCCACGCGAGCGCGATCACGCTGAGGTTCGCGACCGACTTTCATCTTGACGGCTCGAATTCCCTCTCGCGCCCAACCTGACAGCTGCTCCTGCAGTTGCTGGTCGGTATAAGACGTGAAACCTCCGCTGCCGTAGATGCATATCGACTCGTGCGCAGCCCCGAGCAACGTCACCAATGGCACGCCCATGAACTTCGACTTCCAGTCCCACAGCGCGTTGTCGACGGCTGAGATCGCCATTGCCGAGATGCCCGCCGCGCCAAGATTTCTGACGTTGTCACGCATGTCGCGCCATCGAGCAGCGATGGCGAGCGCGTCGCAGCCCACCAATAATTTCTCGAAGCGCTCATGCACCAGCCTGGCGGTCGCCTCGTCGGCATAGGAATACCCGCCGCCGCACAGCCCTGCGGCCTGGATTTCTACGAACACGAGTGTGGTGCTATCCCAGGCCAGCGTGCCGTCCGACTCCGGCGTCGCCGTCGGCACGCGATAGGCCGACACGACGACTGCCTCGATCGGTACCTCATTGATGTCGCGCATGGGGCTCGACCGGCTAGGTGCCCTTGCCGGGGAACAACGCCGCCCAGCTCTCTTTCATGGTCGACTTGATGATGGCCAGCGAATCGGGATCCCGATGCAGCAACGCCTTCAGATAATTGCGCACGTTCTTCATCGACACGTGCGGCGGCAACGGCGGCACATTGGGATCAGTAATCATCTCCAGCACCACGGGACGATCGGCCGCGAACGCCTCTGCCCAGGCACCGGCCACCGCTTCCGCTCGATCAACGCGTATGCCGATCAAGCCCAGCAATGCCGCGTACTCGGCGTAGTCGAAGCGGGGTACGTCCTGCGATTCGGTGTACTTCGGATCGCCTTCCATCACCCGCTGTTCCCAAGTCACCTGATTCAAGTCGCCGTTGTTCAGCACCATGACGACCAGATGCGGATTCGGCCAGTCGCGCCACAGCCGCGAAATCGTGACCAGACCGTTGATGCCGTTCATCAGCATGGCGCCATCGCCAACGGTCGCGACTACTGTGCGGTCGGGATGCGCCAGCTTGGCGGCAATCGCGTACGGCACACCCGGCCCCATCGTCGCGAGGCCGCCGGACAACGACGCCATCATGCCGCGGCGTAACTTCACATCACGCGCATACCAATCGGCGGAAGAGCCCGAATCGGCCGTGAGGATCGCCTCGTTGGGCAGCTGCGCGGACAGTTCCCAGAAAACACGCTGCGGGTTGATGGGGTTGGCTGCGTTCATCGCGCGCTTCTCCAGCACGCGCCACCAGCGCTCGACGTTCTGCTCGATCCCTTGCTGCCAGCCTCGATCCTCCTTGCGCTCGATCAGGGGCAGCAAGGCGCGCAATGTTTCTTTGCTGTCGCCGAGCAGATTCAGTTCCATTGGATACCGCAGACTCAGCATGCGACCGTCGATGTCGATCTGCACGCCGCGCGCATGCCCTTCCGCCGGCAGGAATTCCGAGTAGGGAAACGCGGAGCCCACCATCAACAGCGTGTCGCATTCATTCATCATGTCCCAGCTCGGCGCGGTGCCTAGCAAGCCAATGGACCCCGTGACGAACGGCAGATCGTCGGGAACCGCAGCCTTGCCCAGCAGTGCTTTGGCGATGCCCGCGCCGGTCAGCTCTGCGACTTCGATGAGCTCTTGCGTGGCATGCAGCGCGCCTGCGCCCGCGAGAATCGCCACCTTCTTACCGGCGTTGAGAATCTCCGCTGCACGTTTTAGATCGTCTGCCGGCGGCACGATTCGACGCCCCGGTCTGCCGACGCCCGAATGGATGGTGCCATGCTCGCGCGGCGGCGTTTCGACCGCGTCGAGATCCTGCAGATCGTTCGGGATGATGAGGCATGTGACAGTGCGCTGGTCGTAAGCGATGCGCACAGCGCGATCGACCAGGTGCCGAACCTGCTCCGGAACGATCGCCGTGTGCACGTATTCACCGGCGACATCCTTGAACAGCGACCCGAGATCCACTTCCTGCTGATAGTTGCCGCCCAACGCTGCGCGTGCCTGCTGACCGACGATCGCGAGCACCGGCTGATGATCGAGCTTCGCATCGTACAAGCCGTTCAGCAGATGTATCGCGCCCGGGCCTGAAGTTGCGAGGCACACGCCCAGCTCGTGAGCGAACTTCGCGTGTCCGCACGCCATGAAAGCTGCGAGCTCCTCGTGTCGCGTTTGTATGTACTCGATCTTGCCGGGCGCGCGCCCGAGTGCGCCCATGATCCCGTTGATGCCGTCGCCGGGGTACCCGAAGATCCTGCGGACGCCCCACTGGTGTAGCCGCTCTATCAGAAAATCGCTGACTGTGTCGGCCATGTGCAGCTCCGACGTCGTGACATGCGCTGTCGCATGCCATGGCAACGCGTCGTTGCGACCAATGTTTCGTTAAGGATTTGCAAGGGGAACGAAGCTTTCCAGCAAGAGTTTGACAAGAGTCAGACGAGCGCCTCGCATTTTCCTTACGTCCATGACGAGCCGGATAGAAGACTACGCGCTGATCGGCGATCTGCAGACCGCGGCTCTGGTGGGACGCAACGGCTCCATCGACTGGCTGTGCTGGCCGCGCTTCGATTCCGACGCCTGCTTCGCGGCGCTGCTCGGCGATTCCGGCCAGGGTCACTGGTCATTGGCGCCGAAAGATGCGAGCGCGCAGGTCCGTCGCCGTTATCGGGATGACACGCTCATCCTCGAGACGCGGTTCGAAGTCTCATCCGGGGCAGTAGTGATCGTGGACTTCATGCCGCCTCGTGGCCGCTCCTCCGACATCATCCGCGTGGTGAGCGGCGAGCGCGGTGTCGTCGAGATGTGCACAGAGCTGATCATCCGCTTCGGCTATGGCGCCACGATTCCCTGGGTGACTCGGATTGGAGAAGGCATCTGGCAAGCCGCCGCTGGACCCGACATGGTGATCCTGCGTACCAGCGCGCCGATGCGTGGCGAGAATCTCAAGTCGGTTGCGGATTTCACGATCCACGCCGGCGAAACAGTTCAGTTCATCCTGACCTATGCACCCTCGCACCTCGCTGTGCCGCGAGCGCCGGACGTTCCGCGTGCACTCAGCGAGACCGAACAGTTCTGGCGTGAGTGGATCGCGAAGGGAAACCAGAGCGCCTGTCGACCGCTGGCGGTCAGGCGCTCTTTGATCACGCTGCGGGCACTGACCCACAGTCCGACAGGCGGCATCATCGCGGCTCCGACCACGTCATTGCCCGAGGAGATGGGCGGCACTCGAAACTGGGACTATCGGCTCTGCTGGTTGCGGGATGCAACGCTGACGCTGCTTGCGTTCATGAACGCCGGATATTTCGAGGAGGCCGATGCGTGGCGCGCGTGGCTATTGCGCGCCATCGCCGGCAACGCCGATCAGCTGCAGGTCATGTACGGTGTGGCGGGCGAGCGAAGACTCACGGAATGGGAGGTGACGTGGCTGCCGGGTTATGAAGGATCCAGGCCCGTGCGCGTCGGCAATGACGCCCACGCACAGATGCAACTCGATGTGTTCGGCGAAGTGATGGACGCGCTTCATCAGGGACGCTGTGGTGGACTGGCCACGCACGAGGCCGGCTGGGCTCTGCAACGCGAACTTTTGTCGCATCTTGCCTCGGTCTGGCAGGAGCCGGACTACGGCATCTGGGAGATGCGCAGCAAGCCTCGACATTTCACCTATTCGAAAATCATGTCCTGGGTCGCGTTCGATCGCGGCATCAAAGATGCCGAGCGCTATTCGCTGAACGGGCCACTCGATCAATGGCGCGCGCTGCGCGCACAGATTCACAAGGAAGTCTGCGAGCGAGCTTTCAATAGCGCACGCAACACCTTCGTGCAGTCTTACGGCTCGACACAACCCGACGCCAGCTTGTTACTCATTCCTCAACTTGGCTTCCTGCCCGCCACGGATGC
Organism: Steroidobacter cummioxidans; assembly: GCF_003104955.1. Taxonomy (NCBI): domain Bacteria; kingdom Pseudomonadati; phylum Pseudomonadota; class Gammaproteobacteria; order Steroidobacterales; family Steroidobacteraceae; genus Steroidobacter; species Steroidobacter cummioxidans. The sequence continues at coordinate 21,069 of NZ_LSRW01000093.1, read as the reverse complement.
GCGGGTCCTCGGCACCATCGCCGCAATCGAGTCGTCCCTGCTGCACAATGGCTTCGTCCATCGCTACGATACGGCCGCAACCGACGACGGCCTGCCCCCGGGTGAAGGCACCTTCATCGCGTGCAGCTTCTGGCTCGCCGATGCCTACGTCATGACCGGCCGCATCGAGCAAGCCCGTGCACTGTTCGAGCGTCTGCTCACGTTGAGCAATGACGTTGGCCTGCTTGCTGAAGAATACGACCCCGCGACCAAGCGCATGCTCGGCAACTTCCCGCAGGGATTTTCGCATCTGTCCCTGATCGGTACGGCGCTCAACCTGGAGCACGCGAGCAAGCCCGCCGAACAGCGCTCCGGCGCCTCAATCGGCGTCACGCATTGACCGTCGCTCAAAGCTGACAACTCGTTCGCGCTGCCGATCCGTCGTCTCGCGATACACTCTGCGCCCTTCAGCAGGACGTATTCAGGAACTGACATGATGGGTCGAGTGCAATTTCCCCGGAATGCTCGCGCGATTGTGCTTGCCGCCGTGGCCCTGGCAGTGAGCTTGGGCTTGGGCGCGTGCGCGGAAATGTCGCAGATTCTGCAGTCGGGCGCGGGAACCCCCGGCACTTCCAGTCAATCTGGATTGTCACGCGCGATCAAAGAGTCGCTCGAGCTGAGCAGCACTCGGGCAGCGGATCTGCTGTCCCAGACCGGCGGCTATCAGAACAGCTCGTTGTACCGCATCCGCTTGCCAGAACCGGTCCAGCCGATCGCCTCGCGGCTGCGGCAGTTTGGCCTGGGCGGGCAAGTCGACCAGATCGAGAAGCTCATGAATCAGGGCGCCGAGCGTGCCGCGGTCGAAGCAAAAGAGGTTTTCATCGGCGCCGTGCGCAGCATGACGATTGCAGACGCAATGGGTATCGTGCGCGGGAGCAACACCGCCGCGACCGACTATTTCCGCCAGAACACCGAAACGCAGCTCCGGCAGAAATATCTGCCCATCATCCAAAGCAATCTGCAGCAGATCGGCTTCTACAATCAGTACCAGCAGCTGCTGACCGCCTACAAACAATTGCCGCTGACCAACAAGCCCGACCTGGACCTGGAGCAACACGTGCTCACCCAAAGCCTCAACGCCCTGTTCACTCAGGTCGGTGAGGAAGAGAAGGCGATTCGCAAGGATCCGATCGGCCGCGGCAGCAGCGCGATTGCGGCGGTGTTCGGGCGCTAGCCGCCCGCCCCGTTCGGACGGCGGGCCGGAATCCAATCGGCCCCGCCGCCGAATACTCCAGGATGAACGCGGAATTCAGCGATACCGCAGGCTGGGCGCAATGGGTCAACCAGAGCGTCAACGGCGTCTTCCCTCTACGCCGGCTGCTCGGCGCAGCGAAACATAACGCGGTCTTCCTTACCGACTATAAGGCAAAAAACCTCGCCGCCGCCGCGATCAGGTTCGTGCGGGCGGATGCGGCGCAGGCGAAGGCGCTGCTTGCGCAGTGGGGCGCGGCGGCCCAGCTTGCTCATCCTCATCTGGTCCGCCTGTTCGAGATGGGGCGGTATCGGGCTGGGAAGCATGAGTTTGTCTTCGTGGTCATGGAATATGCGGAACAGACGCTCGCCGAGATTCTGCGCCGGCGCGCCCTGAGCCATGAGGAAGTACGGGAATTGCTGTTCCCTACGCTCGATGCGCTGACGTTCTTGCATCGGCGGCATCTGATTCACGGCGGACTCAAACCATCGAACCTTCTCGCCGTCGACGATCAGCTGAAACTCGCCAGCGACACGCTCCGGCCTGCCGGCCAGGGCTTTGCCACTACGGATGATGTCTGGAGTCTCGGCGCTACCTTGGTCGAGGCGCTCACCCAGCGCGCGCCGTCTAAGTCCGATCCGCGATTGGAGCTGGGTTTGCCCGCCGATTTGCCGACAGGACTGGCGGAAACGGTGCGACGCTGCCTGAGCCCGACTCCCGCCGATCGGCCAACCGTCATTGACCTCAGAAGTGAATATAAACCGGCGTCTTCAGCGGACTCGAAGCCGGAGCCGGCGCCGCAGGCTCCGCCGCAAACGCCTGTCTCTCATTCTCAGCTGCGAGCACCTATCGTCTCGCCCGCGCAGCTGCGGGCATCTGCCGGTTCACATCCTCAGGCTCAGCACGCTGCTGTTTCGAAGCCTCAGCCGCAAGCACCGGCCACCTCGCATGCTCAACCGAAGGCGCCTGCCGGTTCACATCCTCAGGCTCAGCCGGCTCCAGTTTCGAAGTCTCAGCCTCAAGCGCCGGCCGCCGCGCATGCTCAGCCGAAGGCATCAGGCGGTTCACAGCCTCAGCCGCAAGCAGCTAGCCTTTCGAAGGCTGAGCCGCAGGCATCTGCCGTCTCGCAGCCTCAGCCACAAGCACGTGACGTTTCACGACCTCAGGCGCAGCCAGCTGCCGTTTCGAAACCTCAGCTGCAGGCACCGGCCGTGTCGCATGCGCGGCCACAGGCCCCTCCTGGTTCACAACCTCAGGCGCAGCCAGCTGCCGTTTCGAAGCCTCAGCCGCAGGCGCCGGTAGTCTCGCCTGCGCAGCCGCAGGCACCTGCGGCGCCCGATGATTCGACGCCGACGCGGAAGCGACATCTGCCGTTGCTGGCGATCGCAGCGTTGGCGGCGGTATTGATCGCGGCGTGGTTCGGCCTGCGTTCTACGAGCGATCCTCAAGCTGATTTGCAGCCGCCTGTCGTCATCGCTCCGGTCCCTGCTCCCGCTCCAGCGCCAGCTGCTTCAACAACTATCGCCAAGCTCCCACCCGCAGAGTCGAAACGCGCGCGTGATGTTTCTTCCCCGCCAAGCCAGCCGCCTCTCCCACGGCCACCTGCCTCGAACGCCGTGCTTCATGAAGTCACGCCGGACGTGCCGGAGAAGATCAGCCAAAAGATCCAAGGCCACGTCCACGTCACGGTGCGAGTGCTCGTCGACCCGACCGGCGATGTCACCGGTGTGCTCATGGAAAATCCGGGGCCGAGCAAGTACTTCGCAAGGCTGGCGGACAACGCCGCCCGAGAATGGCAGTTCATCCCAGAAGACAGTGAACGCGCCCGAGTGTGGCTGGTAACCTTCGTGTTCACTCGCGACGGCGTGTCGACCCGCGCAATCGAACAATAGCTATTCCGCCGGTTGGCGAATGATCGTTTTCCATTTGGCCGGCGCCGCGCGACGGATGTCGCTCAAATAGATCTCGTGATGTTTGCCAGTGAGCTTCAACCCCTGTGCTTCGATAAAACGGTGCAGCTTCTCGATCGTCGGCCCCTCTTCGCTGAACGGCCCGATGTGCAATACCTGCCCCGCCTTACCCTCTTCAAAAGCAGCGAACTCCACTTTACCCAGCGACGGCAGGTCTTTCTTCCGGGCCAGCTCCGATCTGCAAGTCTCGACCAGGGATGACGTCACGATCGTCGGTTGCAGGATCATCAGCGTCCATTGCCACTCATCCTTGCGCGTAACGCTGAACTGTCTCATGTCGTCCACCCACCACAGCCCCTCCAGCGGCATGACGACATAGTCCATCGCCGCACTCTTCTTCACGGCAAACTTGAGGGTATAAGCCAGGCTGAAGAGCGCCTCCACAGCCTCCTGGTACGAGCGTGATGAATTTGGATCGCCGGCGCCGTCAATCCGTAGATAGCTGAGCGGCGGGACCTCCACCAAGCACGGCTCCTTGGCCGACGCGGTGTACAGGTGCTTGAGCTCTTTCTTGTAGTCGACCTTGTTCATGGCCCGCACAGTATGCATGCGGCCTGCTTCGTGCCACAGTTCCACATCCACACCACCGGAGGCAGACCATGAAGCACTTCCTGCTCTTTTACGAAGTCGGCGCGGACTATGTGGAAAAGCGCGCGCAGTTCCGAGAGGCGCATCTGAAGAAGGCGTGGGAGAGCTGCGCTCGCAACGAGATGGTCCTTGGCGGCGCGCTGGCCGATCCGATCGATGGCGCCGTCATCCTGTTTCGGGCCGAGTCACGCGAGGTTCCGGAAGCCTTCGCGAAGACGGATCCGTATGTCCAGAACGGACTGGTCACTCACTGGTACGTCCGAGAGTGGTCCACCGTAGTGGGCACAATGGCGACGCATCCGGTACCGCCGACGGGCTGAAACGCGCGCCACCGACCAGCCGGGAGCTGACCTGCAATTTCACATCGGCAGTTCCCAGTTGGGGTCCTTGGTTTTGCGCCCCTGTCGTCCGAGCGTTTGACTGTAGTATCGGTGCAGCACCTCTTCTTCCGCCTGCGTGAACGAGGCGGCATCGTACTCCGGACTGTTACGGACCTCGTCCCGAGTCAGCACGACGTGTACCTTGCTGCTCTCCCAACTGACGCGCTCGATCCAATCCGTCGAGATCAGCACGTGGCGCCCCGGCAACCAGTTGCGTGTATCGACGACGAAGTAACGCAGCCCCCAGCTGGCGTCATCGAAGATGAAGTCATCGACGTGGCCAATCGCGCCATTCACCGCTTCGACGTGATAGCCGTCGACCTCGTTCGCGCTGCGCAGATTCGGATCGCCCTGCTCTCGCGCCTCCTGCTGAGCCTTGCGCGCCCGCTCCAGAGCCAGATCGGCCATGGCGGCCTCTTCCGGTAGATGCAACGAACCCCAGGCCAAGGGGCCGGCCCAGTAATAGGGATAGCCGTAGTAATCCGAGTACTCGGCCTCGTACTGACGAGACACCGGCTTCTCCGAATCCACCCCGGGACTGTTTTTAACCTGCTCCCGGGTCAGCGCCACGTCGACGCGTTGCGCTTGCCAGTTCACGCTGCGAATGGCCCAGGGCGATATCAGCACCCGGCGCGCGGTCAGCCACGATCCGGGATTCACCACCAGGTAGCGCAGGGTCCAATGCCGACCGTCGAAGTATGCGTCCCGGATGCTGCCGAGCTCACCGTCGGTGGCCCCGATCGACATGCGTTTCAAATCTGAGAAAGTCCGCAGCATGGTCGCCTCAGCGTTGATAAGTACCGATCGTCTCTGTCGCCGCGAGAATGTGCGGCGTCACTGACTGCCATAGCTCACTCGCACTACGGTTGCGGGACACGTCGACGTTGTCGACATCCAGCGCCGCTACTTTGAAGTGGTAGTGATGCACACCGTGTCCGCGCGGTGGCGCGGGGCCATCGTATGAAGCATGGCCGAAATCGTTACGACCGCAGTCGAGTTGCTGGGCGCGGCCGCCTTCGGAGATGCCGGTCCGATCCGCCGGAATGTTCGCCACTGCCCAATGTCTGAAAGTCCCAGACGGCGCGTCGGGGTCTTCGCAAATCAGAGCAAAGCTGCGGGTGCCCGCAGGCGCTCCGGACCACTCCAGCGGCGGCGAGAGATTGTCGCCATCGCCGGTGTACTTGCGTGGGATGGTGCTGCCTTTGGCGAAGGCGGGGCTTTTCACTGCGAATGCCATGCTTGCGCCCTCCAACTGCGAGTCTCGACGCGGAAGCAACGCGAGGTGACCGCACCAGTTCCTTCAGTTCGGTTTTCTGTCATCGTCGTCGGTCATTGGCTGACCCGATGCGGACTCGATGTCGCCGAATCGCCGGCGAACCAGCTCACGGTAGGCACGCTCGGTTTGTGGCTTGACGAACAACGCGACGATTTCCGGGCGCTCGGCGCGCACTTTGTTCTCCAGCTCGTAGATCTTCTGCTCGATCTGCGGCGTGCGTAGCTCGTCCTTGAATTTCAGGCTGATGGCGACGGCGATCTGATCGGGCGCCAGTTGCATGCTCAGCACTCCAAACGCCTGCTGCACGCACGGCTCTGCAGCGACCATGGCAAGAATCTCCTCAGCCAGTCGCGGTTCGGCGCGCTCGCCGATCAGCAAGCTCTTGCTTTCGCGCGCCAGCAGCACCGCCACGGCTGCCAGCAGCAAGCCAATCAAGATCGACGCAATGCCATCGTAGATCGGTTCGTTCAGCCGGGTTGCAGCGAAGATCCCCAGCGCGGCGATCGCGATGCCCGCCAGAGCGGCAGTGTCCTCGAAGAGCACCACGAAGGTCGGCGGGTCCTTGCTGCGTCGGAAGGCCCGATAAAAACTCAGCTCGCCTCTGACTGCGTTGAACTGACGGAACGACACCCACCACGATCCGCCTTCGAACAACGCGGCGAGCCCCAGGACGATGTAGCTCACCACCGGATCCTCGATGGGCTGCGGCGCGAGAATGTGGCGGACACCTTGAAAGATGGACACGCCGGCCCCCAGTGCGAACACCAGCAGCGCGACGATGAAACTCCAGAAATAAAGCTCGCGGCCATAGCCGAGCGGATGCCCCACATCCGGACGCCGCCGTGCCTGACGCATGCCGTACAGAAGCAGCACTTCGTTGCCGGTGTCGACCACGGAGTGCACAGCTTCACTCAACATCGCCGAGCTGCCGGTCCACAGCGCCGCGCCGGCCTTGGTGATGGCAACCAGAATGTTGCCGATCAACGCCGCAAAAACCGCAGGATTGGAGTTGCCCTTCACGACTACTCCAGATCCGGGCGACCGGTGGATTCCTCAGCCGCCCGTGTGATTGTGAGGACTGTCGACGGGCTTGGACTCCGCCGAGCCTCGCTGCCGTAAAAAGATGGTGAGCACCACCATGCACCAGATCGCCAGAAATTCGCTTTGCCAGTTCTGGAAGGACTGAAACCAGAAGCGCGCCTGCGTGAGGAACTCCCAAAAGGAAACTTCAGTCCCCCCGTGCAAACGCTGCTCTTCGTTATACGCCGCTGCGCCGCCCACTGCGTGCGATATGAAAGAGATGAGGAACAGGATGAGAAAAGCCAGGCTCAGCGAGTGCTCGTACAGCCGCAGTCGCCAACCGCCAGCCTGCACCGGCCCGGGAGCATCGCTGCTGCGGCACAGCCGCGGATCGCGATCGACTTCTTCGGGCTCATCGGGAGACTTCGATTCCGCCGAGCCGCGCTGGTACAGGAAAGCTGTAAATAGTACGAAAGCGAACATCTGCAAAAACTCGCTTTCCCAGTTCTCCGTGGTCGCCTCCACGAAGTCGCCACTGCTCAGATACTCCACGAGCGTGGGTGGCGTCGCGCCATGGTCGCGCTGATCCGCGACTTGATCGCGCCAGCCCGTCAATGCCTGTCCCGCCCAGAAAATGAGAAACAGCGCGAACAGCACCAGGGACAGCCCGTTATCGCGCCAGAATCGTTTCATCTCGAGCCTCCATCAGCGCCCCGCACAGGGTTGAATTCCCACGGGCCGAGTCAGGATCCACGCGATGCCAAAAAGGGGCGCGGCCTCACCTTCCGCGCCTGCGGGCCGACGCTGCCCGCAAGGGTTTGCGGCATCCCGGCCCCCTCTATAAGATGCGCGGCCTCCATGAGCCCCGTCGTCAACATCGCCGCCTACAAATTCCTGCCGCTCGACGGCCTGAAATCGCTGCGCGTGCGGCTGCAGGACCTGTGCGCAGAGGCGCAGCTCAAAGGCAGCATTTTGCTGAGCCCGGAAGGCATCAACCTGTTCGTGGCCGGTGGCGAGCGGCAGATCGAGCAGTTGCTGGCCGAGTTGCGCAGCTGGCCCGGGCTGGCGGATCTGCAACCGAAAATCAGCCACACCGATCATCAGCCGTTCCGTCGCATGCTGGTGCGGATCAAGAAAGAGATCATCGCTTTCGGCGTGCCCGGCATCGATCCCGCCCGACGCACCTCGCCGAAGCTGGCGGCCACGCAGTTGAAACAATGGCTGGACGAAGGCCGCCCGATCACGCTGCTCGACACCCGCAACGACTACGAAGTCAAGTTGGGCACGTTCAAGAACGCGCTGCCCATCGGCGTCGATCACTTTCGCGATTTTCCCGCGGCCGTGGCGAAACTGCCTGAGCAGCTGAAAGAGCAAACGGTGGTGATGTTCTGCACCGGCGGCATCCGCTGCGAGAAGGCGGGGCCGTTCATGGAACAGGCGGGCTTCAAGAACATCCTGCAGCTCGACGGCGGCATCCTGAAATATTTCGAGGACGTCGGCGGCGAGCACTACGACGGCGAATGCTTCGTGTTCGATCAGCGCGTCGGGCTCGATCCGAAACTGGGCGAGACGCATTCGACCCAATGTTTCCAATGCCAGTCGCCGCTGACGCCGGCCGAGCAGGAACATCCGCACTATGTGCCGGGCAAGTCGTGCCAGTACTGCTTCAAGACACCGGCCGAGCAGATGGCGTTGAACATCGCGCGCCGTCATGAGGTGATTCGGCAGCTGGTGAATCCGCTGCCCGGCAGCCAGCCCTACGATCATTTCAAGCCGGTGAACGTGCCGGTGGATTGCGATGGCCAGACCATCGTGGCAACGCTTCACCGCGTCGTCAGGCACATCGCGCTCGAAGTGTGGGAGCGCAAATGCGCCGACGGGTTGGTGCTTACCGCAGATCACGAGCCGGTTGCGGCCACCCATCGAGTGAAGCCCGGCGAGCGTTATCTACATCGCTTGCCCGCGGTCATCGAACCGGCCGTGAATATGGATGTGACCATCCTTCACGAGGACGAAGCCATCGTCGTCGTGAACAAGCCTGCGCCACTGCCGATTCATTCCGGCGGCCGCTTCTATCGCAACACGCTGCAATGGCTGCTCTACGACGTGTACGCGCCGCAGAAGTTGCGCCCCGCGCATCGGCTCGATGCCAATACCACAGGTGTCCAGGTGCTGACTCGCACTCGGCATTTCGCCGGGCGCGTGCAGGATCAGTTCGCGCGGACGCAAGTCGAGAAGGTTTATCTGGTACGCGTCAACGGTCATCCCGAGGCCGACCAATTCGCTTGCGAAATGCCGATCAGCAGAGAACCGGGGAAGCTTGGCTCACGTAGCGTCGACCCCGACGGGCTTCCATCACACACGGACTTCCGTGTCCTGCGCCGTTTCAACGATGGCACCGCCCTGCTCGAAGCGCGCCCTCGCACCGGACGCACCAACCAAATCCGAATTCACATCGCGCATCTTGGCTGGCCGGTGTGCGGCGATCCCGCCTATCTCGCTGGCAGCGAAGTCGGCGAGACACAGACGCTCAGCATCGATGCGCCCCCGCTGTGCCTGCACGCCTTCGAGCTCACGTTCAAGCACCCGGTGAGCCGTCAGCCCGTGACGTTCCGGGCGCCGCCGCCTGCGTGGGCAGAGGAATAAGAGCCCGGCTCATCGCACGATCCGGGTCAGCTCTCGGGTCGAACGACTCACCGCTTTATCACCTTCCGCGGACAGCTGCCCGGCCCGATCATCCCACTGCAATCGAGTGGTCCGTCCGATCCCTTTCTCATAGTCGTACGACACGCCGTCATCATCGTAGAGCGTGAACTCGGCGCTCTTGCCGGCATAAACACGAATCTCCTTGAGCGCCTGAGCCGTCGCGGTACTTGGAATATCGACGCCCATCGGGATGATGGAGCCGGCGCGAACGAACAGCGGAATGACATCGATCGGCGCCGCGACGGTGACCGTCTGCCCACCCGCGAACTTCTGGTTGGTCCAGTAGTTGTACCAATCGCTGCCCGCGGGCAAGTAAACCTCGCGACTCTCTTGACCCTGCTCCGTGACGGGCGCAACCAGGAAAGCGGGACCGAACATGTATTGGTCGCCAATGTTGAAGACGCGCGGATCGTTCGGGAAATCCATGAACAGCGCGCGCATGAACGGCGCGCCCGTGTCATAGGTGTGCTTGCCCAGTGAATACAAATACGGCATCAGGGTGTAACGCAGCTTCAAGTAGCGACTGATGATCGCCTCCGCTTCCCTGCCGTAGGACCAGACCTCCGTTTCCTTTCTCAAGCCATGCGCGCGCATGGTGGGCAAGAACGTGCCGTACTGATACCAGCGAACCGCCAACTCCGGATAATCGTCGTAGTCGCCGATGACATTGCGAGCATCGGAGGGATCGACGAGCGGCTTGCGTTGCGATCTATACCGCGGCGTGTACCACTGCCAACCGCCGATGTCGTTGCCCCAATAGGCGAGACCCGAGGCGGTGAAGTTCAACCCCGTGGTCACCTGCTGCTTCAGCGCCTCCCACGTCGGATGAATATCGGAGGACCAGAATAGATTGCCGTAGCGCTGTGCGCCGATGTACGCCGCCCGGGCCAGAATCAAATTGCGCTTGTTCGGCCGATCGCGCCTCGAGCCTTCGGCAATTCCTTGCGTGTGCACGAGCGGATACAGATTGTGATAACGATCGCCCGAGCCAATGCTATAGAAATAGCCGTCCGGCACCAGATCGGGCTCGGTCTCATCCAGCCAGAACCAATCGAAGCCTTGCGACGCAATGTTGTCCCGGATCTTGCCCCAGAACCATTCGCGTGCCTCGGGATTGGTGCTATCGAGCAAGGCACCGGCACGATCGTTGCGCACCGGCAAGCCATCGACCGGTCGACCGTCCGCATGCTTCAGGAACCAGCCTTTCGACGCCAGTAGATCGAAGTAGCGCGACTCGAGCTCGAAGCGCGGCCAGACGCTTATCATCGAGCGCATGCCCTGCTCGTTGAGCGTCTTGTTCATCGCCGCCGGCGACGGAAAGTCGCCGGGATTGATGTCGAGCTGTCCCATGCGAGTCCAGTAAAACCAGTCGACGACCATGATATCGAGCGGATAGCCACGCTGACGGTAGCCGGCCGCGACATCGAGCACCTGTTTCTGATTCTCGTAACGCGCCTTGCTCTGGATGTAGCCGAATGCCGCTTTCGGCGGCAAGGGCGTGACGCCTGTGAGCTTCCGATACCCTGCGTACACATCATCGACGGTACTACCGGTGATTACGAAGTACGAGACGCGCTCGCCCACTTTGGAATGCCACGTCGTGCGCCCTTGCAATCCAGCAGAGATCACCGTGCTGGACGGATTGTCCCAAAGGATGCCGTACCCTTTGTTGGTCACCAGGAACGGCACGCACACTGTTTCGCCGGCTGGCGCATCGTAGTAATGCTTGCAATCGATGGTGCGACCGCGGTGGTCCAGAATGCCCTCCTGATTCTGACCCAAGCCGTAGTAGTGCTCATCGGGCGGCGCGGGAAAGCTCGCGCCGACACGGAATGTTTTCTCGCCGTTGACCGCGTGCGGCGCCAGCTCCCAGCCACTCATCTCGACGATCGTTTCACCGCTGGGCTTGCGCACCGTGAGCGACACGGGCGGCAACGACGAAGCAAAGTAACGTTGCATCTGATTGGGCGGACCGGGATGCGGCTGAGCTTTGACTTCGACGGACATCGCCGCTGACGAATAGACGTCGCCCGAGGTGACGACATCGTGCTTCCATCCCTTGGCATCCGGACTCGCGACGAATCCGTAGCCCGGGACAGCGACCACCCGCTCCTTCTCCAGGCTCAGCGTGACGCGCACGATGTTGGGTGCGTAGGGCTCGATCGCCACATAGCTGCCATTGCGATCGAGCAGCCCCAAAGGCTCGGCCGTAACGATGCCACTCGCACACATCAGCGCCAACGAAACCACTGCCGGACGACACATTGGAATCATGCGATTGTTCTCTTTGCTAGGCGTGAACATTGGCATTGCAGTCGAGATCAGGCCGCCTTGCAGTTGCTTTCGATGAACTGCTGATGCGTGGGCATGCGCGCCACGGCGGCGTGTAGCTTACTTCGTAGCCCTTCGGCTTTCTGTTGCAAGTCGGCGAGCGGCGCAATATCTGCCAGCGGATCCCAGTGTTGCGGCTGAACCCCCTGCCCCAACATGACCGCGACCCAGCTGGCGTCCGCGAACAGTTGCCCATCATGCCGGGCGACCGAGCCCCGCGAGCGAAACAGCTCCAGCCGATGCGCGAGTGTCTCGGGAATCGACATGTGCCGACAGTCCCGCCAGAACGACTCCTCACGACGATTGGCCACGTAGTGCAGGATGATGAAATCGCGGATCTGCTCATACTCCGCGATGCTGATCCGATTGAACTCCGCCTCCGGGGCCGGATCGCGCGACGCCGACAACGGCATCAGGGACAGGAAACGAAACACGGCGGCCTGTACCAGATGCAGGCTGGTCGATTCGAGCGGCTCCAGGAAGCCACCCGCAAGCCCCAACGCCAGGCAGTTGCCGTTCCAGAATTTCCTACGCCGTCCGGTGGTGAAGCGCAGCAGCCGCGGCTCGGCGAGCAGCTTTGCATCCAGGTTGGCCAGCAGGACACGCGCAGCGTCATCGTCGCTGATGTAGTTGGAACAATAGACGTGCCCGTTGCCGGTTCGATGCTGCAGCGGAATACGCCACTGCCAGCCGGCTTGATGCGCCGTCGAGCGCGTGTATGGGACCAATCCTTCGTCATTTCTCTCGCACGGCACAGCGAGTGCTCGGTTACACGGCAGCCAATGCGACCAATCCTCGAAGCCGGTGCCGAGCGTGCGCTCGATCAGCAAGCCTTGAAACCCCGAACAGTCGAGAAAGAAGTCGCCCGTGATATTGCGACCGTCTTGCAGCCCCAGCCCCCGAATCAAACCGCTGTCGCCATCCCGATCGACATGCACGATGCGTCCTTCATGACGCACCACGCCGCGCTGCTCCGCATAGCTGCGCAGAAAGCGAGCGTAGAGCCCGGCATCGAAATGATACGCATAGGCCAGCTGCGGCATGTCCCTGGGCATGGTCGGAAACGGCGGCAAGAAGCGCCCTTGCGTCGCCGCGATCGCCGCCGGTGAATAGTCACTCAGCGGATGCGGATGCCCGTGAGCGCTCAATCGCAGCCATAACTGATGAAATGAAATACCGTCGACGTTCGCGCCGAACTCGCCGAACTGATGAAAGTACTGGTGCCCGGCGTGCCCCCAGTTCCTGAACTGAATGCCCAGCTTGAAACTGGCCTGCGTGGCGCGGACGAACTCGCGCTCGTTGATCCCCAGGACCTTGTTGAAGAATTGCAGCGGCGGAATGGTCGCCTCGCCGACGCCAACCGTGCCGATCTCCTCCGACTCGATCAAGCTGATCGGATGCATCCCCTGCAGCGCATGCGCCAGCGCGGCGGCGGCCATCCAACCGGCAGAGCCGCCGCCGACGATCACGAAATGCATGTCAGAAGCTGGCTCTGACGAACACGTTGTAGCGCCGGTCCGCGCTCACCCAGTTGTGATACGTGAGACCGGTGTTATCCACGAAGTTGTCGACCAGGATGCGGTACGGCGCATCCGTCAGGTTGACCGCCTGCAGGCCCACTTTGATCTTCTGCGTCGCACTCCAGGTCACCGAGCCGTCGAGCTGACCGTAGTCGTCGGCCCAGGCAGGAATGTTCAGATTGGCGGCCGCCATCGTCAGCACATACCTTTCACGCCAGTTGTAGGCCAGCCGCGCCTCGAAGCGTTGCGTGCTGTAGTACAACTCGGCGTTGTAACTGGTCTTACTCAAGCCTTCCAGCGGATAGTCGTCCAAAGCCGAGTTGTCGCGCTGGTTCTGATCGTACGGATTCGCCGCCACGTTACGCGTACCGCCGCTCTCCACATAAGTGAACGCCATGCGCGCGCCGAAGTTCTTCCAGAATCCCGGCAGGAAATCGAAGAAGCTGTTGTAAGCGACCTCCAGTCCCTGCACGTAGCCGCTGCCTTGATTCTCCGGCCGCAGCACGCGGACCGTGCGCGTCTGACCGTTGTTGGTGTAATCCGCCGACGAGTTCAACGAGGTTTCCATGAACCCTTCGAGCTGCTTGTAGAAGAGCGCGCCGGTCAGCGAGTTGGTGGAATTGATGTACCACTCCGCCGTCAGGTCGTACTGCCACGAGCGCATCGGCTCCAGATCTGGATTGCCCGAGTAACCGTTGTACTGGTACACGCAGTTACCGATAACGGTGCCTTCCGGCAGCTCACCGCAAGTGCCATTGGCCGCAATCAGGCCGAGCCGCGGAGTGATGTTGATCGCCGGCAACAACAACGGGAAATCAGGGCGAGCCAGCGAGCGCGCCACCGCCAGGCGCACGAACAGGTCATCGCGCACTTTGTATCTCAGATTCAAACTGGGCAGCACATCCGTATAGGAGTTCTTGTCGTTCGCCTCGTACGACGCTCCGTTGGCGAAGGCCTGTTCGTCCGGCGCGCCCATCAGGTCGGCGCCGGTGAATATGAGCAACCCGCTGCCGACATTCTCGGTCCGCACTACACGCACACCGACATTGCCATCGAGCTTCTGCTTACCGAAGTGCGCGACCACATAACCCGCCAGCGTCTTTTGGTTCTGCGAGTTGATACCCAAGCCGTCGTTGCCCGGCCTGGTATCGGCATAGCTGCCATTCCAGGGCGTCCAGTCGCAGCAGTTCGTCCCGAAGGTTTCGACGCTGTGGATGGTGCTTTCAAACGCGGCCCGACTATTGAACGCCGAGGAGCGTGGAAACAGATAGACACTCGGTGCCCGGCCGCCGTGGAACCAATCCGAGAATCCCTGCTGCACGTACGGCACGCTGGCGCCGGCATCGCCAAACGTCGTGGCACCACCGCCCCACGACTGAGCGACCGATCCCCACCGATAGCCGGTCTCGCGCGTGGTCGAGCTGTAATCCTCGTGACGGATGCCGAAGCGGATGCGATCCAGCCAATCGCTGTCATCGAACGTGTACTCACCGTCGGCCCGATAAGCCCAGGCGTCGGCATCGTTCTTTTCATAGTGATCCATGGCCCAGCCGTAGTAGTACTGGTCGGGATCGGACATCACACTGTTGGGACGCAGTGCGATCGCGGGCCGGCCATCGCCATTGAGGCGCAAATTGAAGTCCAACGAACTGTCGCCCTGTCCAAACGTCGGCGATCCGAGTGTCAGGTCCATGGCGTCGGTATCCGCAAGCGCGCGTTGCGCGTCCACGTCGAAACGCCATCGATCGCCCGCATGCCAGGTCACATGCAAAGCCGCGTCATGATTGGTGCTTTCGCGTTCGTTGTAGCGTGCCGAGCCGTTGAAAGCGCCGTTGGTGATGTCGCCACCCACCAGATAACCATTGGAGACGCGCAGGTTGCTGCCGGTCAGAGCGTTGCCCTGCTCGGTCCACGAGGCGTTCTCGTTCTGCTCGAACGTCGCGTCAGCAACGAAATACTGCAGCGACACGTCCACCGCGTCGCTCGGCCGCCATTGCAACGCTAGCGAGCCGCCGAGGCGCTCGCGATCGACAGTCAGCTCGCGCCAACCGATACCGCCGGGCGCGAATACGTTCTGACCTTCATAGCCCGGCAAGTCATCGCGCGCATAGTACTTGTCGATGTGCAGGGTATGAGTCTGCGTAGTGAGCTGCGAGGCACTGCTGGAAATGAGGAAGCCCAGCTCGCCGATGCCCGTGTTCCAGCGATCGCTGAACAGGAACGAGCCCGAGGGACGTTCTTTGTTGGCAAGATCGCCGACCGCGTATTCCGCCGACAAGGCGAGGATTCGATCGGCGCTGTCGAACGGCAGGCGGGTCCGCAAATCCACGGCGCCCGACAGTCCGCCTTCGATCATCGCCGCCGATGGGTTTTTATAAACGTCGACAGCCGCCATCAGCTCGGGCGGAATGTCTTCGAAGCCCAGCGTACGGCTCTTCTTCGCGGAGAACGCCGAGCGTCCGTTCAGCTCGCTGCGCACCCAGGTCAAACCACGAACCGTCACGCCTGCGCCTTCGACGGCGATGCGATCGGCATCGCGCGCCTCGGGAATGCGGCCGATCGCGAGACCGGGAATACGCTGCAATACCTCGGTGACGCTGCGATCAGGCAATGCGCCGATGTCGGAAGCGGTAATCGAATCGAGAATTTCTTCGGCGTCGGCCTTGCGGGCCTGGGATGATTTCAGTTGCTCGCGAATGCCGGTAACGATGACTTCCTCGAGCTGCGACGACGAGCCCGCCGCATTCTGCGATTGCGCCGGCATCGCGGACAGCGCCATTGCCAATGCCAGTGCCGGCCCTGTTGCTGCCGCGTTCCGAAAATGCAGCGCCCAGCGTACAGCGCTGGCTACGGACGATCCGTGCCCCGCACGATGTGAATTCACCTCAGCCATAACAACGTATCCCCCATTGTTTGACCCGTCGTGCCAATCGCTGAGGGATTGCCATGCGCGCCGCCGCGCTTATTTCACGCGGTCGTCACCGTCCCCCACTCCTGTCGCCGATCCGCGGCCGTAGCCCGGATCGGCAATGAAATATTATTCACTAATGATTCTACGCCTTAACTCGGACAAATGTCTACCGCTAGACAGGAATTTATCGAGCGAACGTTTTAGCCCGACTCGCTAACATCTCGGGCCTATGTCGTTCGCTCGACATTCCTGCCTGCACTACTTACCAGGCGTAAATGCTCGCCCAGGGATATGCCCCGGCGGTGACGGAGAAGTAGTAGTAACCATCGGCCGAGCGAGTGAGCGGCAGCTGTCCGCAGGTTCTGGCCTGCCCGCCCACCGTCAAAGTGCGCCCGTCGAAGTTGGAGCACCCCCAGCCATTGATGGTCTGGTTGGTTCGATAACAAACCGCGCCCGTGGTGTTGAAGTTACCGGTGTTGTTGGTGAACGAGATGGGATTGGAACAAGTCCCGCCGGTCCCGCTGGTGTTGAATGTCGCAGTTACATTGCGGGCAGCAGTCATCGAAACCGTGCACGTACCAGTGCCGGTGCATGCCCCACTCCACCCAGCGAATGCTGAACCGCTTGCCGCCGTTGCCGTCAGCGTCACCGACGTGCCGCTCGCATAGTTCGCAGTGCAGGCGCTGCCGCAGTTGATTCCACTGGGCGACGAGGTCACGGTGCCAGTGCCGCTGCCCATCTTTGTGACGCCCAGTGAAAATGTCGTCGCGGTGCTGTTGAACGTCGCCGTGACTGAACGAGCCGCGGTCATCGATACCGTGCAGGTTGCGGTTCCTGAACACGCCCCGCTCCAGCCTGCAAACGAAGAGCCGCTGGCTGCCGTTGCCGTCAAAGTTACAGACGTGCCGCTCGAATAGCTGGCACTGCAAGTTCCGCCACAATTGATGCCTGACGGCGATGACGTCACCGTGCCGCTGCCAGCGCCCGCCTTCGTAACAGTGAGCGCGTAGCTCGTCGGCGTACCGATGCCCGCACCCCGCTTGATCGCATCGAGCACGCCCTGATCGATGACACTGCCGCTGTTGCGATCGAAGATTGCGAAGCCGTTCGTCTGACTCGGCTGCACGCCATTGTCCCAATAGTAGGTCTTGATGCCATTGGCAGCTGCGGCGCGATTGACGTACTCGAGATAGTACTGCCGCGCCGGCAGGCTGAGATTGGACCGCGTGGCCACCCCGTACTCGCCGATGATCACCGGGATGTTCTGGTTGACCCACTTGGTTCGCACTTGCGCGAACAGATCATCGTGATATGCCTCCTGCGCCCACGTGCACGCGCCCTGCGATGGATACGGCGCGCCCCAATACAAACAACTGCCGCTCGGATTGAGCGTGAAGTCGTACGGGTCGTAGTGGTGAATCTCGACGATCATCCGATTGGCGATGGTGTCGGTGGGCATCGAGAAATAATTCAGCCCGTGCCACGCATTGGTGTTGTAGGTCTGCACGACCAGCGTCCGCGAAGCGTTGTTGCCACCGGTAGCACGCACCGCGTTTACAAAAGTCTGGTTATAGGACTGCTGTACAGTGATGTGCTCAGTGGTCGGCGTGCCGTAGTCGGCATGCACTTCGTTCGTTCCAGCAAACAGCAACCGTTCGTTGTAATCGCGGAACGTGGTCGCGATCTGGGTCCAGTAGGCGCTTTGTTTCTGATTGACCGCCTGCTGATACGAGTACAGCGGATGTTCCTCGAGCCAGCCGCCATCCCAGTGAATGTTCAGGATGACGTACAGGCCCTGGCCGTGAGCATAGTCGACCACTTGTTTGACCCGCGCCATCCAGGTCGCATCGATCGTCCTGGTGGTTTGGTTGGCATGGCAATCCCACGCCGCTGGAATGCGGATGGAGTTGAAGCCCGCCGCCTTCACCGAGTTGATGAACGCCTGCGTGACCGCAGGATTGCCCCACGCGGTCTCACCGCATTGAGCTTCGAGTGTGTTGCCAAGGTTCCAGCCGAGTTGAATCTGCGCCGCGACCTGGGTTGCCGTCGGCAATGTTTGCGACCAGACCGATAAAGGTGTGAGCAGTAAACCCGCCCAGAGAACCACGTTCCGTCGCAATGAGGACCACTTGAATGAATCCATGTGTGCGAACCCCCTGGTGATATTGGTGAGGCGTGCGCTTTTTGTTGACCGCGCCACGGCCGCACCGAGTGCTGTTCATTCCTTCGAGCGGCGCCACCGTGAACCTCATTGGCTACCGTTGTCAACAGGGCTTTTCTCGCTCGCGCGCTGTCTCGCGGGCCATTCCAAAGGCCGCGTGAGGACAGCGTCCGCCGGAATCGTTGTGCTTTTCTGGCGTTAGCGGCGGCGCCCGGGACATTTCTGATACCGCTACCAGTCCGCGCGAAATGGTGCTACCTTTCGGCGCCGAACCGCACTCGATCGGGGGAACTCATGAATCGTCCGCAGTTGCACCTGTTGGCATGCTCCGCGCTCGTCCTGCTCGCCGCATGCTCATCAAAAGATCAACCTACCGCCGGCGCCAACGCGGATCCGCAAGCCGCGGCCAAAGACGCGCGCCGCTATCTCTCGCAACCGCTCATTTCCGAAATCTATACGGCCGATCCTTCAGCCCACATCTGGGACGGCAAGATTTATGTCTATCCCAGCCACGACATCGACGGCACGACGCCCGAAGACGATCTGGGCGCGCACTTCGAGATGCGTGACTATCGCGTGCTGAGCATGGACAAGATCGGCGGACCAGTCACGCTGCATCCGGTGGCGCTCGACGTGAGTCAGGTTCCCTGGGCCGAGAAGCAGATGTGGGCGCCGGACGCCGCGCGCAAGAACGACACTTATTTCCTGTACTTCCCCGCCAAGGACAAGCAAGGCGCGTTCCGTATCGGCGTCGCGACGTCCAAGTCACCGACCGGCCCGTTCGAGCCGCGGCCCGAGCCGATCAAAGGCAGCTTCTCGATCGATCCGGCTGTGTTCACCGATGCCGATGGTCGCTCTTACATGTACTTCGGCGGCATCTGGGGCGGTCAGCTGCAACGGAACATCACGGGCACCTACGACCCGAACGGCTCCAAGACCGATCTCCAGGCGGACGATCAACCCGCGCTGACCGCGAAGGTCGCGTTGTTGACCGATGACATGCTCGAGTTCGCTGAAGCGCCGCGCGACGTTGTCGTCCTGGATGAGAATGGCAAGCCGCTGCTAGGCGGCGACCACGACCGTCGCTTCTTCGAAGCCTCGTGGATGCACAAGTACAACGGCAAGTACTACTTCAGTTACTCGACCGGCGACACGCACTACATCGTCTACGCAATCGGCGACTCGCCGTACGGGCCGTTCAAGTACACCGGTCGCATTCTCGAGCCGGTGGAAGGCTGGACCACGCATCACTCGATCGTCGAATGGGACGGCCGCTGGTGGCTGTTCTATGCCGATTCGCAGCTGTCCGGGCAAACACGCCTGCGCAACGTGAAGGTCACCGAGCTGTTCTACAACGCCGACGGCACCATCAAGACGCTCGATCCCCTCGTTCGCTCGTAGGGGATCGCCGCAGGCGCATCGCATCAACGTCAGGCATCTCCTGAAATGTGGGGGATGCCTATCAGGTCTGCACGATCGGAGCCGACACACCGGAGGGTACCCTGAGCAGATGAAATGACGTCATGAGAGTGAGTGATCGAGTGAGCGACGTGGAATACGTGCTTCCGGATGGTGAAGTCATCATCACGCACACCGACCCGTCGAGTCGGATCACCTATGCAAACCGCGCATTCCTGACCAGCAGCGAGTACTCGCTCGAGGAGTGCCTGGGTCAGCCGCAGAACCTCATTCGTCATCCCGACATGCCCAAGGAGGCGTTCGCCGATCTGTGGCGCACCATCCGTGCGGGCAAGTCCTGGACCGGCCTGGTGAAGAATCGCCGCAAGCACGGCGGCTTCTATTGGGTGCGAGCCAACGTCACGCCGATGATCGACAATCAGCGCGGCGAAATCGTCGGCTACATGTCGGTGCGCGTCAAACCAACGCGCATCGAAATCCAGCAGGCAGAGCAGGCTTATGCCGCCATCCGCGAAAATCGCGCGGGCAGTCTGCGCATCCGCGAAGGCCGCGTCCTCGATACTTCCTGGCTTGGCCGCCTGCAGCGTGCATTGAATCCCTCGCTGCGCGTTGGCACGTGGGCTGTCGTCGGCTCTCTGTGTGCAGTGCTGCTCACCATGGGCGTCATCGGTGCATCCACCCTCGGCTTCGGATGGATGACCAATCTCAGCTTCCTCGCTGCCGCCATCGCATTCGCCAACATGTTCTACGTTCAGTCGAATGTGGTGCAGCCCCTGCTGAAACTGCATCGCGCGATCTTCGAGCTGCTCAGCGGCAACACGCATGCGCGAATTCCAGTTGCCGGCGTGTCGTGCATCGTCTCGGTCGCGGAAACGCTCGAGCAGGTGCGAGTCAAAATGGATGGCGTGCTGAAAGACAACATGGCCGCCGCCGCCAACGTGCAATCCGGCGTGGTGCAGGTCGTGGACTCGAACACCGAGCTGTCGAATCGCACCGGCGAACATGCCGCCAGCCTCGAAGAGACCGCCGCATCGCTCGAAGAGCTGACAGCGACCGTCACCCGCAATCGCGACAGCGCGCATCAGGCTGCATCGCTGGCAACGCAATCCTCCGACGTGACGATTCGCGGTCGCGAGGTGGTGGGCCAGTTGTTCTCGACGATGAATGAGATATCCGGCTCCTCCACGCGCATCGGAGAAATCGTCGGCATCATCGACGGCATCGCCTTTCAAACCAATCTGCTGGCACTCAACGCCGCTTGTCGAAGCGGCACGCGCTGGCGATCAAGGTCGCGGCTTCGCGGTGGTCGCTCAGGAAGTGCGCAGCCTCGCGCAGCGCTCCGCCGCTGCCGCCAAGGAAGTGAAGGATCTGATCGAGGCGTCGGTACAAACGGTCGGTCGCGGCACCGATCTGGCGAATCAGGCCGAGCAGGCCATGTCCAAGGTCGTCGATTCCGTGCAGCAAGTCACCAACGTGATCAGAGAGATCGAAACGGCCACTCTCGAGCAGGCCGCGGGCATCGAGCAGATCCTGTCTCTTATACACATCTCCGAGCC
>NZ_LSRW01000092.1:0-37507 GCF_003104955.1 Steroidobacter cummioxidans | reverse complement strand
GGCTCGGAGATGTGTATAAGAGACAGGATTCGATCCGCCCTGCCTGTCGCTCGTCGCGGGAGCGGCATTATGGCGCACTTTCGCGCGTTTTACCGCAGTGCAAAGTATTCCGCAGCGCGGGTCATCTAGAGATGACTAATCAAGGACTTAGCAGTGTCCGGCGGTCGGACAATCAGCGTCGGCTGGGCTTGGTTGCCGGGTTTGAGTGCGTCTTGCAGCCATACAGCGTCGGCTCGGATGCGCACACATCAGCAACGCCTTGCTCTTGCCAGAAAGCGGGCAGACCCGCCGCGCTCACGACTTGCTCGAAGCGCGGGTGTTGTCGCAGGAATTTTGTTTGCGGCATCCACAGCACACGCAACGGCGAGCGTTCGCCTTGGCGCTGCAGCCGGGACATGCGATTGAAAACGAACTCGGGTTGTTTCAACGCCGTGCCACAAAGAATCTCGGTAGCGGGATCGATCTGCTGCTCGCTCGCTGCGAGCGTCACCGCCTGCAGCGCCTGTGGAATGCGGCGCCGATTGTCCGCCGCGAGCAATAGTGGCTCGGCCCAGCGATTGAAATCCTGTGTGCTGAGCGAGCCGCGCAATATTTCTTTGGCGGACGAGTCATCGCCGGCGAGGATGGCTTCGAGCGCGCGCACCGGCGATGGCGTCGCTTGCATCGAGGGCGGCGCCGGCGTGGTCGTGAGTGTGTACGCGAAACATTCGTTCGAGCCGATGTTGTGCGGCTGTATAGCGACGGCTTGCGCAGCGATCGGCGCCGCTTCTTTATATCTGCCGGCGTCCACCAGCAGGCAGGCAAGGCCTTCGAGCGCAGCACCCGTTTGTGCATCGAGCGTCAACGCACGTTGAAACTGCTCGCGAGCGGCGATCCATTCGTTGCGGCGCAGATGCGCGAGACCAAGCGCGGCATGCGCATCGGCAATGCCGTCGTCGAGGTCGAGCGCACGTTCGGCGCTCGTCTCGGCGAGTTGCGTCAGCGATGTTTCATCTTCGCCACCGAGGCTCAAATACCCGGCGGCGAGCGCACCCCAGGCGCGGGCAAACTTCGGCTGGCTGCGAATCAAAGATTCGAGCCGTTCCACTGAGCGCGCACGGGTCGGCGCTTTCGGTGGCTGCGTAAAGCCGGCGCTCTGCGTGCCGGACCACTCCAGTGAGGTGTTTAGAAACGTGTCATAGGCCTTGGCGTCGTCGGTGCCGACGAGGGCGACCCAATCCCCCGTCGTATGCGCGGCATTCAAAAAACGCGGCAGTGCTGTCGCGAACGCGCTGATGGTGGCCAGACGAGTGTCGTCCGGCAGTGGCAAGGGGTTTTCCCGAATGACGTCGTCATCGGGCGCGAGCAGGGTGAGCTTCGCTTGCTTGCCATCGGCGCTCAGCGTCACGCGCAAGGTGAAGACTTTGGGTTCAGTAGCCGGATCGGTCGAGATCGCGGGCATGTGCATCTTGCCGCGAGTCAGCAGGTGGTTGAGCTCGTAACGCAGCCACGCGATGTCGGCGTTTTCCGCCTCGCTTTGCAATTGCAGGCGCAGAGGCTTGGACGCGTGGAATTCTTCGGGCGCCGGCGGCGGAGGAGCGGGAGGCTCCGGCGCTTCGGGTTTGTAGCTGCGAAGAATGGGCCACGACACCAGCGCGGCGAGCACGACCAGGCCCGCCACTCTCTTGGCAGTCGAAAATCGCTTCGGCGCGGGCTGTGGTTCGTTCGTCGGAGCTGGCACGGCGGCGCTAGTTTAGTGCCGCCAAGGCATCAATCGCCAATCATCGGCCCATCATCGCCACTGATTGCCACCCTGATCCAGCACGCTTGCAAACTCCGCCCGGTGCGGCACGCCCTGGAAGGTGGAGGTGCGCACGAACATCCTGGCGCGGTCGGTGGCGTTGAACGAGCCGTTCAGTCCTTCGATGTGGCTGTTGGCGACATGCACGATGGCGTCTTCGACGATCAGGCCGGTGCCGGTGGCCACGATGGTGCTGTTGGTGATGTACAGCTCGCAGCCGCCGCGCGCGATGATCGCGTCGCCTTCCACGTACATCTTGCGGTCATCGAGCTTCAGCATGCGCTTGCCCTCGCAGATGATGGGCTCGGCGGCGCGCACGCCAGCGGGGTTCGATTGGCCCGAAGCTTCGCCTCTGCCGGAGCTGACGATGCTGACGCCAGGGCCGGAGATGCGCAGCTTTCCGCCGCTGCGATCGATCGTGTAGTTCGACTCGGCGGATTGCGCCCGTTCCGCTGCGGCAGCCGGTGAATTGTCGACGACTTGCGCCGGCGGCGCGGCTTCTGCAGGGCTCGCAGGAGGCGTTGCAGCGGCAGGAGGAGCGGGCGGCGGTGCTGCCGCTGTCGCTGCTTCTGGCGCGGGAACAGGAGCAGGCAAAGGCGCGTCGAGCACCGACGGCGGCGATTTCAACTGTGCGAGCGGCGCTGCGGCCAGGTCATTCAGGTTGACGGTCTGCACCTGACCGGTCGAGCGATCACGGACGGTGAACACACGCGTCTGTGTGTCGCTGGCCAGCACTTCGTAACGCGGATTGCGTTCCAGCGCGGCGCGCGCCCAGGTCAATTCAGCGGGCTCGCTCGGCAACATGGCGCTCTGTTCGCCGCCGCGGTTGCAGGCGCTGAGCACGGCCAGCGCGATACAGCTGAGAGCGACGCGAGCGGTCAGGGATCGGGCTGCTGAGCGGATGACGAGTGATGACATGGCAGGTCTCCAGAAGCAGATCTCTATCGTCACTCCGGCGGCGACGCGAGTCCATCTCTTCTGTTCGACGGGCCCAGGCAAGTTTGGATGAACCGGCGANCCAAATTTCGTGAACGGCCGCCCGATCATATGTCACATCGGTCGTTACGCCTTCAATTGCTTCAGCAGCTGCGCCTCGCGTTCAGCGGTGAGGCCGGCGCGCAGCTTGGCTTTCTCTTCGGCGGGGCGCTGCTCGTGCCAGGCAAGCGTGTCTTTGATGGTCGTGTCCAGATCGCGGAACCGCAGGCCTTGCGCCACCGCTCGCGCCGAGCTGACCAGCGTCGCACCGGCTTGCTCGCCGACCGGCGGTGCCCAGATCGGAATCTCGCCTTTCTGCTGCAGCTGTTGCTGCTCGATGAACGACTGGCTCGCCCAGGTGAACGATGCATTCGACTTGGAGATGCGCTTGCTGGCTTCGAGCAGCTCGCCGATGGTCACTGAGCCCGGCGGATTGCACAGGTTGTAACGACCTTGGATCTTGCGCTCGACGCACGCGCGCATGAAGTCGGCCATGTCGCGCACATCGATGAATTGCACGGTGTCCGCCGGCGTGCCGGGGGCCAACATTTCGCCGCCGCGCGCCACGCGCACCGGCCAGTAACCGAAGCGATCTGTCGAATCGCCCGGGCCGACGATATATGAAGGACGGATCACGGCCTGGTGGACGCCGAAGGTTTGCTCGACGATTTTCTCACAGGCGGCTTTCAGTCCGCCGTAGTTTTCGCCGGTGATCTCGGTGGCGTCCGGATCTTTGAGCTCCGCGAGCTGGTAATCCTCATCGATGCCCGGCGGTGTGAGATTGACGTACGCCGAAATGCTCGACACATAAATGTAGTGCTGAGTGTGGCCCTTCAACAGCTCCGCGCTCGCCTTCACATGCTTGGGGAAGTAGCCGGAGTTGTCGACGACCACGTCCCAATCGCGCCCCTTGAGCACATCCAGCGGGCCGGCGCGGTCGCCGAGCAACGTTTCGACATCCTTGAACATGCCGGGATTGCGCTTGCCACGATTCAGCAGCGTGAGCTGATGGCCGGCGTCGCGCAGCTCGCGGACCAGATGCGGACCGCTGATGCCGGTGCCGCCGAGGATCAGCACTTTCATCGGTTTCACCTTGGGCTGCGCGGCGAATGTTTCTCCTGCGAGCAGCGTCGCCGCGCCCGCCATCAACAGTGCTTCACGTCGAGTGATCGAGAGGCTCATTGGGTCACCTTGTTCTGAGTGGACGCGCTCGGACCTGCCGGCACCGCACTGGCATCGCCCGGCCCGGGGCGCACATATTTTTCCAGCCACTGTCGTGAAGTTTCGTACCAGAACAGCGAGTTCTGCGGCTTCAGAATCCAGTGGTTCTCGTCAGGGAAGTACACCAGCTTGCTGGGCACGCCACGGTTCTGCAGCACGTTGAACAGCTCCAGGCCGTGGCTGACCGGTACGCGCCGGTCCAGCTGACCGTGGATCACCAGCGTCGGCGTGTTGAAGTTCGCCGCGAAGGTGTGAGGCGAGTTGCGCGCGAAGCGCTCGGCGTCTTCCCAGAATTCGCCGAAACGTTTCTTGTCCGCGCCGTAATCGCTGCCGTATTGAGTGTAGTTGTTGTACACCGCTGCGTGCGCCACCAGGGTCTTGAATGGATGCGGCTTGCCCAGCAATGAAGACGCAAGATACCCGCCGAAACTGCCACCGCCAGCGGCCATTCGTTCACTATCAATCCACGGCTGGGCGCGGAACCACTCGGTGGCCTTGATGGTGTCCTGGTACGGCAGCGTCATCCATTCCTTGGTGATGGAGTCGGTCCACGCCTGACCGAAGCCACTCGAGCCATGAAAGTTGTGCCAGGCCGTGACATAGCCCCAGTTGGCGAATACCTGCGCGTTCCAGCGCCACTGATAGGCATCGGTGACGCCGTTGTGGGGGCCGCCGTGCAGGAGCAGATAGAGCGGCCATTTGCGGTCCGGCGTGAAGTTCGGCGGATACACCACCCACATCTGCACGTCTTCGTTATTGGCGCCTTTATAAGTGACGCTCTCGACCTTGCCCGGCGTGAGTCGCGCGAGCGCGGTGTCATTGAAGTCCGACAGCTTCGTGGCGGCACCGGTGCGCGCGATGATGCTCACGAGCGTCGGCGGTTCGGTGAAGCTCTGGCGCAGGCCGACGATCACCGGGCCGCTGCCCGCGATCGCGAGCGAATCGAAGCTGCGATCGCGAGTCACGGCCTTCGGCTCGCCACCGCCGATATCGAAGCGATAGATGCGACGCGTGCCGGCGTCGTCGATAGCGCCGAACAGCGCTGAGCTGTCCGGTGACCAGACGAGGCCGACGGCGGAACGGTCCCAATTCTCGGTGAGGTTGCGCAGCTTGCTACCGCGACGGTCATACAACATGAGCCGCGCGCGATCGGCGTAGAAGTCTTTGATCGTCTGGCGACGAAATGCCAGCGACCGACCGTCTGGACTGTACAGCGGCGCGGTGTCGTCGGCGGGATTGTCCTGGGTCAGATTGACCAGATTCTGCGGCGAGCCGCCTTCCACCGGCAGTGTGAAGATGTCGAAGTTCGGATCGACGCCGCTGGTGTCGATGTTGACGGCGAATGCGACCTCGGTGCCGTCCGGCGCAATGTCATAAGAGCTCGCGTCGGGCTCGCCGCGGTCCAGCGAGACGCCGGCGTTGCGAGTGATGGCCTGCGGCTCGCCGCCGTCGATGTTGACCGAATAGATGTGCGTGTCGCGATCGTCGAGGAAGTGATCCCAGTGACTGACCGGCGCCTTGTCCCACACGCGCGCGGTCATTTTTGCATCGTTGCGCTCGGTCATGCGCTTGTCCATGTCGGCCCAGGTGCTCAGATCGGTCCACACCTGCGACAGGAAAGCGATGCGCTTGGAATCCGGAAACCACTTGGGCGCAATCACGCCGGTGGGCACGTTGGTCACGCGCCGTGCTTCGCCGCCGTCGACTGCAATGACATAAAGCTGCTGCTGTTTATCGTCGCCGCGCTTGGCGACGAACGCGATCATCTCGCCATCCGGGCTCCACGCCGGCGATGAAGCTGAACCGCCGGTGCTGGTGAGCTGGCGAGCCTTGCCGGGCTTGGTCGGTACCAGCCACAGATCGGTGTCGCCTTTGTTCTTGTCGACGTCGTAGCGAGTGACCGGCACGACGGCGAGTCGCCCGTCAGGAGAAATATCGGGCGTGCCGAGTCGTTGCAGCTGCCACATCGCCGCGGCGCTGTAAGGCTCCGCGTGCGCGGCAGTTGCGAGCACGATGCCGAAGATCAGTGCGACGATGCTGCGTTTGTGGGAAATTTGCTTATGACAACGACTGCGCTCGTGTCTGCGAAGGGGCGGCATGCGGATCATCAGTGTGCCTCTTGCTGTTCTCGTGCGTGCAATTGACATTAGTCTAACCAAGCGTCGGGCTGTACTGTGCAAGCTGAGAAGTAAGTCCATTTCTTAGCTGTCATCGCTACGTACACTTTCGACTGTCCAGCAAGTGCACGGTGCCGTTTGAATACGCGCCCATGCCACGGCTCGCGAGAGCCACGCTCAACTCGCACGGAGGCGTCGGTCGCATGGAGCGTCAGAAAAGGGGACTTCGAGTGATCCAAGCCAAGTATCGTAATCGCCTGCCTTTACCTCAGCCCGCCGTCGTGCACGTGCGCCGCTCCTATGCCGAGAGCCGTCACGGCCAGATTCATCTGTCCACGGCGTACCCTTCAGGCGGCGGTTTCGACGAGCGTACACCGGTTGTCTGCCTGCATCACAGCGGCGGCTCGGGCCGGTTGTTCGCGCCCATCCTGCGCGAGCTGGGGCATGATCGCAGCGTCTACGCGCCCGATCTGCCGGGACATGGCAATTCCGACCCGGCCAGCAGCAAGGCGACCGTCGGCGACCTGGCCGCGGCGATCGGCGATTTCGTCGAAAGCCTGCGTCTGCGCAGTGTCGATCTCGCTGGTTATCAACTCGGTGCGCTGGTTGCTGCCGAGCTCGCGATCACGCGTCCGCAGCTGATCCGTCGCGTGATGCTGTGGGGCGTGCCGTCCTATTCTGCTCAAGATCGCGCCGCGCTGCTGCAGAACGCGCCCGCGCCGGGCACCCGTGAAGATGGCAGCGATGTCTCTGAGGAGTGGCGGCGACTCGTCGAGCGTCGCGGACCGGGCGCACCCATCAGTGCTTTGACGGACGAGCTGGGCGATCGGCTGCGTGCTGGCAGCAGCGGCACGCGATCGTATGTTGCGATGGTTGAGTACCCCGCGTCCGAGCGCCTGCCGCTGGTCAAACAGTCGGCGCTGGTGCTGCGCTTGAAGGATGAGTACTTCGAACACTCGGGGCGCGCTCGCGCATCCTTGCCGAATGGCTCGATGCTCGATCTGCCCGACTACGGTCAGGGCTTCCTGAGCGCAGCTCCGCAGCGGTTCACGTCCGTGGCCCGCGAATTTTTCGATCGTTAATTAACCTAGGTTATGAAGGGCGCTCAGGCCGAGCGCTGCCAGCTCCAAGCAAAGGCGAGACCTGCGATCAGGCAGGTCGTCGCCCACCGCGACGCCATCAATGCCATCGTTTTCGTCGACAGTCCGCGCTCCGGCGCAGCACTGATCCAGGCAGCGACCACTGCGGGCAACGACACCGGCACCCAGCACAGCAGCGCGAACGACAGGCCGCGGATCCACCAGGGCATGTTGACCATGCCCGCCAGGCCCCAGCTGAGCCAGAACAACAGCCCGAGCCCGGTGCCGCAGATCAGATGCAGGAAGGCATCGGTGAAACTCACCGCGCTCGTCTGACCGTTCCCCGAGCGCACCAGTTGATAAACGGAATAGATCACCGAATGGGCCAGCACGGCGAGCAGCCCGCTGAGGCTGCCCATGATTAGCAAATAACTCAGTGGAACCATGATGCCCTAGCGAAGCACTTGCTGCAGACCCGCGAACAGCTTGTCCACTTCGTCGTGCGTGTTGAATGCGGCCAGCGAGACGCGGACCGCGCCTTCGCTCTTGCCGGGCCACTGCATGTCACGCGCGAACACGCGATGCCCGCGCACCAGTCCGAGCGTGATGTCGGACGCGAGGCGTCCGGGCACGTGGAACGAGAGGATGCCGCCCCACAAGCCGGGACGATTCGGCGTCAGTACTTCGACGCCAGGCAGCTGTTGCAAACGCAGGCGCGCGTAGATCGTCAACTCACGAATGCGCGCTTCGATCCTGCTGCGCAGGACCTGCTGTTGAAAATCCAGTGCGACTTCGGAGCCGCGCAGCGGTGCCCAGCACAGCGGCACGATGTTTCCTAATTTGTGCAGCGCTGCCGGCACGCCTACATGACCCATCGATTGCGTTGGTGTGATGACCGGCGGCGAAGCATCGATGCCGCGCGGCAGCGTCGGCCAAATGCGATCGAGCATGTCCCGGCGTACATACAACATGCCGGTGCCGTTGCTGCCGCCGAGCCACTTGTGAAATGACGTTCCGTAGAAATCGCAGCCCAGGTCGCGCAGCTGGAAATCCAGCATGCCGAGCGCCTGAGCGCCGTCGACGACGCTGATCAGATTGCGCTGGCGGGCGAACTGACACAGCTCGGCCACCGGCATCAGTGTTCCGTCCGCATATTGCACGTGGGAGAACATCATTACTCTGGTGCGATCGGTGACGGCGCCGGCGAACAAGCCGAGCGCTTGCTCCGGGCCGCTCAACGGTGCTGGCAGATCAATCTGCTTGACGACGATGCCGCGGCGTCGTGCGAGCAGCAGCCAGGGGCTGAGTGAGGCCGGATGCTCGCGATTGGTCGTGAGGACTTCGTCGCCCGGGTTCAAATCGAGGCCATTGGCGACGGTCGCGAGTGCTTCGCCGGTGCCACGCGTGAACACGATCTCGTCGGCGTCACAGCCGACGAAGCCGCCGAATGCGGTGGCGATGCGTGTGCTCTCGGCGCTCCACTGTGCCTCGGAGAATGAGGCGACGTTCAGACTTTGCGAATCCCGGACGCGATATTCGGTCGCCATCGCGGAACGCAGGGTCGGGCCGGCGCCGGCGATATCCAGATAGGTTCGCTGCAGGTCCAGCACCGGCTGGATGCGAAACCACTGCCACAGCTCTTTGGTCGTGGCCGGCATGCTGCCGATGGGCTGGGCGGTGGCGGGTGCGGGCGCACCGAGGGCAGCGGCGCCCAACGATGTCACCAGGGATGAAGCTAGCAGGTCGCGGCGTGTAAGGCGGTGGGTCGAATCGTTCATGCTGACGTTCAGATATGAGTCGGTAGCAGTAGCCCAAGTCATCCCAAGTCATCCCAAATCATCCATATGGGGGGAGTCCGGAGCGGCGCGCATTATTACAGGAATGCGGTATCCTGGCCTGTATGTCCCACGATTACCTCGAACGTATTCTCAAAGCGCGCGTCTATGACGTCGCTATTGCTACTCCGCTCGACACGGCGCCGCGGCTCAGCCGCCGCCTGGGTAACAGCATTCTCTTCAAGCGCGAGGATCTGCAGCCGGTCTTCTCGTTCAAGATTCGTGGCGCCTACAACAAGATCGCACACCTGTCGGAAACGGCCGCCAAGCGCGGCGTGATCTGCGCCTCCGCCGGCAACCATGCCCAGGGTGTGGCGCTGGCCGCCAAGCGGCGCGGGATTCCGGCAATCATCGTTATGCCTCAGACCACGCCGCAGATCAAAGTTCAGGCCGTATTGGATCATGGCGCCGAGGTCGTGCTCCATGGCGACGACTACGATCAGGCCTACGAACATGCAATGAAGGTGATGAGCGAGCGCCAGCTGGCATTCATTCATCCGTTCGACGATCCGGATGTGATCGCCGGCCAGGGCACCATCGGCATGGAGCTGCTGCGCCAGTGCGCGGGCGAGCAGATCGACGCCATCTTCATCGCCGTCGGCGGCGGTGGCCTGATCGCCGGCGTAGCGGCGTACGTGAAGTATCTGTTTCCGAAGATCAAGATCATCGGTGTCGAGCCCGAGGATGCGGACGCGATGTCCAAGTCCCTGCAGGCGGGCAAGCGCGTCACCCTGGACCGCGTTGGGATTTTTGCCGACGGTGTCGCTGTGAGGCGCGTGGGCGAGGAAACGTTTCGGCTGGCGCGTGAGTACGTCGACGAGGTCATCCTGGTCAGCACGGATGAGATCTGCGCGGCCATGCAGGACATTTTCGAAGAGAACCGCACCATCGTCGAGCCTTCGGGGGCGCTGTCGGTGGCCGGCATCAAACGTTACGTGCAGCGCGAGCAGTGCCGCAATCGAACGTTCATCGCCATCAACTGCGGCGCCAATGTGAATTTCGATCGCCTGCGTCACGTCGCGGAGCGCGCCGATATCGGCGGCCAGCGCGAGGCGCTGATCTCGGTGGAGATTCCGGAAGAGAAGGGCAGCTTCCTGCGTTTCTGCGAAACGCTCGGCCGGCGCAGCATCACCGAATTCAACTATCGCTACAGCGACACCGCCTCGGCGCAGTTGTTCGTTGGCCTGGGCCTGAGCGATGGCCGTCGCGAGAAGGAAGCGGTCATCAAGTCCTTGCAGGACTCGGGCTATAACGTGCACGACATGAGCGACAACGAAGTCGCCAAGCTGCACGTCCGCTACATGATCGGCGGCCACGCCCGCGGCCTCGACAACGAGCGCCTGTTCCGCTTCGAATTCCCCGAGCGCCCCGGCGCCCTGCTGAAATTCCTCAACGCCATCGGCACGCGCTGGAACATCACGCTGTTCCACTACCGCAATCACGGCTCCGACTACGGCCGCGTCCTGGTCGGCGTCCAGCTGCCACCTTCCGAAAGCACCGAGTTCGACCTGCACGTCCGCGAACTGAAGTACGTGTACGCCGAAGAAACCGACAACTCGGCGTACAAGATGTTCTTGGGCGGGTAGCAGCGATGGCGGCGGGCACGCGCGACATGGAAGACATCCGAGCATTGTTGCGCGCCAATCGGAGCACTGTAGATATGAAGGAAGTACGCGAGTACTTTCAGTTATTCGACCGTATGGAATGGCTCGATGAGCTGCTCCGAGAAATCGACTGACGCTCCCATTGTTGCGGAGGGCGGCGTGAATACGCCTCCGTCCGCGCCTGCCGACCCGTATCAGGCATTGGACGAGCTCATGGCGGTGATTGAGGAGCTGTGCCCGGTCTGGCCGCCCCGGCCAACGTTTACCAACGAATCCAAAAACCGTTTGTAGTCAAATCGGCCGCCGTCCCGCTTACTTGGCGGCCTCCATGCTGGCGAGCGCTTCCTGCGTTCGCTTCGTAATCGCTGCGTCTTCGCCTTGCGCCTTGGCGAGGATTGGATAGCTGTCGCGCAGTAAGGGCGCGGCTTCGGTGGGGCGTTTTTGGGCGAGGAGCGTGCGGCCGAGGGAGCTGTTGATGGCGGCGAGCTGGGGGCTGTCGGCAGCGAGGGATTTGGTGGCGATTTGCGAGGCCTGACGCAGGGTGTTTTCTGCGTCTTTCAGGCGGCCTTGTTCGAGTTGCGCGCGGCCGAGACCGGAAAGGGCGGACGCGGCAAAGGGATGGTCGGCGGGCAGAGTGGCGCCGTAGATCGTGAGCGCGGCGCTGAAATCCTGCTGGGCGCGAGCTGGATTGCCAGCATCCAGGCGTACCAAGCCGAGATTCACGAGATCGTGCCCGACGTAGGGATGCTGATCGCCACGCGCCTTGCGATCCAGATCGACGACGCGCACCAGCACCTGCTCCGCTTGCGTCAGATCGCCGCGACGATGCAGGAAGCGGCCGTAGTTCGCGCTGGCATCCAGCGTCATGGGATGCGTCTCGCCCAGCACTTTGCTGAGGATTTGCAGCGCTTCCGTGTACAGCCCAGCTGCTTCATCGAGCTTACCGAGCGATTGCGACGTGAACGCGAGGTTCAGCACATGAACGCCGACCTGCGGATGATCGTTGCCGAGCGCCTGCCGATCGATATCCAGCGCCGCGCGAAACAAAGTGGCCGCGCGCTCGAAGTCATTGCGGTAGGTGTACACCCCGGCCAGCTCGTTCATCACCGACGCGGCGGCGGACGTCCGATCCTGGCCATGATGGCGATAAATCGCGAGGCTGTCGTTGAAGTACCGCTCCGCGCGCTCGAGATCGCCCTGCAGTTGCGCGAGTCGACCGTGTGCAAGCAATGTCGGCGCGATTGCCACGGCATCCTCGCCTGACAGTTCCTTCTGCAGGGTGAGTGCTTGGTCGAGCTGCTCCGTGCAGGTATCGAGCTGGCCGCGCTCGCAAAACGCCGTGCCCAGTGAAGCTCTCGCCAGGGCCACTTCGGGATGACGCTCGCCATGAATACGAATGCGCGAGTCCAGAGCATCCTGCAGCAGCTCGACCGAGCTTTCGTGCAGCCCCATGCTGCCGTAAACGCGCCCGATCGTTCCCAGCAGCGTGGCTCGCGTTTCCGGCTGATCGTTGAGACCAAAGCGAATGCGGCGCGCGCCGATGTCGAGCATCTCGCGTGCGGTCACTTGATTGCCGCGACTCCGTGACGGATCGGACAGCTCGAACAGCTCGACCAGAAACGAAGAAATCTGCTCCGCTCGCGAGCGCTCGGCTGTCGCAACATCGCGTTCCTGTGCGATCCGTTGCGCCTGGATGTACGTGACTGCCGAGAACGCTGCGAGCGTAATCACCATCGCAACGCCCGCCGTGACCGACAGCGCATGACGCTTGATGAACTTGCCGGTTCGATAAAGCCAGGTATCGCTGGTGGCCAGGACGGGCTGCCCGCTCAGATGATGTTCCAGGTCTGCGGCAAGCTGCTCGGCGGAGGCATAGCGACGCTCCGGATCCTTCCGCATCGACATGCCGACGATGTTGTCGAGGTCGCCGCGCAGTTGCTTCCGCAGGCGGGCCGCTGTGGTCGAGCGATGCGAGGCGAGGTCGGCCATCAACTCCGGCGATTCCGCCGCAACGCGCGCGACCATTGCGCTCGGCGGCGGCGCTTCCTGCTCGCAAATGATGCGTTCCATGTCCGTGAGGCTGGTGCCGATCAGGTGGAACGGCCGCTTGCCGCACAACAATTCGTACATCAGCACGCCCAGCACATAGATGTCGCTGGCGGTCGTGATCACATCGCCGCGCACCTGTTCGGGGCTGGCGTGCGCGGGTGTCATCACCCTGTACTCGAAATGGGTGACCGCGAGCGTGTGCGCCGAGTGGCGCGAATCGAGCAGCTTGGCGATGCCGAAATCGAGCAGCTTGGGCACACCATCGGGCGTGATCAGGATGTTGTTGGGCTTCAGATCCCGATGCACGATCAGGTTCTGATGCGCGTAATGGACCGCGCCACAAATGGTCCGCAGCAGCTGTAACCGCTCTGAGACGGACAGCCGGCGACGATCGCAATAAATGTCAATCGGCTCGCCGTCGATGTACTCCATCACCAGATACGGTGTGCCATCCGGCGCGCGTCCACCATCGAGCAGGCGCGCAATGTTGGGGTGCTGCAGCGTTGCGAGGATCTGCCGCTCCATGCGCAAGCGGCCTTGAATCTGCGGCGAGAACAGCCCGCCGCGCACGATTTTCAGGGCGACGCGCTGTTGATACTCGTCATCGGCGCGTTCCGCGAGATACACGTCGCCCATGCCACCCGAGCCGAGCTTGCGCACGATGCGATAGCGGCCGAGCAGTTGCCCATCGAGGGTCTCCAGCGGTGAGACGCGGCTGCTCTCGCCGGCAGCGACGTCATCCCAAAAGCCCTGCTCCTGCGCGGCTTTTTCGCCGAGCGCGTCTCCCAGCGCCTGCATCACATGCGACAGCAATGTTTCATCGGCTCCGCAAGCGCGGCGCACGTAGTCGCCACGGTCCTGCGTACTCAGTCCGCGCGCGTGCGCGACGATGGTCGTGACTTGTTCTTGCATGTTCTTGCCGTTGTCCATCGAGCACCATCATGCATCAGAGGGGCGCTACCGTGTAATATGCGCGCAGGCACGTGACTCACGTGACTCAAAACTGAAAACTGAAATCTGTCTGAATTGGGACTAACCCGGAGATTAATCATGGCAACGAAGCGTAAGGCGAGCAAAAAGGCCGGCAAGACCGTTGGCAAGACCGCCACCAAGAAGAAAGTGATCGCCAAGAAGGCCGGCACCAAGAAGGTCGCCGCCAAGAAGGCCAGCAAGAAGAAGGTCGGCAAGGTCAGCAAGGCCGGTGCGACCGTGGTCCGCACGCCGCAGAAGAAGTAAGCGCGCGCGCTGATTGAAGTGAGCGATGCCGTGCCCCGCAAGGCGTACGGCATCGCCATTCCCCTCCCGATCCGCCGTTTCAATGTATCGATCGCTGCGTCCCCCGCAACACCTCGAACTGCAGGCGCGCGGCCTGATCTTCCACCTGTATCGCTGGCCGGGCAGTAACCCGGATCCGCTGGTACTGCTGCACGGCTGGGGCGATACCGGCGAGACTTATCAATTCCTGGTCGATTGCTTCGCCGCCGATCGCACCTGCCTCGCCATCGACATGCGCGGCTTCGGTCGCACCGACCGACCCGCCGACGGCTATTGGTTTCCCGACTACCTCGCCGATCTGGATGCGCTGCTGGATCAATTGGCACCCGATGCGCCGATCGATCTGGTCGGTCACAGCATGGGCGGCAACATCGCAATGCTGTACGCGGGCGTGCGGCCGCGGCGCATTCGCCGACTCGTCAGCCTGGAAGGTTTCGGAATGCCGCGTACGACGCCCGATCAAGCGCCGGCTCGCTACGCGCAGTGGCTCGATGAAGTGAAGCACGGTACCGAGTTCGCCGTTTACGAGGACTACGAGCAGCTGGTCCGCGTGCTCGCGCGTCGCAACCCTCGCACTCCGAAAGATCGAGTGGAGTTCATTGCGCGCTCCTGGGGTCAGCCCCGGCAGGACGGCAAGATCGAGTTGCGCGCGGATCCCAAACACAAACGCACCAATCCCGTGCTGTACTCGCGCGAGCAAGCCGAGGCTTGTTGGCGTGCAATCGAGGCGCCGTTGTTATTTGTTCTGGGCGATCAATCCGAGCTGGCGAAGCGCATGGGCGATGAGCTGGCTGAGCCCAGACTGCGCTCGCTGTATCGCGAGCTGACCATCGCGACCGTCAATGACGCCGGTCACATGCTGCATCATGAGCGCCCCGATGAAGTCGCGGCGCTGCTCGAAGAATTTCTCGACGCCCAATAAAAAGGCCTGCGACGCTGGCGCGCCGCAGGCCTGGTCCGCAAGCAACGATCGATTACTTCTCTTTCAGCTCGTCGACCGCATCTTCAGCGCCTTTGCGCGCGTCGTCGATGGCGTCGTCCACTTTGTTGGCCGTCGATTCCTCGCCACCGTTCTTGAGAGTGTCGATGGCTTCATCGACTTCTTCGCCGGCTTGTTCCACCGGACCTTTCTTTTCGCAGGCAGTCAGACCGACGCTCAGCGTGGCGGCGAGCAGTGCGGACCAAAGCAGCTTTGCAGTCATCTTCATAATGTTTCCTCCGCGGCCTGCAGGCCGCTGCTTCGTTTGTAATCAAGCAAGAAAGTCGTCAGAAAAACGTTTACGCATGGGGGAAGTTCCGGATTGTCGAGCCGGAACCGGACATAAGCTCACGCGTTGCGACACTGAAGCGGCACGCGATGCAAGGAGGACTTCGCGAGCTGGAGATTTCTCAACGAGGGGTATGGAGGTTCACATGTTGTCTTGGGCGCTGACGTTCTTTGTAGTCGCGATCATCGCCGCCGTGCTCGGTTTCACCAGCATTGCCGGCGCCGCGGCGGGTATTGCGAAGATTCTGTTCTTCATCTTCTTGGTGCTGACTCTGGTCGCATTGGTGGGTGGCGCATTGCGCGGCAAGCCTCCAGTCTGACGACCGTACATAAAAAAAAACGGGGCCCCTTGGGGCCCCATTTTTTTGAGGACGAATAGCAACGGGGCCGCAGCGGCCCCGTTGTTCATCACGCAAACAGCAATGCCTGACTGACCGCAACGCGCACTGTCTCGGGCACGAACGGTTTGGTCACCAGGAATGTAGGCTCGGGACGCTCGCCCGTCAGCAGACGCTCCGGATACGCGGTGATGAACACGATCGGCACATCCACTTCGCTCAGGATCTGCCGGACCGCATCGATGCCGGAGCTGCCGTCGGCGAGCTTGATGTCCGCCAGCACCAGGCCCGGCTCGGTCTTGCGCGCAGCGCGGACGGCTTCGTCGCGGGTCGTGGCGATCGCGGCGACGGTATGGCCCATCTCGCGCACGATGCTCTGCAGGTCCAGGGAAATGATGGGCTCGTCTTCGATGATCAGCACCTTGGTGCTCGGCTGGTTGGAAATCTCGCGCACCGCCTGGCTCACCATCTGCTTCACTTCCTCCTCATCGACGCTGAGGATGTTGGCGGCGTCGCTGATGTTGAAGCCTTCCATCGCGGTGAGCAGCAGGGCCTGGCGGCGGGCCGGCGTGAGCTCGCTCAGACGCCGTTCGACGCCATCGGCATCGCGTTTTGCCGAGGCGGCCGGCACTTCGATGTGCGCGCTGTTCCACAGCTTGTGGAACAAGCGGTACAGGCCAACCCTTGGGGACAGACGAGCATCCAGGACCGAAGTATCGGCAACAATCGCTTCCAGACATGCCCGGACATAAGCATCGCCACTTTTCTGCGTGCCGCACAGTGCGCGGGCATACCGGCGCAGATACGGCAGATGTTCGGCGATGGCGTGAGCTAAAGCCATGGAGACTCCTAAATACGGTTTCTTTGGCGGCGCGAAGCGGCGCTCTAGGAAGAATGCAGCAATACTATGTACGAACGGGGTGGAAGGTTCCTTACTCCCTGGAACTTTTTCACGGCACCAGGCGTTTCCTCCCCCACTGAAACCGACCCGCCGGCGTTGAGCCGCGCTACTACCTGAATCAGCCATGATCATGAGTGAGCAAACCAAGCCTGACGAGCCCGTCGAAGCACCGGCCGCGAGCGCGGCGACGGAGCAAGTGCCCGATTGGCTCGGTGCGCGCTTGAAGCGCATGTTCACCGACGTCATGGACGAGCCCGTGCCCGATGAGTTCAAACAGCTGTTGAAGCAGCTGGAAGACAAGGAGCGTGGCGCTTGAGCGGCGCACAGGGGGCGCCGCCCATGACCGGCCAGGACAAATTTCTCGAGCAGGTTACGGCATTGCTGCCGGCCCTGCGTGCGTTCGGACGTTCTTTGTGCGGTGATCCGGCTCGTGCCGACGATCTCGTGCAGGACACGGTGCTGAAGGCGTGGACCAACCGTGAGCAATTCCAGACGGGCAGCAATCTGAAGGCCTGGCTGTTCACCATTCTGCGCAATTGCTACTACTCTGAGCTGCGCCACAGGAAGTTCGAGATCGAGGATCCGGACGGCATCTGCGCATCGCAGATGGCGATCGCGCCGGATCACGATGCCAAGTTGCACCTGCGCGATTTGAACCGCGCGCTCCAGGAGTTGCCGGTGGATCAGCGCGAGGCGCTGGTGCTGGTGTGTGCGACGGGGCTGTCATACGAAGAAGCCGCAGACGTCTGCCAGGTCGCGGTGGGTACGATCAAGAGCCGCATTGCGCGTGCTCGCGATCGCCTGGTCGAGTTGCTGGGCGAGGATGCCACCCAGGTGACCGGGACTTTGCCCGCAGTGAACTCTCTCGGCGAGTCCAATATCGGCAACGAGCGGCGCTCGGGCGTGTCCTGAGCTCCGGGGATTTTTCGCTGCGGGGAGTCGCTGCTTGAAGAGCGCCAAGATCGCGCCGCGTTCCTGGTTTGGCCGCAACGCGGGCCTGCGCCCGCGCCTCGTCCTTATTGTGGGCATCGCCATGCTGGCGCCGGGTGCGCTCGCGGTCTTGCAGGCGATTTCCAGCTACAACAGCAGCATGCGCATCCTGGAGCAAAACCTCGCCCAGGCCGCGCAGCTGTCCGCGACCGAACAGGTCAACATGATCTCGGCCTCGCGCGAGATCCTCACGAGTCTGGCTGCCCAGCCCGACGTCCGTAGCCAGGGCCCGGCCTGCCGGCGCGCCTTGCAACGAGCCATCGCAGGATTGGATCAATACTCGGGCGCGGCGGTGGTCGATGCCAAAGGCGATTTCACCTGCGCATCGAGCCCGACTCGCAATAACGTCAACGTGGCCGACCGGCAGTGGTTCATCTCGGTGATGAGCGGCGATGGCTTCGTCATCAGCGACCTGGTCGTCAGCCGCTGGCTCGGCACCTGGGGCATTGTCACCGCGGTGCCATCGGTCGACGAGAACGGTGTCATTCAAGGGGCCGTGGCGCTGTTCATTGGCTTGGACTGGCTGACGCGCCGCTATCACTACGGCAACGAGACCGACGATACCGCTTTCGCCTTGCTCGACAGTCAGGGCGAGATCATCACCGGCGAAGCAGAGCGCTCGCCGACGCGTTCGCCACTGCCGGCGCGCGACATCGTGAACGAGCACCTGCGTGAGCACTTGCAAGGCGGTCAGACGCAGACCTTCCGCGCGCGTGGCCATGATGGAACGTGGCGGCTCTACGCCATCAGCCCGCTGCTTGGCGGCCGCATCTTCGTGATTCTCGGAACGCCGGTGCTGACTGCGATCGGCCCACTGGCGCTGCAGGTCGCATGGGGGGTGTTCACGCCGTTACTGATGTGGGCGCTGGCGATCGCGGTCGTCTGGTTCGGTATCGAGCATCTGGTCGTGCGCTGGATTACCTATCTCGAGCGCATCACGTCGGCGTATGCAGCGGGACGTCACAGTGTGCGTCCGGAGCGTGTCAGTGCCGCGCCGGCGGAAATTCGCAGTCTCGGCGAGACGTTCTCGCGCATGGCGGACCTGTTGTCGGCCCGCGAGAACGAGCTGCGCGACTCGCTCCAGCAAAAAGAAATCCTGGTGCGCGAGATTCATCACCGGGTGAAGAACAATCTGCAGCTGGTGATGAGCTTGCTGAATCTGCACGCGCGCCGTATTCGCGATCCGCGAGCAGAAGTTGCGTTCGCCGAAGCACGCAGTCGTATCAACGCACTGGCAACCTTGCACCGGCGCTTGTACGAATCCGAGAGCCTGCAGGAGATCGACCTGAAGTGGTTCCTGGAAGACCTGTGTGCGGAGCTGCGTCGCGGCGGCCTGTCCCGCGGGCGCAATGTCGAGCTGGCGGTCGACTCGCCGAGCGAAGTCATCGGCCCCGACGTGGCCGTGCCGCTGGGCTTGCTGGTGACCGAAGCGATCACCAACGCGTACAAGCATGCGTTCAATGAGCGCGAGGGCGGGCATATCGAGGTGCAGATCGTGCGCGAGTCGCCGGCGACGTTGCTGCTGACCATTCGCGATGACGGCACCGGCTTCGACATGGCCGCCAGCTCGCAGGATCACAGCGGCTTGGGTCGCTCGCTCATCGAGGCGTTCGTACGTCAGCTGCGAGGCGAGCTGGAAACGCGCGTCGATGACGGCACGGTCGTGCAGGTCAGATTTCCCGCTCCGACCAAGCCCACGGAGAAAAAGCATGGTGCCCACCATGCGCACCCTCAGCACAGCGGGCAGAATGTGTCCGGCATGACCCAGCCTGGCCCGGTGGCCGAGACGCCGCCCACGCCGCAGGCGCCGGCGCCGGCGCCGACCGAGCAAACCAAGCGGGCCTGACAAAAATCTAATCGCTCCGACCTGGGTCTTTGTGGGGCGTCCCAGTATCCTGGCGCGTCTGTAACGGCTTCCTCCCCCGGCACCGCATGACCAGTCCGAGCGCGCCCAGCGTGCTGCGCCACCCCAATGTTCTGCGCTTCATCGGCGGTCGCTTTCTTGCCTCGCTCGGCGCGCAGATCCAGGTCGTCGCGGTGGGCTGGCAGATGTACGACATCACCGGCGATCCGCTCGACCTGGGCTTGATCGGGCTGTCGCAGTTCATTCCGTTCGTCACGCTGATCCTGCCGGCCGGCCATGCCGCGGACAATTACAACCGCGCTCGCATCGTCACCACGTGCTATCTGACGAGTTCGGTCTGCGCGCTGGCGTTGCTGCTCATGACGCTGCACGGATTTCTATCCGCGTGGCCGATCTTTCTGGTCATGATGGTGCTGGGTGCCTCTCGCGCGTTCGCGATGCCGGGGGCGCAGTCGCTGTTGCCGAACCTGGTGCCGACCGACGCGTTCCGGCGTGCCGTCGCGTTGAACTCATCCTCTCAGCAAGTCGCGACGATCATTGGCCCCGCGGTCGGCGGCGTGCTCTACCTGGCGGGCCCGTCGGTCGTTTACGCGACCGTCATGACGCTGGCGTTGACCGCCGCGCTATTGATGTTTCAAGTGCGTGGCGCGAGTGAGCCGGCGAATGCCACGCGCGCGCCGTTGAGCTTGGAGGCGCTGCTGTCTGGACTGAAATTCGTACGCTCGCGGCCCGTGGTGTTGGGCGCGATCTCACTGGATCTGTTCGCAGTGATGCTCGGCGGCGCCACCGCGCTGATGCCGATGTTCGCCAGTGACATTCTTCACGTCGGTCCGACCGGGCTCGGTCTGTTACGAACCGCGCCGGGCATCGGTGCCGCTGCGTGCGGCTTGTTGCTGGCGTTGAGCCCGATCTCGCGGCACGTCGGACTGTGGATGTTCGGTGGTGTCGCGACGTTTGGGGTCGCGACCATCGTGTTCGGTCTCAGCACCAACTTCTATTTGTCCATGCTGGCATTGGTCGTGCTCGGTGCGTCCGACATGGTGAGCGTGTATGTGCGTCATCTGCTCGTGCAGCTGGACACGCCGGATTACATTCGCGGCCGCGTCAGCGCGGTCAGCTCGGTGTTCATCGGTGCGTCGAACGAGCTGGGCGATTTCGAATCCGGTGTGATGGCGAAGTGGTGGGGCGCCGTGCGCGCCGTAATCATCGGCGGCGTCGCGACGCTCGTGGTCACCGGCTTGTGGGCGCGATTCTTTCCAGTGCTGTGGAGCATGCAGCAGTTCCCCGAGCAGAAAAAATAGCGCGCCTGACGGCTTGCTCTCCTGGGTTTATATCCAGTACGATCCTGCCATGCCCA
Source organism: Steroidobacter cummioxidans (assembly GCF_003104955.1). NCBI lineage: Bacteria > Pseudomonadati > Pseudomonadota > Gammaproteobacteria > Steroidobacterales > Steroidobacteraceae > Steroidobacter > Steroidobacter cummioxidans. The sequence goes on along the minus strand of NZ_LSRW01000092.1, from coordinate 16,855 downwards.
GCCCGATTCGCCCTGCTGTTCGCATTGGACGCGGCGCCGTGTCGAATCCTGCTGGGCGCTTTGAACCCACGCGCGTTGAAGTCGTGGACGATGGTTGGGCCAATGAAGCGACCAGTCTGGACGAGCAGTTGCCCCCGCTACAGACCACGGTGCAGCCGGAACCAGCGCGCTCCATCATCAGTCGCAACAAGTCGCCTGATATTCCCTTCGATCAGTCGATCAATCCCTATCGGGGCTGTGAGCACGGCTGCATCTATTGTTACGCGCGGCCGTCGCACGGCTACCTGAATCTGTCGCCAGGCCTCGATTTCGAGACCAAGCTGTTCTACAAGGCGGATGCCGCGCGGTTGCTGGAAGAAGAGCTGTCGGCGCGCAACTATCGCTGCTCGCCGATCACGATCGGCGCCAATACCGATCCTTATCAGCCCATCGAGCGCGAGTATCGGGTAACTCGCAGCATCATCGAAGTGCTGGCCAGGCGTCGGCATCCTTTCTCCATCATTACCAAGAGCGCCATGATCGAGCGGGATATCGACCTGCTCGCGCCGCTGGCCAGGGACAACCTGGTTTACACGCTGGTCAGCGTTACCACGCTCGACAACGACCTCAAGCGTACGCTCGAGCCGCGCACAGCCTCGCCGGCCGCGCGACTGCGAGCCATTCGCAGTTTGAGTGCCGCCGGAATACCCGTAGGTGTGATGGTGGCGCCCATCATTCCGGTACTCACTGACGCTGAGCTGGAAAAAATTATCGAGGCCGCGGCTGCCGCCGGCGCGCGCTCGGCCGGTTATGTACTACTGCGCTTACCGTACGAGCTGAAGGATTTATTTCGCGAATGGCTCGACCAGCACGAGCCGCTGAAGGCCAAGCACGTCTGGTCGAGACTGCATGACATGCGCGCCGGGCGAGACAATGACCCGCGCTGGGGCCATCGTCAGCGCGGTGAAGGGCAATACGCCGAATTATTGGCGCAGCGGTTCGCGGCGGCGTGCGCTCGATACGGCCTCAAACATCGCGAGAGATTTGTGCACAACACGACGTTGTTTGTTGCGGGCTCCACTGCAAGTAGCGGCGAGTCCCGGCAATTGTCGTTGCTTTGAAGCGCCGTCGCACGCTTACACGGCTGTCACTTTCGCGCTCACCGCTGCATTGGCCCAAGGGCCCATTTGACATTCGCGCCTCGACTCGCAAATCAAGCGCTCACGTGCTTGCGCGTTTTCCCGGCATTGACGTATGAATGGCTGGCGTATACTGAATCGTAAAGGTCGGCGCGACGCGACCGGTGAACCGGCGCAGGAGGCGAATCGGATCGCCGTAACTCAGCGAACGCTTCAGGACGGACTGTTCGAGACCTACGGAAGCTTGGATTAATTGTCTTCCCTGACTTCGGCAATGTGGCAACTGGTTGAAATGCTTCGTTGACCGAAGCCGCGGGGCGGAGGGATGGCAACAGATCCGAGCGTCCATGAACTCCCAGGAGAAGATCAATGAACTCTGGCGGCACTGTCTCGGCGCGTCTCGCGATGGCCATCGCGATGACGGGCACAACGCTCCTGATCAGCGGTTGCATGACTGCGAAGATCGAGGAGCTGCGTGAGGCGCCGACGCAAATCAGCTCGCAAGACGCGATCGTGTTGCTGGCCAAGCCGCATCTGGAAGGCACGGGCACGGAAGATAAATTTCTGGATTGCCTGGAGCGCGAGCTGGTCGGAGAAGCGGTCTCCGCTGGCGTTGCCCAGAGGCAACGCGGCGGCAAGGACTTCCAACCGCGCAGTAATCTGAGCAAGGGCCCCTTCCAGATTTACGCGGACCATTATTTCGTCGACGCATTGTATCCCTGGCTCGAGCCCAGCACCGCGCCCGCCAATGCGCAGGGCTTCACTGCATTTCTCGCGCGTCCCGGCGTTTCCGAGCGCGTCGCTGAGATGGGCGTGCGTTACATCGTGTGGGTCGACGGCGTGACGCAAAAGACCGATGGCGGCGGCAGCATCGCCTGCGCAGCCGGGCCGGGCGGCGCGGGCTGTCTGGGATTGGGTTGGTGGGAGAAGTCATCCGATTACGAAGCGACGGTCTGGGATCTGCGCCAGGGCATCAGTGCCGGCAGTCTCACCACCGACGTGAAAGGCACGTCGGTCATGATCGGCGCCATTGCTCCGATTCCGTTGATCGCACCGGTGCAGAGCACGGCGTGCAATCGGCTCGCCGGGCAATTGAAGTCGTTTTTGTTGGGCACGGGAGACGAGGAGACGGCGGCGGTGTCACGTAAGTGAACGGCCACGTCGAACCGAGCTCGTGTTTTCGCGCATTGATGTCGAGGCGGCACAGGCATCGAGCGTGCGCTGACCTCGACCGACATGGTCAGCGCGCGTTCAGCTGATCGGTCGCACAGTTCCTTTGGCGCCATGTGTCCTCATGTGCGCTTGGGGAATGCAAGGAGAGGACATGCAGAGTGAAGCCACCCGGATTCCGGCCACCGGGCCAAACGCGTCGCTGACGTCCAAGCGTCTGCTGACGATCGCCGTGCATTGTGTGCTGGTCAGCTCTGTGTCTGCCTTGCTCATGGGTGGTTGCGCCGGTCAGCAGCAATCCTCGTCTTCCTCCATGCCGTCGAGCATGCCGAGCGGTGGCTCGTCGGGATCCTCGGGCGGCTCATCCGGTTCTTCGGGATCGAGCGGCGGCGGTTCTTCCGGCGGCTCATCGAGCAGCATGCCCAGTGGCGGTTCGAGCGGTGGCAGCCGCTCCAGTGGCGGCATGCCTTCGTCTGGTGGATCCAGCGGTAGTGGCGGCGCGTCCTCTTCATCTTCTTCGAGCTCATCTCAGGGCGGCAGTCAGGGCTCCATGGGGGGCAGTCAGTCCGGTGGACAGAGTGGCGGCGGCTCGTCGGGCGGCAGCTCCGGCGGATCACAGAGTGGCGGCAGTCAGGGCGGTGGCTCGCAAGGCGGTTCGGCCGGCGGAGCTGGCGGCCAGTCAGGCGGTGCTGCGGGCGGCGCTTCAGGCTCGAGCGGCGGACAAAACGGCGGCGGTTCTTCCGGTCCGAATGTGACAGTCGGCACTTCGCTGCCTGGCGCGGGCTTGCCGTCGGTTGGATTGCCTTCGCCGAGTACTGGCGGTGCTGGCGGTCAACAAAGTGGTGGCTTGCCGAGCACTGACTCGGGCGGCGGCGGAAACAGCGGTGGTGGTGCAGCAGGCGGTGGCGGTTCGGCCGGCGCGCAAGATTCTTCGAGCGGCGGCACATCCGGCGGCGGCTCTCCAAGCGAAAGTGTCTTCAAAGGATCCAGCGGCGGCGGTGGCGCATCCGGCGGATCAGCCGGTGGCGGCGGTTCAGCGGGTGGTGCGGCTGGCGGCGGTGCCGCAGGCTCAGCCGGCTCGATGGGCGGCGGCGCAGCCGGAGGCATGCAAGGTGGCGGTGCAGCGGGTGGTGCTGGAGCGAATGCCGGCGGCATGCAAGGTGGAGGCGGTGCGCAGGGTGGTGGATCCGCTGGCGGCGCTGCGGGTGGCGGTGGAATGCAGGGCGGTGGTTCTCAGGGCGGCAATGGTGCCGCAGGTGGAGCCGGCGCAATGGGTGGCGGCGGCGCTGCAGGCGGCGGCGGAGGTTTTCCGTCGGCCGGGGGCGGAGCCGGCGGTGGCGGTGCCCAAGGCTCTCAAGGCGGTGGTGCTCAAGGTTCGCAAGGTGGCGGCGATGCCGGCGGTGGTGGCGGCGGCGGTCCGATGACCGGTGGCGAGCGCACCGCGCAAATCGATCGCAAGTTCGACGAATCATTCGGCATCTTCGACGGCCGCATGCGCGCCGAGCAGGCCACGATCGCTGGACAGCGCGGCAATGGTCGCGGCGGCTCCGGCGGTGGACAAGGCAACGGTGACAATGGCAACGGCCAGGGCGCTGGTGCTCAAGGTGGCGGCGGCGACGAAGGCAGTGGCGCTGGTGCGGGTCAAGGCAATGGTTCTGGCCAGGGCCGCAATGGTCAAGGTCAGGGACAAGGCCAAGATCAGGGTCAGCAGGGCCAGGGTCAAGGCCAGGGTCAGGGTGGCGGCCGGCAGGGCGGTGGCGGCGGCGTGGGCGGCGGTGCCGCCGGCGGCAGCGGTCCGAACACCGTACCGGCGGGTATTCCGGACGGCAGCGACGACGACATCGTCGCGCGTCAGTTGCGCGAAGCCGCAATGAACGAGGCCGATCCGGAGCTGCGCGAGAAACTCTGGCAGGAGTATCGCAATTATAAGAAGGGGGGCTAGTGTGCTGGGCAGGATGCCCGAATGGCGGGAGCGCAGGGATGCGCAGGACCGGCCCCTCTTCTCGATGAGCTAAGCAAAAACAAATACTGGCGGAACGATTGATCAGGTCAATGGGGCAGGTAAGGCAGCGACAAGAACGGCTCAGGTTGAAAGTTATGAAGCGCACGCTTGCTCTAATTTTCCTGTCGGTGGCCGCCCTGGGCGCGGCCGGATGTGTCACTCACGAGACTCGCCCGCAACAGCGAGTGAAGGCCATCCAGGCGGCAACCGAGATACCCGAGGCGCAGCTGCTCGACGTGGGCGTGCGCCTGTTCGAGGAGAACCTGCCCAAGGACGAGAAGAAGATGGAGCAAGAGCACATCTTCCCCGAGGTGCGCAAAGCCGAAGCGCGCTATCTGCCGATGCAGTTGCGTAACACGCTCGAAGGCACCGGCCAGTGGGGCCAGGTGCGCGTGATGCCGCAGGACGCCGATGCGCTCGACGTTTATGTTTCCGGCAAGATCATCGAATCGAGCGGTCAGGTGCTGCGCGCCGAGATCACCGTCGTCGACGCAACCGGCCGCCAATGGTTCAAGCGCGAGTACAACCAGCTCGCCGATACGCGCTCATATAAGGATCAGACCGGCAAGCCGCGCGATCCTTTCCAGAACATGTACAACACGCTGGCGAACGACATGCTCATGTATCGGCAGCAGATGACCGCCGCCGATCTGGAAAACGTGCGCCGGGTATCCGAGCTGCGCTTTGCTTCCGATCTCGCGCCATACGCCTTCAGCAATTACATGACCCAGGACAAGAAGGGCGTGAAGCAGGTCGTGCGCCTGCCTGCTGAAGACGATCCGATGTTGCAGCGAATGGATCGAATCCGTGAGCGCGACTACGCGCTGCTCGACACCATCAACGAGCACTACTCGCTGTTTGCGGAAAACATGTCCGAGCCGTACACCAACTGGCGCCGTTACAGCTACTCGGAGCTGGAAGCGAAGGACGAAGCGAAGCGCGCCTCCATCACTCGCAAGCTGCTCGGTGCGGCGGCGATCGTCGGCGGTCTCGTGGTGGGTGCCGAGGCAAACACATATGCCGGGCAGGCCGCCGCCACCGGCGCGATCTTTGGCGGCGCGTATGCGGTGAAGAGCGGCTTCGACAAGGGCGCGGAAGTGAAGCTGCACTCCGACTCGTTGAAGCAGCTGGGTGAATCGTTCCAGGCCGAAGTTCAGCCCATGGTGGTCGAGGTGGAAGGCCGCACGCTGCAGCTCAAGGGCACGGCCGAAGAGCAGTACACCGAATGGCGTCGCTTGCTCAAAGAGCTCTACGAAAACGAAACCGGCGTGCAGGTGCCCGTGACCCCGATACCGGAGGAAACGGCGTCGAAGTTGCCGGCTCCCAAGTCTCAGTCGGGCGGATAGCGCACCGCCCGGTCCAAGTACTCATCCGACATGCTGGAGCGCGGGCAGGCACTGTCTCGCAATCTCCTGCTGCTGCGACGACTCGGTAGCGGCGGCAGCGGCGAAGTCTGGCTCGCGCAAGAACGTGAACGCCGCGGCTCGGTCGCGGTCAAGATTCTGTCGGCGGAGTTGGTGCAGGACACCGCAACCTGCGCGGCTTTGCACGACGAATACGCGCGCGTCGCGGCGCTCGGCCATCGGAATATTCTGCGAGTCGAAGGACTGCAGCGGTCGGCGCAGCACGCGTGGATCGCGATGGATTACGCCGCGGGTGGCGATCTAACTCAGCTGCGGGGTCGCAGTGTCGACCAGATCCTGCGCGCGGCGATTCCGATCGCGTCGGCATTGGCGTCAGCGCATGCCGCGGGCATCGTCCATCGGGACTTGAAGCCCGCGAACGTTTTGTTGAGTGCCGATGGCGAGCCATTGCTGTCGGATTTCGGCGCACTCACGCGCGGCTCGCCGTTTAGTGCCAGCCCGCAGCAGCTTGCTGGTGCGCCGGTGAGTGTCGCCGACGATATGTATGGTTTTGGCGCGCTGCTCTACGAGTTATTGTCAGGCTATCCGCCGTTCTATCCGGACGCGGCGGCGGCGAGAGACGTAACACGAGAGCCGGCGCCGCCGTCGGTCCAGGTGCCAGCGGTCGTTGCGCAGTTGCTCGGAAGGCTGCTCGCACGACGCGCCGAGGACCGGCCTACGGACATGGGAAGTGTCGAGAGAGAATTGCGCGCGGCGCTTGCGAGTCTGCCGCCGCCTGCGATGATGAGCGATATGAACGAGCCTGCACCCATCAAGCCTGCCTCGGTAAAGATCGAGCCGCCCGGTTTGCGTCCGCCGCCGGGTCAGGGCGAGCCGTTGCGTGGCGAGTGGCAGCGCACGACTGGCCCGCGGATCAGCGCGGACGATTTGCGGCGTCAAGGTTTCCGACGCGGCTTGGGCGCGGCGCTGGTGGCGCTGGGTCTGGTTGCGGTCGCGGTAGTCTTCTTCGTGCTCCCCAAAGTGGTGGAACGCGAGCAGCCCGCGCAGCAAGCACCAGCTGTCGCAGCCGTTGCTCCTGCCAAGGTCGAAGAACAGCCGGCCGAGAAAAAGGCGCTCGATTTCGCGGCCCTGGCCAAGGCGAAGCAAGCCGCCGAAGAGCTCCGCGCCGCCATCGACGAGCGCCTGCAAAAACTCAATGCGCGTGCCGCCGCTCAGTGGGGCGGTGAAGAATTCAATCGCGCGAACTCATTGCTGGCAGCGGCCGATCAAGATGCGACCGCGCGCGAATACACCGCCGTGGAACAGAAGCTCAACGAGATCACGCCGTTGCTCGATATCGTCGAGAAACGTGCGCCGCAGGTGCTGGCGGAGCAATTGAAAGCGGGTGCCGAAGCATTGCAAGGAGGCCGTTCCGAAGATGCCAAGGGTGCGTTCGAGCTGGCGTTGAAGATCGAGCCGAACAATCAGGTCGCAACGCGTGGACTGAAGCGAGCGGGCACGCTCGATCAAGTGCTCGCTCTGTTGACGGCGGCGGAAGGTCAGGAGAAAGAAGGCAACGCTACCGCCGCGCTCGACAACTTCCACAAAGCACTGGCGCTGGATACGGAAGCGACGCGAGCGAGTGAAGGCATCGCGCGCATTACGTCGCGCCAGGCCGCCGATGCGTTCGCAAGCTCGATGGCGCGAGGTTACAGCGCGCTCGCCGCCGCAAATTATTCGCAGGCGCGCGAAGCGTTCGAAGCTGCGCGTCGTATTCGCCCCGATGCGCCCGAGATTCCGCAAGCGTTGCGGCAGATCGAGCAGGAGCAACGCACCGGTGTGATTGGCGTGAAGTTGCAGGAGGCACAGCAACTGGAGTCGCAGGAGAAATGGTCCGAAGCGCTCAAGGAATATCGCAGCGTGCTCGAGCTGGATTCGACCGTGGCGGCGGCGAACGACGGCGTCGCTCGCACGTCGCCTCGCGCAACTTTGAACGAGCAGCTGGAAATGTATCTCACGCAGCCCGAGCGCCTGTTCAGTCAGTCGGTGCGGGCGGTGGCCAAAGAAACATTGGCGCGCGCCTCGAACATTGCCAATCCCGGCCCGATCCTGAGCCGGCAGATCAAGACTTTGGGCGAATGGCTGGCACGTGCCGACGTGCCGGTGCCGGTCGCCCTGCGTTCGGACAACATCACACAAGTGACCATTTATCGCGTTGGTGTCCTCGGCGCGTTCGAGCAACGCTCTCTGGAGCTCGTTCCAGGCAGCTACACCGTGGTCGGCACCCGGCCCGGTTATCGCGACGTGCGACGGGAGATCAGCGTGGTGCCGGGAGCAGCGCCGGAACCGGTCGTGATTCGCTGCGAGGATAAGATTTGAGCGAGCTAATCGTTCGCGAGGCCCTGGGTGAGCGCCGCTTCACGGCCACGGATTTTCCGATCGCTGTAGGCGGGCAGGGCAGTGCCATCGTCATGGCGGGTCGCCCCGAGGGCGCGGAAGCGTACCTGGGATTGCACGAGGACCAGCTGTTCGTGCAGCCCGCCGATGGCGCCGAAGTGCTTCACAACGGCGTGCCGGTGCAGGGCTCCACGTGGCTGCGCAGCGGCGATGTCATCAACTTCGGCGCGGCGCGTCTGCGACTGCTCGCGCAACGTGACGCTCAGCGCATCGTCGAAGTCGACGACGGCAGCAGCGGCAATATCACAGCGCCGCCCATCATCGAGCCGTCCACCCGCCTGCAAGGAGGCGAAGGCGATGCCGAGCGCATCGATCCGCTGCAGTTTCGTCCCAGCGGTCCGACCAAGGCGGCGCCCAAGCTTTCGCTGGATCTGAAGAAGATCGTCGTTGGCATTGCCGCGGTGCTCGTGGCTGTCGTGCTCTGGTTTATTTTCACCGCGACTTCAGTGAGCGTGCGCACCGATCCCGCCGAGGCGAAGGTCGCGATCGAGGGCACACTGCCCGCGGTACATTTCGGCGGTCGCGTGCTGTTGCGACCGGGCGATTATTCGATCAAGGCCACCCAGGAAGGGTATGCGCCGGCGCAATTGCAGGCCAAGGTCAGCAATGAAAGCAACCAAACATTCGCACTGAAACTGCAGAAGCTGCCGGGCCGCGTGAATTTCGACGTGCCGTCGCAAGCTCGCATCACGGTCGATGGTAAAGAGCTCGGCGATGCGCCGGGCGAATTCACGCTGGCACCTGGCAAGCACACGGTCGGGATCACCGCTGCCCGTTATCAACCTTTCTCCGGTGAGCTCACCGTCGTTGGCGAAGGCAAGAGTCAAACATTCACGCCGCAGCTGGTGCCGGCGTGGGCCGAAGTCACTGTCAGCTCCGAGCCGGCGGGCGCAAAGGTGTTGGTGGACGGCGAAGAGCGCGGCGTCACGCCGCTCACGACTCAGATCCTCGCCGGCAATCATCCAGTCGAGCTGCGCATGGACGGGTTCAAATCCTGGACCACGGACGTGCAAGTCAAGGCGAACGAGCCGCTGAATCTCGGTCCGGTCCGGCTCGGCTTGCCGGATGGCAGGCTGGCATTGCGTTCCGAGCCTGCTGGCGCGAGCGTTTCGGTCGGCGGTGTGTATCGTGGACAGACGCCGGTGCAGCTGGAGCTGCGACCCGACATTTCACACAACGTCGTGCTGACCTTGCCGGGCTACGAAGCCTCGACGCGTGAGGTATCGCTGACAGCGGGTGAGAATCGCACGTTGTCGGTGCCGCTCACCGGCGTGTTCGGCGAAGTGACGCTTGCGGTACAACCCGCCGACGCGCAGGTCTTCATCGACGGCAAGCCCGCCGGCGCCGCGAATCAGAAGTTGCGATTGGTTTCGACCACGCACGAGATCGAGATTCGCAAGACCGGTTTCGTCACTTACAAGACCAGCATCACGCCACGGCCTGGCGTGTCGCAGAAGATCGAGACTACGCTGCTCACGCCCGAGCAGACCAAGCTGGCCGCCACGCCCGCCAACATTCGCAGCAAGGCGGACCTGTCGTTGAAGCTGATGCCGATGGGCTCTTTCACCATGGGCAGCCCGCGTCGTGAGCCGGGCCGTCGCGCCAACGAGGCGCAGCGTGACGTGCAGTTCAAGCGGCCGTTCTACATGGGGGTGAGTGAAGTCACCAACGGCCAGTTCCGCAAGTTCAAGTCCGAGCACCGCTCCGGCATCATCGGTCAGCACACGCTCGATCTGGACAATCAACCGGTGGTGGGCGTGACGTGGCAGGACGCGGCGTTGTTCTGCAACTGGCTGTCGCAGCAGGACGGGCTGCCACCGGCATACCAAGACAAGAATGGCCGGATGGTCGCCGTGCAGCCGCTGACGACGGGCTATCGGTTGCCCACCGACGCCGAATGGGAATGGGTCGCGCGCTACGAGGGTGGTGGCAAGTTCCGGCGTTATCCCTGGGGCGATTCGCTGCCGGTGACGCCGAGGTCGGGAAATTACGCCGACGTGACGGCACGATTGATCGTTCAGGATGTCATTCCGGACTACGACGACGGCTTCGCCGCCTCGGCGCCGACCGGCAAATTTCCAGCCAATACTCTGGGTCTGTTGGATATCGGCGGCAACGTCGCCGAATGGGTGCATGACTACTACACTGTCAGTCCGGATAGCGGCGGCGTCGCGGTCGATCCGACCGGTCCGGCCGACGGCAAGCAGCATGTGATTCGGGGCTCCAGCTGGAGACAGTCGAGCGTTACGGACCTGCGTCTGTCGGCGCGCGATTTTGGCGACAGTCAACGTAACGATGTGGGCTTCCGCGTGGCCCGATATGCAGAGTAAGAACGCAGCTTGAGGTGAGGGCAATATATGAAAGCGCTACGACTGTTGATCCTTTTGGCTGCGTCCTGCGCAACCAGCACGGTCACCTGGGCTGCCGAGCCGGCGCCCGCCAAACCGGCGACCCCAGCGGCGCCGCAAGCTTCGGGCGAATCCGCGGCAGCGAAAAGTAACGAACAATCTCAGGCTCAGCAGAATGCCAAGACAGAGGATGAGGAGGCCGCGCCGGAGCAGAAGGCGCCGCCCCCAAAGTCCAGAGCCGCCGGTAAAGGCGGCTCGCCCGAGCGCTTCGTGCCGTCGGAACAGGTTCGCGCCGACTTCGACGTGTCGTTCCCCATCGATATTTGATTCGACAGGACTGCACCATGGTTACCGCCGCCGCATCGGCTCGTCCCACCCGTCCGGTCGCCTATCCGAGCGAGTTCTTCGTGACGCTGGTTGCGCTGATCGCGACCATCGTGGTCGTGCACGCGCTGTATGTGTCCTGGGTCCGTCCCAATGGCGACGAGATCGTCGCGCAAGAGCAGGCGCGCCTGAAGGCCGACAAGGACTACGTGCCGCAGCGCTCGTTCTTCCTGGTGATCAACGCCCCCGAGCAGGAAGTCGAGATCATTCACTTCATCTGGGCGTTGCTCATCCTCGGCTACAAGGCGGTCTTGGTTCGTCGCGAGCGCAAGCTGCTCGAGCGTGAGCTGATCCACGTGCCCGAGGGCATCAAGGTCTTGCCCGAGGATGCGAAGGACTACGCGCGTCAGTTGGAGGCGTTGCCGGCCGAGGAGAAATCCTCGCTCGTAGTACGCGCGTTACAGCGCACGCTCGATCGGTTCTCTGCGACGCGCAGCATCCGCGACTCCGCCGAAACGTCGAAGTCGGTGTGCGATTCCGAAGCGGATCGACTCGACTCGGGCCTGGCGATGATTCGTTACATCGCCTGGGCCATCCCGGCCATCGGCTTCATCGGCACCGTGCGTCACATCGGCGACGCGCTGTTGCAAGCCCATAAGGCGGTCACCGGCGACATCACCGGCGTGACCTCGGGCCTGGGTATCGCGTTCAACGCCACGTTCGTGGCGCTGTTGCTGACCCTGATCCTCATGTTCTTCCTACATCAGTTGCAGCAGTCGCAGGAGCAGTTCGTGCATGACACCGATCACTGGATCGACCAGCACCTGATCCGGCACATGCAGGTGAGGTAGTGCTAGCTCTGGAGCTCATCGACGCCGCACTGGTCGTCGCCCGCAAGCAAGGCGAGAGCGTGGACGTCATTGCTGACGCGCCCGGTGTCGCGTTGCTGGAAGATCAATCGACAGTCACAGGCTTGGATGCACTGCGACGGCTGCGAGTGAAGCCGCTGCTGGCGCATACGAATTTCTGGCGTGGCTTGAGCACGCAGACGCTGACGCGCCCGTCACGAGTGGCGAGCACGACCGCCGACGTGGCATTCGCGCAGGCCGAGACTTTGCTCGGTCGCTTCAAGCAGGACAATGAAGGCGTGCTGCTGGCGGTGCCGGCAGGTTACAACCGCGAGCAATTGGGGTTGCTGCTCGGTGTGATCAACGAGACCGGCGTGCGTGTTGCAGGCATCGTCGACGCCGCGCTCGCCGCGTGCAGTCTGGAACCCGCGCCGGCGCGAGTGCTGCATCTCGATCTCGAATTGCATCAAGCGCTGCTCACCGTGCTCGAATACTCGGGCGGTGAATATCCCGGTCTGAAGCGCAGCCGCTACGAGATCGCCGTGCGCCACGGCTTGCTGGGCATTCAGCAAACCCTGGCGCAGTTCATTGCCGAGAACTTCGTTCGCAAAACCCGCTTCGATCCGCTGCACGAAGCCGGCAGCGAGCAGCGACTGATCGATCAGTTGCCGGCCTGGCTGAGCGAATTGCAGCAGGCTGAAGCGATCACGCTGTCGTTTCAATTTGGCGAGCGGGAATTGCAGCTGGAGATGGACCGGGCGCAACTCATTGCTGCTGCCGAGCCTCACTATCTCGAACTGTTGCGTCTCGTGCAGGGCGCGCGCGTCGCCGGCATGCCCATCGAGTTGCGAGTGTCGCAGCGAGTCGCGTCGCTGCCGGGCTTGCTCGATCGGCTGCGATCGCTGCGTGATTGCACCATCCAAGTATTGCCGCCTGCAGCCGCCGCATGGGGCGCGCTCCAATATGAAACGAGCATCCGGCGCGGCCCGGACTCGCTGGCTCTCATCTTTCAACTGCCGGTGCCGCGCGCCGACACGGGCGAAGAGCAATCGTCGGATCTCGACGCGACGCCGCCACAGCTGCGGCCCACCCATGTTTTATTTCAAGGCCGTGCCTGGAGCATCACCGAGCAGCCGCTGACCATCGGCTGGGCGGTCGATGCCGGCAAACGCGCGCTGACATTGCCGAACGCACTGCCGGGCGTATCGCGCGCCCACTGCACGGTCGTGCGGCGTAATGGCGCAGTCATGGTCGAAGATCACAGTACCTACGGCTCTTTCGTCAACGATGAAAAAGTCTCCGGGCGAACTGCGCTCACGGTCGGCGATCGGCTGCGCTTGGGCTCACCGGGTATCACGCTGGAGATGATTCAACTGGTGAACGACGATGGCGCGCCGCAAGACTGAAGTCTTCAGCATGTCGTTCCTCGATTGCATCACGTGTGCATTCGGGTCGGTCGTGCTCGTCTATACGTTGATCAATGCGCAAGGCGGTCTGCGCGCGCAGACCATGGATCAGGATCAGCGCGCCGAAGTCTCCAAGCTGGAAGAGCAGGTGCTGGAGGGTTATCAGAAGCTGGTGGTGCTGCGCAACTCGCTGATCGAGACCGACCAGGAGTCGGTGCGCACCGAAGGCATGGGCACCCGCGTGCTGGAAGAGACCGAGCGCCTCAAGGTCGAGCTGGCCGATTCCACCAAGGAAACATTGTCGCGCCGTGAAGCCATCGAACGGCTCAAGGCCGATTTGAAATCGCTCGAAGAAGGCAATCGCCGCCTGGAAGGCGCGAGCAAAGATACGAGCGCGACCGGCACGCGCGTGCGTGGCTTCGTCGGGCAGGGCGATCGTCAATATCTGACCGGCTTGAAGGTCGGCGGCGAGCGCATCCTGCTGCTGGTCGACGTGTCTGCCAGCATGCTGGACGAAACCGTCGTCAACATCCTGCGTATGCGCAACATGCCGGACTCCAAAAAGCTGATGTCACAGAAGTGGCGTCGCACGGTGTCGACGGTGGAGTGGCTGGCGGCGCAGATGCCGTTGGAAGGTCAGTTCCAGCTCTACGCGTTCAACACCAAAACCTATCCGCTGGTGGACGGCTCGGAAGGCAAGTGGCTCAAGACCAATGACCCGAACGCGCTCACCGATGCGCTCGAGAGACTGCGCAAGACCGTGCCGGCCGACGGCACCAGCATCGAGAACGCCTTCATCGCGTTGAACGCGCTCAACCCGAAGCCGGACAACGTCATCATGGTCACCGATGGCTTGCCGACGCAGGGCGCGTCCGCGCCGCTGATTCGCAAGACCATCGACGGCGACGCGCGGCTGAAGTTGTTCGAGCGCGCGTTCGCGAAGTATCCGCGCAGCGTGCCTTTCAACGTCATCTTGATGCCGATGGAAGGCGATCCGATGGCGCCGAGTGCGTTCTGGGTCGCCGCGCGCGATACCGGCGGCTCCTTCATGAGCCCGTCCAAGGACTGGCCATGAGCAAGCGCGCGCGTCGCGAGACGGAAATCTTCAGCATCTCGTTCCTGGACTGCATCTGCTGCGGGCTGGGCTCGGTGGTGCTGCTACTGGTGTTGAGCAATATCCGGACGCCGAGCATCGAGCAGTCCGAGGACGATATGCAGGAACAATTGCTCAGTCTGCAGGACGAGCTGATCGAGATCGAAGGTCAGGCCGATATCCTGAATCGCGATTTGAAAACGAAGCAGGAACAGTTATCGGATGAGAAACGTCGTATCGCACGCCTGCAGGGCGATCTGAGCGACGTCAAAGGTCAGTTCAATGCCTCCAAGCAGGAGGCCGATGTCGCCAATCAGCTCGAAGGCCGGCTGGCTTCCGCGCAGCAGACGCTGACCGACGAAATGAAACGTCTGCTCGGCGCCGGCTTCCGTCGCAAGAAGGACGATGCGATCGGCGGAATTCCGGTAGACAGCGAATACATCATCTTCATCATCGATACCTCGGGCTCCATGTTCAATTACGTGTGGCCGATGATGCTGGAGAAGGTCGAGGAGACCCTCAACGTGTATCCGGCGCTGAAGGGCTTCCAGGTGATGAGCGACGAAGGCACGTACATGTTCAGCGGTTATCGCGGCAAGTGGATCCCAGACACGCCGGCGCAGCGGCGCACGGTGATCGAGCGGCTGCGCACCTGGAACGTGTTCTCCAACTCCAGTCCCATCGAAGGCATCGTCGAGGCGATCCGCACGTATCACTCCAAGGACAAGAAGATCAGCCTGTACGTATTTGGGGACGAGTTCACCGGCTCATCCATCGACTCGGTGGTCAAGGGCGTGGATATCATCAATCGTGAGGATGAGACCGGCGAGCGCCGCGTGCGCATTCACGGTATCGGTTTCCCGGTGCGGCCCGATGCGCCGCAGTACACCAGCATCCGCTTCGCGACGCTGATGCGGATCCTTTGTCAACGCAATGGCGGGTCGTTCGTCGGCCTGCAGGATCCGCCGCGCGGCGGTCCGCGATTTCGGATCGGAGACAATGCGACCCCTGGGCCCACTGGCGAGACGGTCGCTCAGGCCTTAGCTTCGGACCCTTCGCCTTGAGGTCATCGTGAAAGACTTTCGCCTGCTGTCTCGCCCGAGCTCATGGCTGCAATCACGCCGGCGGCAGCTCGTGGCCGCGGCCGCGTGCGGTCTGAGTACCGCGATGGTGTTGCTGGCGGGCTGTGGCCCCGTGAAGCTGATCGCGAGCACCAACATTCCGCCGCCGCTGGTGGTGAAGATTCCGATTGGCGTCGCGTTGTTCGTGCCGGCCGAGTTCGCGACCTACGTTCACAAAGAAGAACGCTGGAGCACCAAGTGGCATGTCGAGCTCGGCAAAGCGCAGGCCGACGGCATCACACGACTGATGAACGCGATGTTCGAACGAGTGGTGCCGGTGGATAGCGTCAATGCGGGCACGCAGGTGCCGGGCGGCGTTGCCGCGATTCTCGAGCCCAGCATCGAGGAATATGCATTCGTCACGCCGCGTGACGCTGGCTCGCCGTTCTATGCAGTGAGCATCAAGTATCGCGTGAATGTTTATTTGCCCGACGGCAAGCTCGCCGATTCGTGGGGCTTCACGGGGTATGGCACGTCACCCTCGCAGGGCTTGTCGAGCGAAGCGCCGTTGTCGGCCGCCACTGCGCTGGCGATGCGAGATGCGGGAGCGAAGCTCGCTGTGGAATTCCGTGAGCAAGCGGTGATGCGAGGATTGTTGCCAGAGTCGGCGACCGCCGATACACCGGTGGCTCCCGCAACTCCCACTGCGCCGGGCGCGGCGCCCACGGCAGCGCCGGCCGTTTCTACCGCTCCCGCGCCGACAGAAAAGAAAACCGTGGTGCCTGTTCCCGCTCTGCCACCGCCGCCCGCCAAGGATCCGAAGGGTTCGGCAGCGACGGCTCCGCAAGAGGATGACGACGATTCCAAGCAGCCGGAACAGGACAACAAGGACGACGGCAAGCCGCCCGAGCCCGAACAGCTCGGACTGGCGCCAGTGTTGTCACGGGCTTGATCAGGACTTGCTGTCGTCGTCTTCCTGCTTGCGAACCTTGAACACTTCGCGGTTGACGACGCCCTGAGTGTCCACCGGCTCGCCATTGACGAACTTCGGCCGATAGCGGGACGCGCGGATCGCTTCCAGTGCCTCGGAAGCCTGACGTTGCGTGCCATTCTGTTCGACGACTTTCGCATCCTGCACGTCGCCCGACCCGGTGACGGTGAACTCGACCGACACGAATTTTTCCTCGCTCTGCGCCGGTGACAGCTGACGATTGCGCATCGCCAGCGGCGGCATTGGATAGTAGATCCGCACCGGAAAACTCAACGGCGCCACCGCCATTTCGGTCGCGACGTGCTCGCTCTTCGCCACTAGCGCAGCGGCGCGCCGATAGTAGGTGAGTGCCTTCTCGGGCTGATGTTTCACCTGATACCAGTCGCCGAACTGGATCAACGTGTCGGTCAATACGGCCGGCGACGTGTCGGTCTGCGCATCGAGAATCGCCAGCGCGCGCTGCAATGCCCGTTCGCCATCGCTGCTGAGGTATCTGGGATTGATGCCTTTGGGCTCCAGCTGGGTGGCATCCATCTGACTGCGGGAATCCAGCGGCTGATAGCCCTGGGCAACGAAATAAACCGCCTGCAGGTAACTGCGCGCCAGGCTGCGCAGCGGCAGCACCAGTGCCGGATCGGTCTTGCCGAGCTTTTTCTCGATGATCTGCACCTGTCTCTTATACACATCTGACGCT
>NZ_LSRW01000091.1:0-10446 GCF_003104955.1 Steroidobacter cummioxidans | reverse complement strand
GCAGCGTCAGATGTGTATAAGAGACAGCAGCAGTTGCTCAACATCATCGATGCATTCATCGCGAACGAAACACTGAAGCAGCGCAGCTCGCGCTGAGGTCAAAGAGGCGACCGACTGAACTACGGCGATTCTCGATGAGCAGGAGGGGTGAGCGATGCTCCGATTTTTCACATACGCATATGTGTTGATCCGCCCTTCAACCCGATTGGATCGGATTCGACGTATCGCCCCGTCGCCGGGTCGTAATCGCGATAGTAGTTGTAGATAAATCGGCCCGACGCGGTTCGTCGTACACGACGACGATTTTTCCAGTGCCTTCGTCGACTTAGCAGCGCCCGAGCCCGCAGCAAGCGTGCCATTCCAAGTTGATGAGCCCGGATGCGAGTTTTGGCTTAGCTCGATAGTGCCCTTTGTTATCTAATTATGCATCCACTTTTGCGATCGTCCGTAACAAAGCTCTGAATGGCGCCAAGTCATCGGCGAGATCGAAGTCTCGCCTTGCCATCAAATGTTGAACAAGCTCCTCGGTCAGCCGCACCAGGTGACGAGCTTGCTCAATCGATGGCGACCTTGGAGTTGCCCTCTGCAATCTCTGATGGGTAGCACTCTGAGATAAAAAAAAGACCAGACCCTCAACGAAATCAGCGCCCGGAAAGCGGACAGCCAATTCAATGAGCCTGGAGAGCAACGGCCACAGCGCTTCGTCTGTAATGCTAGGGATAGCCATGCGGCCCCAGCGAAGGTCATCCTCGCCGCCATAGACGACGCCTCTGCGGAACTCCGTTTTGAGTTCGTTTCGAAATGGATCGTCCGCTTGGAAAGCCTTCTCCCAAAACCCGTCATTGAGTAACTCGGGATCGATGCTCATCGAGTCGCCCTCGGCCTCGGCGGACCGCACCAACCGCAGCCCGTGTCTTCGGCGATGCGAACACGACGCTGCATCCCATTGTACGAATCCGAGATACGGTGCCCATGCGTAATGCTCCAGCCGAAGCATCGTCGACTAAGCTCCGTCTGCGTAATGACACACGCCAAATGTCGGCTAACCTTGAGGTCAAGCTCTTCACAGCTGTCCCCATACTCGCACCGCCGATTGGCTTCCTTGCACGTTCTCACTACCAACCCTCTTAGCAACGGACACTCAGGACTCAGAGGCAAGCGGCCGTCTACGTCGATCAGCATAGTAGGTCGATTCAACGCATACCGATACGTGTTAAGCCCGCCCTCCAGACCCGACGGATCACTTTGCACATATCGACCCGTGGTCGGGTCATAGTCCCTAAAGTAGTTGTAGATAGATCGACCCGACGCGAGCCGTCGTACCCGACGGCGATTTCTCCAGTGCCTTCGTCGACTTAGCAGCGTCCGAGCCGGTAGCAAGTGTGCCGTTCCAAGTTGATGAGTCCGGATGCGAGTTTTGGCTTAACTTCGGGTCGGTCAATCGACATGCTCGTCTGTAGCATCAGTCATCCTGCGTCTTGCGCTCGGGGAGCAAGCGATGTGCCCACGCACGTTCCCTGCCGTATTCCTTCGCAAAGTAAAACGCGTCACCGTCAGGAATCAAAGGATCCTCACAAAGAAGATGCGGATTGGCGCCAGCAGACAACAGAGCTTCGGCGTGGTCGGGACAGTCCTCTATGATCGCCAGTTGTAGAGGGGTATAGCCTTGGTATGTGTGCAGATTCGGATCAGCCTTTGCTTGAAGCAGCAGCCGCAATGTATCTAGTGTCTGAAATCGCCCCTGTGAGCGACCGAGAATTGCCTGCCCTACCGGCGTAGTCCGGGGGTATGCAACAACGCGGTACGCGACATTCGAACGTCCTTCATACTCGAATCTGAAGTTCACGTCTGCCTGTCTGTCCAGCAGCATCTCAATGCTGTGCACATTTCCGTAGAAGCAGAGCTCGCACAGTAACGTGCTGCGGTCTTTTTCTGGAATAGACCCTAGGCCGTGCAGGATCTCTTCCACCTCAGCCCATCGTTGCTCGAACGCAAATGGCCCAATGTTTGTAAGCGCTGTCATGATCTGCTCAGCCTCAGTTGGTCAAACACATTCCCTGACAACTCTTGATCTTGTCTTTGGCGACACGTTCTTCGCGATCGTGCCCAGCGTCCGATTTTCCGGCATGGCACACCGCCGTTACGAACTGCCTCAGCAATAGACATGCCTCGGCACTCGCGAGCTTGAACTGTGCCGTCGCGGTACTGTCACCGGGAGCGCATCCCGGAATGTCGCAGAATGGATGGTAGATCCGATTAGGCTGCATGCGACAGAAGCGCTGCCTGCAGGTGCTCGGATTGATGATGCACTTTGCCAACTCTTTACAGACAGCCGGCGCGCGTGAACACACTCTCGCCAGGAGAGCGCCCCCGATGGCTGCTCCACCTGCCGCTGCATTTTCTCCCGTCTCATCCACAAACATTAGAGGACTGTTGTTGGCGTAAGCGTACGTATTGAGCCCTCCCTGCAGCCCAATCGGGTCTGACTCGACGTATCTTCCCGTCGCCGGGTCATAATCCCTAAAGTAGTTGTAATTCAGCCCTGTCTCCACCACGTAAATCTGCCCCGGGAATCGCAGATGGAAATCGAACACCCCGACGCCCGACGGGTTGTTATTCACCGTGCCGCCACCAAACGGCTCGGCATCCCAGCGCCAGCGAATACCGGGATTGACCGACCCCGTGATCAATCGCGGCGTGTTCAGGTGATCCGTATGAATGTTGTAGATGTTGATGCCGCCAGTGGCTTTCGGCCGCAGGGAAATGATCGGGATATCCCCCAGCCAAACAATCTCCTCGACCAAAGCGCCGCTGCCGCTGTACGTACCCAGAACGTGACCGGCCTCATCATAGTAATAGAGGGTGTTCGTGCCCTTCTGGATCAGCTGCCCGAGCGCATTATAGACGTAGCTCGTGGTCACGCCGCTCTTGGTGGAGGAACTCATCCGCCCACGGTTGTTGTAGGTGAAGGTCAGCCCGGTGAAGCTCGTCGTGTTGCCGGCATTGTCGTAGCCATAGGTGCGCGTCAGCGCACCGGACGTGCTCGAGAGGCGATTGCTGTTGGTAGCAATGGCGAAGGTCGACGCAGTGGTGCCCGTCTGCGTCAAGCGGTTGCCATTGGCATCGTAGGTGTAGCCGAGCGTGGTGCCGGGCGTCGACGCGCTGGTGAGCCGGTCGAGATCGTCGTAGCCGTACGTCCAGCTCAACGCTGCGTTGCTTGCGTCGGTGATGCCCGTGATGCGGAACGCATCGTCGTAGCTATAGGTCTTCAAGACCTCGCTGTCGATCTGCGTCACCTTGCCGTCTTGATCGAACGTACGCACCGCCAGCGCGCCGTTGGCCCAGGTCCATTGCCGCACGGGGCCGAATGGCTCGTACAGAATGCCTGACACCAGCAGCGTGCCGTTCACGCTGACGCTAGTAACCTTGCCGTTCGTGTACCCGTAGGTGATCACTTGGCCCGAGGGCGTCGTCATGCTCTGGCGCAGGCCGTTGGCGTACGAGTAGCTGGTGGTCTTGCTGACCGACCCGACCGCCTGCCCGGCCGTTAACACCCGACCCTGCGCATCGTAGGTCCACGACAGCGCATGATTGCTGTCGGCAACGCCGGTCAAGCGACCGTTGCCATGCGTCCCCGTATCATAGGTATAAGTGAGGGTCGGATCGGTGTTAGAGCCCGTAGCAAACGAGGCGGTCGCCACGCGATTCAGCGCGTCGTACGTGTATGTCGAGACCGCGCCGCGCGCATCGGTGCTCGTGGCAAGGTTACCGCCGGAGTCGTAGGTGTTAGTTGTGACGCCCGTGTCGGGACTGGTCTGCTGCTCGAGGTCGCCAAGGGCGTTGTAAGAGTACTCAGTGACCAACCCGCGCGGATCGGTAACGGATATGAGCTGATCGAGCACGCTGTAACCGTACTGCGTGCCGCCATTCAGAGGATCTGTGGCACTGGTCAAGCGATTCAGTTCATCGTAACCCTGACTCGAATCGCGCCCTAGCGGTGCCGCGATGCTGGTTTGGTTGCCATTGTTGTCGTAGCCAAACGTGGTTGTAACATTAGCGGTGTTGGCGGCTCCGATCTCTTTCTGCAGACGGTTCAGTGCATCGAAAACTCGGAAGCGAGTCCGCGTCAGCGCATTCGAGGGATCGTACGCTTGCTCACCAGTGCGATTTCCCATCAAGTCCAGTGTGTAGTGGATGCGATTCCCCTCTGCATCGCTTATGTCGCTGAGGCGATGGGCTGCGTCGTATGTGTACTCAAGGTAACTTCCATCAGGCAAGGTCGTCTTCTTGGGCAAACCAGTCGGCCAATACTCGAGCGATGTCACCTCGGTACCAACGGCGCGTGAAATCAGACGCTGGCGCAGGTCATAGGCCAGCGTTGTGACGACACCGTTCGGATCGCTGATCACCAACGGCTGGCCGTGCGCGTTGTAGGTGCTGTAGGTCGTTACGTGACCGCCGGCGTTAGTGATCGTGTGCACATGACCACACTCATAGCCCGTCGAGCAGCTGTGGTACGTGTATGTTGTGACGTCGGAGACATCGGTTCTCGGGCCATTCACGGTTAGCACTTGGCCAAAGCTATTGTAGGAGTAGGTCCAAGCACGAGATTGGTTAGTACTCGTGTCAAGAACGGTTCTTGTGAGAATGTTTCCTCTGGCGTCATGAGTAAAGCTTGTAGTCCTGCCGCTCTCCTCGATCACTGCTGGAAGCCGGAGCTGTGGATGCCAGGTTGTGCTGACGCTCCGCGCGCGCGGAGTGCCCGAAGCCTCCGTGCGTGAGAGCTGGAGATTCCGCGCCTGATCATAGGTGTAGGTAGTTACGTTGTTCCTGAAGTCCGTCGTCGAAGAAGGATTTCCAGCAGCATCGAACGACTTGGACTTGCTCGCGCTTCCGCACGTAGCACAGGGCTCACTCAGACCGGTCAGACGTAACCCACCACCAAAGCGCCCATGAGAGTATGTGCGGACGGTGTTCAGAGGATCTGTAACCGTCGTGATATTCGCACTGGGATATGTAAACGAGTAGCGATTCACCCCTTGCGCGTGCGCTGAGACTGCGACCCGGCCATCGGAATGATAGCTGTATGAAGCAAAAGCAACTTGCGACTCGTCGTTGATTCCTGTCAGCGCATCAGGAAGAGAAGAGTTCTCGTATCGATAGGTGCGAGAGCGCGCGTCAGGATAGGCAACCCCGACGAGACGCCTAGACGTGGACAGATACTGATACACGTAAACGCCACCACCAGGATCGATCATCGTCGCCAGGCGATCGTAAGTATCGTACGTGAATCGCAGCAGGTGGCCGAAGTCGTGGCGAACCGCAGTTAACCGACCACGCACATCATACTCCATTAAATGCGTGATTCCAGCGCGGCTCTGAATGGAAAGAAGCCTACCGTTGGCGTCGTAGCTTTCACGTTCGTCGAGGGTCGTGATTAGCGTCCATCCCGTAGTAGCGCCATTTGAATCTACGTGTTGAATGAGCCGGTCATTCGCACTTGCATCCCCATGCCAGACCCCGCCGACGGATTTGTACCGAACAACCTGCCCTGTATGTCGATAGAGATCCACTGCTGGATAGAGCGGATGTTCGTTGAACATCACTGCGCGGTCGTAAGTGCCACGCCACATAGGCGAGCGCCCCACAAAACCGGGTCCGCTCGGCGAAGTTCCTCCGTACAGCGCAGCGGCACTGTTGTAGCTACGCGCATACTCAAGGGGAAACTCACCTGTTCCACGATAGTCGACCTCCTTTGTGTGTTTGTTACCAGTCGCGGCGTTTACCGGATTGGCTACCTGGAGATCACAATCCTCATTGGGACCGAAATCTTTCCGCTGGCGGAGCGAAGCTGCGGGATTGCGCCAGCAGTATGAATACGCGGGCGCAGTCGAAACGTTGTAGTCGAACCCTGCCGGGCACGCGACGCTTCGCGAGCGGACCAGCTGAACATCGCCGGATGAAAAGTTATCCGAACATGCGGGAGTCCCGTCGGTGGAGCGCACACCGTTTAATCGCATATTCCATTTTGTCTGATTCGCCTCCAAGCCCAGCCAGATCCTCAATGTAAAATTATCGCCACCGCTCACCGGCGGCTCCGGAATGCGTAGCGCATCCCTATAGAAGATCCCGGGAGGTACCGGCTGGAATGGAGGGTTGTGCAGATCCGAGCTGCAAGCCTTGTAGACGTTGCGAACTCGCGTCTGGAAATCCTGAACTGCCTCAGCCTCGGAAGGGAATGAATGAGGACCCGCCCAGGTTGCGCTGACATACCCGTAGCTATAGGGCCCGACTTCTGGCCCGGTACACTCAGCAGTTCCACCTTGCTCTATGCAAGTATCTTGTGCAGCGTTCCCGGCTATTGGAAACAGGGGACCGGCGAACAAGAGAACTGCGCACTGAAGAGCCGTGACAAAGGCCGTTGTTTGCATCGGCGTTGCTTCGTCACTAACACCTCCATTAGCGTCCTGCCCTCGCGCACCATTTGAATACGCACCACTTACTACGTGCCTGCGACGTTCAATCACTCCTTGCTCCCTGATGACAATGGCCCCGCAACTGAGATCCAATCTCGTGAGCCGTG
This sequence comes from Steroidobacter cummioxidans, assembly GCF_003104955.1. NCBI lineage: Bacteria > Pseudomonadati > Pseudomonadota > Gammaproteobacteria > Steroidobacterales > Steroidobacteraceae > Steroidobacter > Steroidobacter cummioxidans. The sequence goes on along the minus strand of NZ_LSRW01000091.1, from coordinate 3,863 downwards.
CGTTCTATCCTTTCACAAGGATCGACGCTAATCCGCCCTTTCGTCAACCGCGAACCAGGAAATTCAGGGTTTCCATCACTCAACAGGGCGCGTCCACACGCCCAACACTCGACGCGTCATCAAGAAGAAATCAGGATCGCTTCTCCTTGCCGCCCCAGCGGTAGAATGTCACACGGCAAAGACCCACTGCCATGGCCGTTACCCAATCAAAGCAGACTGCTGTGCTTTGGCCAGAATGGACTCCTCACTCGATGGCTTGAAGAGGCGGCGGCCTCGGACACATTGGCGAGCACCTGTGTTACCCTCATTCAATGAATAGGAGAACATGCAGACGAGGGATGTCGTGATGCGCGCGAATTCCACATGAGCGCTCGTAGTTAGGAAACGTCAGGTCTTTGCACGCAACCCAACGCGATTGGTTCAGGAGGGGCGCCTGCCCTGCTGGCAACATATCAGGAGGATTCGATGTTGCATTTCTGGTCTCAGCGAAAAGTATTCGAAACCCTATCGGCGATTCTGACCGTTGCGGCGTAGCTACGGCGTCTATCACTATTGGTGGAACGGCAGCGCCGTCGAGAATCGGGCGATCACTGCGGCGAACCAGGTCATCGGCGTCCCTACTGTCGTCCGGACCACGGGCAATCGCCTGAACGTTTTCGTGCGCGCGCACCCGAGCAACACCTCATACACAGCAAACAGCTTGCTTCACATGACGTCCATTGGTGGCACCAACTCGTGGGCGGTTGCGGGCGTCGGCCAACAGGCGATCACCGATTTCCCAAGCGCCGTCGTCGACAACGCCGGCGAAACGCGGGTATACGCGCGCTCAGAGACAGGAGAATTGCTGGAGGCACGCTACCACTCGGGAGGCTGGAATTGGTCGACCATCTCAACCGTCGGGTAACCAAAGATCGTTGGCAGTCCGAGCGCCTCGCTGCAGTCGAACGGCGAGGTTCATGTGTTCGCGAGGCTCACCACGGATCATCTGGGCGTGTTCGCCGAGGAGAGGGGCGTGGCAGTTCACTGAGGTGACTGGAACGAAATTGAGCCTGTCGCCGACGCCATTCGCAAGCGGGACTTTCGCGCGAGGCTCCGTGACGTCCCTGCTCCGTTTCAATGGATCGACCTGGACGAACTTGGGCGGATACAAGGACTGACCTGTACGGTGCCCTCGTACGCACCGAGTGGGTCTCGCAAGCGGGGTCGGTTGCGCGTGGTTAGGAGAACGAAAGTCCAGCGCTAATTGAGACCGCCCGGTTCCTGTAAGTGATCACATCGTTGCCGGGTGACGCGCGAGCGGCATCGACGACTTGGAAAGGATGAGTTTGGACCGAGAGCGCACGATTGACCTCATCGAGACCGACCAGACACCACTCGCGCGCTTCCTCGCGGTGTCGTCCGCAATAACCTCGTCTGAGCGATCTTGGCTGGATCGATTTTGTTCACACGCGCTCCAGCGAGTACTCGTGGTGCAACCCGCCGAGTATCGCTTTGGCATGCACAGAGCGAAAATCAGCCAGTCGATGCCGCGACTTCGCCAACGGCACCGAGAGATCCACAGGCGGATCGGGAACGCCTGGCCCCAACGCTGAGTGGGGGCGCCCGCGATTGTAATGTGCCACCCATGATTTCAGCGTCTGACGCAGATGAGCCGCCGAGAGCGGAATGAGCCAGTCCAAACACTCTCGGCGAATGGTCCCGATGACGCGTTCGCAGATGGAGTTCGCTTTAGGACTGCGCGGCGGGCTCTTCAACACGCGCAGCCCCAGCCGCTGGATAGACCCATCCGACTCCGCCGAGAAGATGGCGTCGCGATCATGCAGCAGGTACTCATATTGCTCCTCGTATCCCACCGCATCGCGCAGTTGCTGCCGCGTCCACTCCGCAGTCGGATGCGCCGTCACATTGAAGTGAATGAGCCGACGGCTGTAGTGTTCGATGACAACCAGCACGTATAGCACTCGAAACGTGCTGGTCACAGCGACAAGGAAATCACAGGCGATCACACCCCGCGCGTGGTTGCGAAGGAAGGTCGACCACAGCTGACTTCCCCTCGGCCGACCCGGCGCCGGTCGCGGCATGTGCTTCGCTACCGTGCGAGGCGAGACTCGAAGACCGAGCTTCAGCAGCAGCTCGTTTGCGATCCGCTCTTGACCCCACACGGGATTCTCCTCTGCCAGCCGTCGGATCAGTTCGCGGAGTTCTTTCGGAATCGGCGGCCGTCCAGCTCGCGACTTCCACCGCCAAAAGAGTCGGAAGACCGCCCTGTGCCAGCCGAATTAGCGTCTCCGGCCGCACCACCACCAGAGCGCTCCGCCAATCGAAACAGCGCGACAGCAGCGCCAACGTCACTCGGGTTGCCGCATCCACCCGCCGAGGCTTCGCCCCGCGCTCCCGATACAGCGCCAGCTGCCGACGCAGAAAAAGTATCTCCGCCTCCAACGACTCGCGCGGCCGAAGCAAGAGCCCGCACCACAGGATCAAATCCCAGGTCAGTCGGACGATCATGGAGAACGCGCTTAGCACCATGATCATGCCACAGTTGCGCCCGCCGGCCACTTCAGAGGCCAGATCGAACTGTTGCGGAGGACAGGCGGATGTATCGCTCGATTCGGACGAGTCGACGGTGCGCTAGCTCAGCGCAAAGATAACCCACAGCGGCGCTGCCACACGACTCCGTTATAAACAAGGAAAAACGGACAGATTGAGATAGCCCATTTCTCCTACGGACTGACTATGAAACAAGCATCTCAAGCGATCAATGCCTGCGCGGCACTCGGACCCATCCTGCGAGACGCTTGCTCTCCTTACCATCGACTGCAACCAACTTGTAGCTCCAGAGAACTATCAAGTTATCCTTCTGCAGCGCTTTATCCATGTCTTTGAAGAAATCATGCATCTCAATCTGCCCCTCGATCTTAGCACCTGGTTTCAAGTGGATTGTCTCAGGACCCAAATCGTCTATGGGAAATCTCTGATCGAGTGGCTCGTTCGGACTGCTCTCACGCACTGCGGCCAGTATCGTGCTGTAACGACCACCCCAAGGCAACGAACTGCTGTTAATCTCGATGGAAGAGGTGCTGTTGTTTCGAACGATGGCCTTCAACTTCGCGCTTGAGGCAGCGCCTTCTTGAATGCTGATCTCAACAGTCACATTCAAGCAGCACTCCGCAACAGCGACCGTCGGAACGGAACTCGCAATGAAAATTCCGAACAATAGCAGCTTCATTATCTTCATGGCCTTTTTCCTATACTCCTTCCAGCTGCCCCAAACGCTTTATAATTGGCGGTCGACATACATCACATTCTGACAGCGAACTTAGTTTGCGTTGCAGACACTCTCTTTCTACTTGATATGCGGCGTGCTCCATTGGGCCGCGATCCGTTTCGGGCATCGCGACTCTCATGCCACGAGCCGCCCCCCGGCAAACGCGCCCTCTGCCGGAACGAATAATCTGATCTATGTGAGTCAGCTCATGCAGCATCATGCAATCGCTGACGCACTTCTCATTGAGCGGACTCATCGGCTGAAGCTGACTAACCATAGATCCATTTCCATCGCAAATTACGGTGTTACGGCCCGGATTCGGAAGAAATAGCTCCAAGCCTTGTGGGTCTAAGAATGAAACCGGATTTCCATTCACGTACCCATAGACATTCAGTCCTCCACCTAGACCGATCGGATCACTCTGCGCATACCTCCCCGTACTCGGGTCATAGTCCCTGAAGTAGTTGTAATTCAGTCCCGTCTCCGCCACGTAAATCTGCCCCGGGAATCGCAGATGGAAATCGAACACGCCCGCGCCCGACGGGTTGTTGTTCACCGTGCCGCCGCCAAATGGCTCGGCATCCCAGCGCCAGCG
>NZ_LSRW01000090.1:0-22602 GCF_003104955.1 Steroidobacter cummioxidans | reverse complement strand
ATCTTGATCATGCCGATTTTGTAACCCGTCGCCTGGCCCGGCATGACGATGTAACGCTGCACCTCGGCGCGGATCTGGCCCTCGGCGGCCGGTGAGTTCTCCNCTCCATGAAATACCTGACTGCCTGCTCCTCGGTCCAGCCCTTGGAGTGCAGACCGGTGTCGATCACCAGACGAATCGCACGCCAGATCTCGGTGCTCAGGCGGCCGAAGTCTGAATAGTCATCCTGGTACGCACCCATTTCCTTCGCCAGCTTCTCGGCGTACAGGCCCCAGCCTTCCTGATAGGCGTTGAAGTACAGATATCTGCGGAACTTCGGCAGACCAGGCAACTCCTGCGCGATCGCGTAGTTCATATGATGGCCCGGTAGCGCTTCGTGATAGGCGATCACTTCCAGCTGCGGGATCGGCATCGCACGCATGTCCGACAGATGTGCGTAGTAGACGCCCGGTCGCGCCCCATCCGCCGAGGACATGAAATAGTGCTGAGGCGCTCCGTCGAGCTCGCGATAAGGTTCGACGCGCTTAACGATCACATCGGCCTTGGGCAGAATGCCGAAGTACTTGGGCAACTGCTGTTTCATGAACGCAATGTGCGCGGTGGCGGCATCGATATACGCTTGCCGCCCCTGATCCGTGTTCGGATAGTAGAAACGATCGTCCTCGCTCACGAACTTGAAGAAGTCTCGCAGCGTTCCCTGGAAGCCGACCTTCGATTTGATCCGCTCCATCTCGCCCTTGATTCGCGCCACCTCATCGAGGCCGAGCCGGTGCACCTGTTCCGCCGTCAGCCGGGTCGTGGTGGAGCTGGCGAGCATCGCTTCGTAGTACGCCTTGCCGTTGGGATGCTTGCCGACGCCGGTAGCGATCACATCGGCCTTCGGCAGTTCGGACTCGAACCAGCCGATCAATTGTTCGTAAGCCGGTTGCCACTGCTCGAGCAGCGCCTTGCGCGCCTCGACCCGATAGGCATCCGCTTTGATTGAATCGATTTTGCCGGCCGTGACCAGGCCGCTGACTTTGGCTTGCACGTCGGTCCACACCGCGCTGTCACCTTCGCCGCCAAACGGTGCGCCGGTGATCAGCGAGCGCGCCTGCGGGATCATCGCTTCATAGGCAAAACGAGGCACGCGCGAGCCCGCGGCGGCATTCTGTTTGGCGATGTCGAGCAACTGCAGCAGCGCGCGAGCAACGCCACCGATGCGCGCGATATATGCGTCCATATCCGCTGGCTCGTCCACGCGGTGGATTTGCATCAGGAACTGTGGCAATCGGGTGTGTGCCCCGGACAGCTGGTCGAAAACAAAAACGTTACGCTTGAATCTGGCCAGTGACGCGGCGTCCTGGTACTGATGGATCCAAAGGTCGTAGGAGAGTTGCGCGTCCGGCGGCAGTTTCGCGCGATCGAACTTCGCCTTCAGTTCTTCGACCGACTGGCGCTGCCACTCCAGCGCCCGATCCGTCGCCGCTTCGGACAGGTCGTCGATCTTGTCGTAGTCCTGCTTTTCTCCCGCATAGGCGCGGGCCATCGGACTCAGATCGAGCTGTTCCTCGTATTTCGCATCGAACCACGCATTGATGCGGTCGGCCTCGCCAGCCGGGGTTGCTTGAGCAATCGACCCTGCGCTCATGAGCCAGCCGAGTGCGGCAACAGCGAATCGTATTTTCACGCTTCGACCTCAGCTCAATAGCCCACTGCCCGACCGCCCATCGCCAGCTCGCGGATCGCGCCTCCGTGCAGCTCTCCGGTCTTTTGATCGATTTGCACGCCGATCCAGTAGCCACGCAGCTGATCGTTCTCCATCAGAGGCTGTCCGAGCTTCTCCACCTGCGAGATGAATTCGGGCTTGAACTCGTTTTTCCCGAGCGTGAGCACACTGGCGCCGTCCGCACCCAAGGTGAAGCTGCCGAGACTCGGCTCGTTGATCGCCTGCTGCGGCGTCATGCCGAAATCCAGCACGCTGATGAGCGCCGTCACCGTGCGGGCATGCAGGCCGGCGCCGATGGAGCTGAACCCCAGGAACGGCTTGCCCTTGGCGACCACGAGACCCGGACTGCTCGGATCCGGCAGCCGCCCGCCCGGCGTTACTTTCCCGATCTCGGCGCGCTGGAACGAGGCGGAATCGGGAATGGAGATGCCGTCCACGTTGATGCCCGTCGCTCCCCAGCTCACGGCATTGATCGAATGACATATCGCCGCGATGTTGCCCCACCGATCGATCGAAATGATCGCGTCTGAATGCGCGGGTACCGATGGAATCGCCGGCACCGTCGGCATACGTCCGGAGCGCATGACGTCCCACAGCTTCGCCGCGGATTCCTTCTTTGCTCGCGCTTCCAGCGACCGATCCAGACCCACCGATTCATAGATCTTCGGATCCGTGAGCACCAGGTCGAAGAACTCTGCGGGCTTGAGGATTTGTGCGAGCGTGAACGTTGCTCGAGGCGACTGGGCGTAGCGGCCCAGTTTCGAGACCTCGGACACTTCCGCCAGATTCATCGCCTCGACCAGATTGACGCCGCCATTGGCGGGCAGGCCGTGCACATAGATGTCGTAACCGTGGTAGCTCGTGTGCATCGGTTCGGTCCACAGGGGCTGATAGCTCGCGAGGTCATCGAGCGTCATGCGACCGCCGTCGCGCTGTACGGCGTCGATGAATTTTTTCGCCCACTCACCGCGATACATATAGGCCGCGCCCTCGTGCGCGACGTGGCGCAATGTTTTGGCCAGCATTGGTTGTTTGAACGTCTCGCCCGGTTGGTACGCCGAGCCATCGGCCTTGGTGTAGACCGCCTTGGTCTGCGGCAGGCGGCCCAACACTTCCCTGCGAAACGCATACTGTCCCGCAAGCCCGGCATTCCATTCGAAACCTTGCTCCGCGCAGTCAATGGCCGGCTCGAACACCTTGGCGAACGGCACTTTGCCGAACCTGCGCTGAGCCGCTTCCACGCCGGCCATGAAGCCCGGCACCAGCGCGGTCCGTCCACTGGGTTCATAGCTGCCGCCGTGCAAGTCCTTGAGCAGTTCGGCGAGCTCGACGCCGGGTAACGTCTTGGCATCGGTTTCCGCCTTGACGGTGTTGTATCCCGCGTTGAGGTTGTAGACCTTCCCGGTGGAGGCGTCGAAGTACACCATCGTCAGGATGCCGGCATAGCTCACCCACGATCCTGCAGCCAGGCAGATCTGAGTGAGCGCAGTCGCTACGGCCGCGTCCGCGGCGCTACCGCCTGCTTTCAGTATCTCGACGCCTCCCTCAATGGCTTTGGAACCTGTGGTCGCGGTGATCATGCCGTGGTACGAGGGCTTCGGACTCGCCGCCTCCATGGTCTGCGCGGCCTGTGCCATTGATGAGGCAACAGCCATTCCGAGCAAAAGCACTGAGCTGCGTCGCATAGAAAACCTCTAGGAACAAAAATCAGCGGAAGCGATAGCTCATGTTCAGGCCGACCGTGCGCGGGCGCGGTCTCGCCGTGGGCAGCACCAATCCATTCGCCCGACCGGCGACGGATATGGCGCCGTTCTCGTTGCTGAGATTGTCACCAAACAGGTAGAGCCCCCAGGATTGCCCTTGCACGCCGAGCCGTGTACCGAACAGCGTCACATCATCCGACGGCGCGAGAGTGTTGATGACGTCAACTTGATCGGAGGTGTACTGCGCCTGCCCGAACATGAAACCATCGAGCGTGGCCGTCAGCGGCCAGCGATATGTCGCCGAAGCCGACACGGTGTTCTGCGGAACCCTGGAGACGCGGTCGCCCTTGCGAATATTCACGCCCGGGTCCGCTTCGGTGTATTCCGCTTCCACGTGGCTCGCCGAGAGCTGAAGATTCAAACCTTCCATCGGTTGCACCGAGAGACTGAGCTCCGCGCCGATGGTCCGAGCCTCCGCGCCATTTTGCAGGGCACTCAACTGTGTCACGGGTTCGACAACGACGTTCACCATCAGGTTCTGCCAATCGTTGTAATAGACCGCGGCCTCGAGCGACGCGCGACCGCCGGCGAACGTACCTTTCGCGCCGAGCTCATAGCTCCAGACGATTTCCTCTTCGATGCCCACCGGCACGTCCATCCCCATCACGACGGCGGAGATGAGCGACACCGTGGGCTGAACTTGACCGGCGCGAAAACCCTTGGCCACGTTGGTGTAGAGCATCCAATCGTCGCTCACATGCCAGGCCAGGTTCAGACGCGGATTGATAGTATCGATGGAGCTTGCCACGCGTCCGGTGAAACTCGGATCGATGGTCTGCACCAACGCGAGCGTGGCCGCGTCGATCGGATCCGCGCGCAGGCGGTCGTCCTTGAAGTAGCGCAACCCCAGGGTCAGGTCCACTTTACGATCGAACAGCGGCCAGGTGCCTTCGCCGAAGATCGCGTAGGACTCGCTGTTGGCGAACTCCTCGAAGTTGAAGCCTAGAACCTGCGCCGTGACCGGGCGTTCAATTTTTCGNTNNNCGGTAGAACAGTCCACCGGTCCAGCGAAAGCCTTCCTGGTTGGACGAGGTCAGTCGCAACTCCTCCGAGCGCACCTCTTGCGTCTGATCGCTGAGCACCGGCAAGCCCAGCAAACTACCGGCGTTGAACAGGCGGAAGTCCATGTACGAGGTGGCGCTGACCAGATCGGCGAAACCCAGGTCGTAGCGCACCGTCAGGCTATACAGGTCGTATGACATGTCGTTGCTGACCGGCGTGAGATCCGTCGTCTGGTTTTCGTAGGCGCCGTTGGTGCCGGCCGCTTCGGAGTCGGCGCGCCAGAACGACAGCACTACATCCAGCTTGTCGGTAGGCGCCAGCCGCAACTTGCCGCGATAGGTGGCGATGTCACGCTCGTTCTCATCCTTGACACCCGTCGCGGTGTTGTCGATCCAGCCGCCGAACTCTTCTTGCGAAGCCACCAGGCGCAGCGCCACTTTTCCTTCCACGATCGGCAGATTGAGCATGCCCTTGGCAGCCCAGCTGTCACCGCCTTTGTCGGTGGATGTCGCCGTGAGGTCGACGTCGCTCTGGAGCTTGCTCAAATTGGGCTCGGCCGTCAGCACGCGAATCGTGCCACCGAGAGAACCGTCGCCGTACAGCGTGCCCTGCGGACCTCTCAACACCTCGACCCGCTCCAGATCGAACGTGCGCACATCCGGCACCACGGGCTGGGAGATGAAGCTGAAGGGAAGCTCATCCAGGTAATAGCCGATGGGTGCGTCACCAAACGTCGAATTGATGCCGCGGATCTGGATGCTTTGTGTTCCCGCTTGCGTATCGACGATGCTGACGCCGGGCGCCGCCTGCAGGAAATCGGCGAGCTGCGTCGAACCTTGCTCGCGCATTCTGTCGTTGGTGAACGCCGTGATCGATTGCGGCACATCGAGAATGCGCTCCGCGCGCTTGTTGGCGGTGACGATGATTTCCTCGAGAGCAGATCCTTCCGCCGCCGCGCGTCGCGACGACTCGGGATAACCGCGCGTGCTCTGTTCGCCGCTTGCGTCGAGCGCCGAGATTTTCAACGGCTTCGCCTGCCGCTTGTCGGACTTGTCGATCTTCGCCGGATCGCGAATCAGCAATACCCCCGAAGGGGTCCGATCGGCCTGCAACCCCGAACCAGCGAGCAACAGATCCAACGCTTCCTCGGTGGTATATGCACCGGTGAGCGGCGCACTTTGCCGGCCTGCCACCAGTTCCTGCGAAAACAACAGTTGTTCGTTCGCCGCGGCGGAGAACGCCTTGAGCGCCTCGGAAAGCGGCTGTGTGGGAATCGACAAGTCGTGGACGATCGCACGAGCGGAGGCAGGCTGGGCAGCGAGCGCGCTTGCGCCGGCCAGAAAAACAGCGCTGCAAACAGTTGCGGAAACAGCCGCCGATAAGGATCGATTCAATAGCAGTCTGATGCTGCCGCGAATACTCGAGGTCGTAGCCATGCCGTGCCTTTTACTGTCTTGAGTTGGCCAGATTCGACGTTGTCCGGACACCAGGCGATCGGGCGGCGATGACACATCGAACGCCACATGCGTGCCGCATGCGCCCTGCTCCCCCAGCTAGGGCGTATCACCGTATTCCTTGAAAAAGTGACTTGACACTCATTCCGACGAGCCATCGGAACAAACCCACAGCACGCGTCGTGATTTTTTTTCTTGTTGAGAAAGGCTCGACGCCGCAGGTCAATCAGCCGCGGTCAGCCGAATCTCGGAGGTACCGGTGCGCTCGATTCGCACCGGAAAATAGGTCGAGATTGCCTCGACGAACGCATCGGCATCGCCGGCCGTGAACACACCGCTTACCTGGAGTGTCGCCGCGGCCGGACTCACCTCGATCTGCAACTTCGAATAACGATTCACACGTTCCACGGCACTCGCCAAAGGCTCGTTATCGAAAAACAACTTCCCGCTCTGCCAGGCCGTGGCCGCTTGCACATCGACCTTCGGCACGACCGTGGCACTGCCGTTGGCTTGTACCTCCAGGCCCTGACCCGCCGTCAGCTCGATGACAGGCGCTGCCGAGCTTCTCGCCTTCGGTGCGGTCAAGGGTAATCGCTCCGCCACCACGGCCTGCGCTGTTGCCGGGTCGGATGCTGTCGCGGCGCCGGTCACGGCCACGCGCCCCTCCAGCAACGTCACGAGCACCGTATCGGCCACGCGCTCAACGTTGAACTGCGTGCCGAGCGCTACGACCGTCTGTTCGCCGGCCTGGACCCGAAACGGACGCAATGGATCACGTACGACATCGAATCGAGCCCGACCTCGTTCGAGCTTGAGCAAGCGCATGCCGTCCGTGTACGCCACTCGAACACGGGATTTCGCGTCGAGCGTGACCAGCGAACCATCCTCGAGTCGGACGGCGCGCTGCTCTCCGATGATGGTGGTGTAGACACCCTGCTGCGAATGGAAGTACAGCGCCGTGCCTACCACTGCGACCAAGACCGAAGCGGCCAACGCCAGCGGGCGGGACAAGCGGTGTCGCACGGACCAACGCCGGCTGGCCGCGCGGCGGGCGTCGTCGAGCGCGTTTCGACGAGCGAGCATGATCTCCGGAGTCGCGGCGAGCACACCGATGTCTGCCCATGCGGCCGTGACTTGTCGATAAGCCAGTTCGTTGCGGGGATCGCCATTGAGCCAGTCCTCGAGCTCCCGAAGATCCTCGGCACCGACCTCTTCCGAGCGGGCGCGCATGAACCATTGCGTCGCCTCTTCCAGACGATCGTCTGAATCCGGATCGGAGGGCGTTGAACCCTTGAGATTGCTCACTTGGATTGCATCCGACGCGTCAGGTGCAGCAGCGCTCGACTGATCTGCTTTTCGACACCGCTGACAGAGATGCCATACAGCTCGGCGATCTCGCGAACCTTCAGATTCTCGAACCGATAGAGATAGAACATAGCACGAGTCCGTTCGCCCAACTCATCGAGCGCCGAGAGCGCCTCCTGTAGCGTTCTCTCCCCTACTACGACGCGCTCGGGCGACAAACCCTCAGTGAGAGCGTCCGCGAAATCCGCCACGCCGTCCGATGGTAGCGGCTCCTCGATGCCGTGGCATTGAACTCTGCGGGCACGGTCACGAAGCAGATTGACGGCGATACGAAACACGAGAGCTTCGACATTGAGAATCGGGCCGCGCTCCTGGCTGCGCAGCACGCGTTCGAACACGTCTTGAGTCAGATCTTCAGCTTCGGCGGCACTGCGGACCCGACGACCGAAGTACGCAAGCAGCGCCGGGCGATAGTTGCCGAGGCGGGCCATCAGTGCACTCTTGGCCATGCTGTTTTCGGCCGGGTCGTGCTCAACCCTATGGATAGTGCCACTGACGGTCATCGGTACTGGCCGGCTGCTGTTTGCTCATGTGCCCCGCCATCTCACGCAACATCGCGAATGGCCAGGGGTCTAGGCCCAGCCCGTGGAACGTGTGCCCGATCTTGGGGCGGCCATAGCGGAACGAGCCTTCATACGGCGGATTCTGCGTAGTCTTCAGGAAATCCTCAAGCAGATACATGGCGTTGTTACAGTAGAACTGATCCATGTCACCGCACAGGAAAAACAACTGGCCGCGCACCTTCGGCCCCACCGTCTTCCAGTTGTTCTCCAGATAGTGGCGCAGGTCGAAGCCGTTGTCGCGCCAGGTTTTCACCACGCGATGGTCGATCGCGCCGGTGTTCCAGTCGATCAATGGCACCGGATAGCCGTCGGGGCCCACCGGGCCAAACATCGCGGCATAGGCATCGATCCATTCGCCACTACGCGATCTGTTGCCGAGCGCACGCGATAGCTGACCGAACTGGCGCGCCGATACCGACCATCCACCGGTCACCGTTCGTGAGTACGGTCGCTCCGGCTGCAGCCACTTGTAGCCGTCCGGAGCGTAGTAGTTCTTTTCCGCGTACATGTCCGTGTTCAGCAACGCGCGATAGTCCACCATGTCCGGGCAATAGATCCAGGCGCCGCCGAACGATTCGGACTGCGTGACCTGGGTATAGAGCGAAATCCAGCCGCCGGTCGAGCCGCCGAACATCGTGCGCGCCCACGGCGCATCGATCGTACGGAATTCACGATTGATGTAAGGGAGCAGCTCCTGCATCAACACGTCCTGCCATGGCCCGGTGTTCGCCGAGTTCACGAAGTAGGAATCGTCATAAAACGGTGTCGGGTGCAGCAGCGTGACGACGATGACCCTCGGAGTATCCGCGGCGGACCAGTTCTCCCAGAGCCAGCGTGGCGAGCCTTGAGGCGCGGGCTCCGTGGTTCGTTCCGGTTCGCTGGTCGGGAAGCGCAGCGGCGTGAACTCCATGAAATGCCCCATGTGGAATACGACCGGATAGCGACGGTTGGGATGTTCCTCATACCCTTGCGGCAACAAGACATTCACCCCGACCGGCATGTCGCGTCCCCAGAACCGCGACGCCAGCTCGCTGCGAAACTTCCTGAACTTCAGATACTTCGTATCCGCCGGCTGCTCGACTGGAGGAATTCGAGCGCCGAGCGTCAGCGACAGATTGAAACCTTCGCCGGCCACGATCTTGATCCGCCGCACGTCGCTATAGAAATTGCCGGGCGAGAGATGAAATTGCGTTCCTTCCCAATCGTCCATCGGCAGCCAGATCGTCTTGCCGTGCGCGGGCGTCACTCTCTCGTAGCGATGTAGCACCGCCTGGATCGAATACTCGCCTGGAGGCAGTTCGGAAAGACGAGCGAAGGGATACCCCTGCTCCTTCCCCGACAGCCTGACACTCGCGCCGGGCTGTAGCGCCTCGACGTCCTGCCCGAAGAATGGCGCGTACTCCATCGAGGCGTCGTTGAAATAGTAGGCAGCGGTGAACGGTGTGACCAAGCGCGGCTCCTGGTCCGTCCGATCGGTCACGATCACGAACAACCTGCCGGTCTCGGCATTGGCCGCAATGTCGCGACTCAACGTCACCGTGACAGCTCGCACCGAGGCGCTTGCGAAGGCGTCCGAGCCCAGCAACCATCCCAACGCGACTGACGCCAGCGCGGCGGCATGAATGAGCAGTTTCATTGGGCCGTTGCTCGCTCATGCGTCGACACGGCCTGCGCAATGTAACGATCGAGATGCTGTTCCAGCACGTCGAGCGGCATTGCCCCCTCGCCGATCGCCGCCGCATGGAAAGCTCGGATGTCGAAGCTCGAACCCAGCGTCTGCTCGGCTCGGCGGCGCAATTCCCAGAACTTTTCATATCCCAACCAATAGCCGAGCGCCTGAGCCGGGATGTCGGTGGAATAGCGCAGGGTTTCCGAATCGATCTGAACATCCGACTCGAACGTGTGCGCTTTCATGAAGGCGCGCGCCTCCTGAAGCGACATGCCTAGATAATTCATCCCCGTGTCGACAACCAGGCGCGAGGCAAGGAACGCCTGCATCGTGAGGTGCCCGTAGAGATCGTACGGATCCTCGTACAACCCCATCTCATCGCCGAGACTCGCCGCATATTCGGCCCAGCCCTCGTTGAATGCGCCATACAGCAGGAATTCTCGCAACGGATGCGCGGTCGAGTTCTCCTGCTGCAAGGCCAGGTGGAAGTGATGTCCGGGCACCAGCTCGTGATACATCAGATGCGCGGCGGGGAGCAGCGAGCGCTTCTCGAGCTGGGAAGCGTTGTAATTGTAGATGCCCATCGGGTTGGCAAGCGTCGGCGGCTGATAGTAACCGTAGGTCACTCCGGCTTCCGCTGCTGCCGCAAGCCGCGCGACTCCATATGGTGCCTTGGGGAGTCGAGAGAAATACCGCCCGAGGTGCGGCTCCAAGCGCTTGGTGTAAGCGAGATAGCGTTGCTCCATATCTTGCGGTGAGTTGGCGATGAAGCGCGGATCCTTGCGCAAGCTCGCCTGGAACTCCTCGCGGCCACCCTTGAATCCAAGCCGCTCGCGCACGGCGCTCATCCGCTCATCGATCTCGGCAACTCGTTTCTGGCCAAGATCGTAAATCTGCTCAGGGGTCAGCCTGAGCCCGGTCTGATCGACGATCCGCTTCAGATATTCTTGCTTGCCGCCAGGAAGATTGCCCATCCCGACCTGCGCGGGCGCGTCGCGGACATAGTCGTCGCCGAAGATCGAGATGACGGCATCGTAGCCGGGGAGAATGCGCTCTTCGAGTTTGTTCTCGACTGCCGCCGTGAAAGCCGCCGCCTGATCGGCTGGCAACTTCTCGAGCCGGTCGGACGCGGGCACCAAAGTTGCGGCCGCGGAGGCTCGCAGCCCCCGAAACATTGCAACGACACCAGGGATGGCAGGTTGAGCGACCCGAACACCACGCTCGCTCTGCGCTCGCGTCTTGGCAGCGACTTGATCCAGCGTCGCGCCATAGGAATCCAGCAGCTGCTGATAGTGCTCGAGGTCGCTCGCGCTCTCGAACTTGTGCCCGGCCAGTATCTGATGGGCCGTCAACTGCCACCAGCTGGCATACGGTGTCACCGCGAAATCGAACCAGTAGCTATCCTCGGCGTTGGCCTGAGTCGTAAAGGTGTGCCGTAACAGCTTCGCGAGCAGCCATTGTTCCGCCGGCAAACTGTCGACCGGGATGGCATCGAGCCTTTGCAACGCGTCTCGACCGTACTTCGCATCCGCCCGCGCCGCCTCGATCGTGATCGGATCGAAAGCATCGATTTGCTGGCCCCGCTGTAGTTTCACCAAGGCAGAGTTCTGCTCGAAATACGCCAGCAACTCGTCCGCCAGTGTCGTCACCTGCCTGGAAGCATTGGCCGGTACGGTCGCGAAGGTTGCGGCTGGTTCAGGTTTCCCACACCCCGCGGTGCCGAGCATCGCCAACATCACGGCCGAGCCGACCATGAGCGTTCGCATCGTTGTCATTTCTTTCCTCCCAAGGTCGCCTCGCCGAGACGTTTCGCGTTCTGCCCAGGACATAGACGCAGCATGCGGCGACTCCCGCAATGGCGGTCATCGATTGTTGTTTGCGCGGTTGTGGCAGCTGCCGGCGCCTGCGTCTAAGTCTCTTCCAGTCGAGGTCTGAAGCTTGGCGCATTCATCGGGCATGTTCTCTGAGCACCCACGTGGGCTGTTCATCTGCTTTGCCACGGAGCTGTGGGAGCGGTTCAGCTACTACGGCATGCGTGCTCTGCTCATCTTCTATCTGATGCAGCACTTCTTGTTTTCCGAACAGGAGAGCTTCCTGATCTATGCAGCCTACACCGCGCTGGTCTACATGACGTCGCTGCTGGGGGGAGCAATTGCAGACCGCTACCTCGGCGCGCGCAAGGCGGTGACGCTGGGCGCCGTGCTGTTGGTGACGGGACATTTCGGCATCGCTATCGAAGCCTCGGTGCAGATCTTCTATCTCTGCCTGGCGCTCATCATCGTCGGCGTCGGCTTCCTCAAACCAAACACCTCCACGCTGGTTGGCGCGTTGTATCGACCCGATGACTCGCGGCGCGATGCGGGTTTCACCATTTTCTACATGGGCATCAATATCGGCGGCGCAGCCGCGCCCTTGTTGTGCGGCTGGCTCGGCCAAACCTACGGATGGCACTATGGATTTGGCCTGGCTGGCATCGGCATGCTGGCGGGGTTGTTCGTTTTCTTACGAGGCCAACGGCATCTGCTGGGGTATGCCGAGCCCCCGAACGCTGACTGGCTCCGCCAGCCCACGGTGGCTCGGCTGAGTCGGGAAGCTTTGATCTACCTCGCAACGATCGGACTGGTCCTGATGGTGTGGTTGATCATGAACCGGCGCGACATCATCGGGCCCATGCTGGCCGCGTTCGGCACCATCACTGGCGCCGCGATCCTGTACTACGCGTTCGCCCGCTGTACGCCGCAAGAGCGAGATCGATTGTTGGTGTGCGCGACCTTGCTCGTGTTCACGATCGCGTTCTGGGCTCTCTATGAGCAAATGGGCAGCTCGCTGAATGTCTTCGCCGATCGCATGGTGGATCGACACGTGCTCGGCTACGAAATTCCCGCCCCGATGTTTCAAGGGCTGCCGTCGATCTTCGTCATTCTTGGCGCGCCGCTGGCCAGCAGCCTCTGGATGTATCTCGGGCGCCGTAAGCGCGAACCCTCCGCCGCCATGAAGTTCACGTTCGCCATCGTTCAAGTCGGGCTGGCATTTCTAGCGCTCAGCCTGGGTCTCAACCTCACCGAAGCCGGCGAGAAAATCGCGTTGGGTTGGTTCGTACTGACCTTTTTCCTGCTCACCAGCGGCGAGCTGTGCTTGGCACCCGTCGGCATGGCGATGGTCACCCGGCTCGCGCCCCAGCGCATCGTCGGCGTCATGATGGGCGCGTTCTTCCTCGCCTACTCGGCCTCCAGCTTCATTGCTGGTCACATCGCACGACTCACGGCCCAGAGCATCCCCAGCCAGCCGGCGGCAAGTAACACCGCCAGCGTGGCAAGCTATGCGCAGGTTTATATGACTCTGGGCTGCGTGGCTCTGGGTGCAGCGCTGCTGTTGTGGCGACTAGCGCCGTTGCTGACGCGGCGTACGCCGGACGTCGAGGCCTGATACGAAAGCGGCGCGACGGCGCCGACTCATTTATACCCGGCGAGTCCAGTCGAATCGATCCGGCGCCTCGCCCCGCTGGATCGAAATCAACTTCGCTCGCAGCGCTCGAGTCAGCTCGCCGACCTCGCCATTTCCGACCCGATGTTCCTGGTCATTGTGAATCAGCACGCCGACGCCGGCGAGCACGGCCGCTGTACCGGATAGCGCAGCCTCGCCATCGCGCGTCCATTCCAACATCTCACGCACGTCGAACGATCTTTCCTCAACGGCGTATCCTTCGCTTCTCGCCAGCGTCAACAACGAATCCCGGGTCACGCCGTGCAAGATGGCCGTGTCGAGCTTTCGGGTGAGCAACCGTCCCTGACGCAGCAGGAGGAAGTTGGCGGCACCCGTCTCCTGGATCTCGCCCGCTGGAGCAAACAAGACCTGATCGGTCTGATGTCGCCGTCGGGCTTCGAGCGTGGGACCGAGGGCGGCTGCATAGTTTCCTCCGGTCTTTACGCAGCCCATGAGCGCCGCGCTCCGCGAATGGACATCATCGACCAGGATGCGCAGCGGTTTGAGACCGAAGTAATCCCACACCGGGCTCGCGAGCACGATGAGTTGCGCCTCCGCGGAAGGCGTTCCGGCCGCACCGATGTTCGGCGTGGTACCAAACAGCACCGGGCGAAGGTACAACGACCCGGGAGCCTCGGGAACGCTATCGCGGTTGTCCTCGACCGTCGCCTGAATCATCTCCAGCAGTTGTTTCGGATCGGGCTCGGGCAAAAACAATGAACGTGCACTCTGGCGTAGCCGCTCGATGTGACGATCCACGCGAAACAAATGAATGCTGCCGTCGGACCAACGGTAAGCCTTGAAACCCTCGAAACACGTGCTCGCATAGTGCAGCACATGCGCCGCCGGATGTAGCTCGATCGTGCCCGTGGGCCGTAGCTCGTGCGCTCGCCATTCGCCGTCGGTAAATCGCGCGACCGCCATGGTCGGCGCCAGGAGCGTTCCGAAGGGCGCCTTGGAGGGATCACTGGGCATTTGCATGTCTCGCTGTCACCGTCTCGTCGGGAATCCGATCGGCTAAGACGCAGGCGCGCGCGCGTTCCACAATGGGCCCGTCAACTTCTCTTCAGTCGCGTCGATGTGGCTTTCGAGCGTGCCTTGACTCGGCGGGTTTTGCTCGGCGTCTCGGGCTCGCTTCGTTCCAGCGCGCGCAGAGTACTGAGCAGGTTGTCGCCCGCCTCACGTCCCATGAGCACTTTGTAGTAGTAAGGAATCAGGCGCAGGCGTTCCTCTGGCGGCTCTCGCAAAGCAAGGGCGTGGTAGCCGACCTGGTGGAAGTACACGACACGGGCGCGAACCAGGCGCTCGGATGGATCGTAGATGTCCGGCGAGAACAGCAGCTGCACCAGACTTATCCATTCGTTGTCGACCCGGTGCATGACATCTTCGACCTTCGCATCGCCGCGCGCCCAGGTACGAATCGCCATGCCGAACGCAGGAGACTCCGTCCCTTCCCCAACCCACAACTCGACGAGTTCAGTCAGGTCGGGCGCCGAACTGGCCCAGCGCGCGCGAATGGTCGAGATGGCGACGTAGTTGTTTACTTCCCAATCGTGCAGCAATGCATTCAGCAGATCATCGCGATCGGCGAAGTGCCAATAGAAGCTGCCGCGCGTGGCGCGCAGATCATTGGCGAGACGATCGACCTTGACGCTATCCACGCCGGACGTCACCAGCACTTTGCGAGCCGCGGCGATCCAGTCCTCGCGCGACTTTCTTCTACCCGTGACGGGGATGGAATCTGCGGCCACTTTGCTTCTCTTCATAAGTACGGGACTCAACCCGTGGAGCATCCGGATCGAGCCGCATGGTATCGCAACCGGGGCCTCACGTCGCAGCTTCGCTTGACGCAAGTGCTCGCCCCAATCCTCTATGCTTTAGGACTTGCCAACCCACTGCCCTACGGTATTCTATACACTTGTGTATGGAACTTTGAGCCCGGGATCCGCTTGAGCGCCAAGATCATCGACGGAATCAAGCATGCACGGCGATTACGTGCCGGCTTGTCGACGGAAATCTCCGACTTCCTGGCAAGCAGCGGCGTACGACCAAAACTTACCGTCATCCTGGTCGGCACCGACGCCCCGTCGCGGCTGTATGTTTCCAACAAAGCAAAGGCGTGTCGTGAGGTCGGCATCGAGTCGGCGACCGTCGAGTTGCCCGCCTCGATCACGCTGCCCGAGCTGCTTGCCGTGATCGATGCCGCGAATGAAGACGACACCGTTCACGGCATTCTGGTGCAGTTGCCGTTGCCAGCGCATCTGTCGGTACGTGCCGTCCTGGAGCGCATCTCGGTCGAAAAGGATGTGGATGGATTCCACATGTATAACGTCGGCGGCCTGGTGCTGGGCTCGACCGTGTTTTCACCGTGTACACCGTTCGGAGTCCAGAAATTACTCGAAGCCGAACAGATCCCGATCGCCGGACAGAACGTGGTCGTGGTCGGCGCCAGCAACATCGTCGGCAAGCCGACCGCGCTGATGCTCATGCAAAAAGACGCGACTGTTTGTATCTGCCACGCGAAGACGCGCGACCTCGCTCAGTTCACCATTCTCGCCGACATCCTGGTGGTCGCCGCGGGCCGCCCCAACCTCATTGTCGCTCCGATGGTGAAAACCGGCGCGGTGGTGATCGATGTCGGCATAAATCGATTGCCCGATGGACGTATCGTCGGCGACGTCGATTTCGAAGCGGTGCGTTTGAAGGCCTCGCACATTACACCGGTGCCGGGCGGTGTCGGGCCGATGACAATCACCATGCTCCTGCACAACACCCTGGTGGCGGCCCGCGCCCTGACCGAAAAGACAAAGCGCGGCCTTTAGAGCTTGCGCTTCGCGATTGTACCGAGGGCGCGCGCCGATACGCTCCATGTGTTGCAGTACCCGCTGCGTAATCCGCGCTTCGATCTGGATCGTAATGTCATCACATATCGACAGCATGCGCGGCCGGACAGCGGCCTCGCAGGGATCGTAGGTCTGGTCGAGCACATCACGAACAAGCCACCTGACAGCGCGCTTAGAAATCCATCGACAAGGTCAAACCATACGTGCGCGGCCGAATGAGAATGGCGGTCGATGGCACGAACTGGCCAGCGAACAGCTTGTCGGTCGAGAACGAGGCCAGGCCGGCTTCGTTGGTGACATTATCCACACGCAACGCGAGCCGCCACGGACCGTTCTCGAGACCGGCACGCAGGTCGAGGGTTGTGTAGTCGGGCAAGTCGACGTTGGGATTCAGCACGGTGTTGGAAAACGATGAAGGGCGCTCTCCCGTGTACTTCACGGAGACACCCGCAGTGCCGACCCAATCCGCCACCAGCGGCATTCGATAATCGAACATCAGCGCGCCACCCCACTTGGGTGACAACGGGAACGGATCGCCCTTGGCGGCGCCGAGGGACGCCGAGGATTCGGCATCGATGCTGACGATTTCGGTGTCGTTATAGCCGAGGCTCAGCGCGACCGAGAGATGGTCGATGAGCGATGCATGCGCTTCGAGCTCGAAGCCATTGACCTCGCCCTTGCCGCCGTTGCCCTGGAACACGAAACCACCGCGCAGCGTGTTGAGCTGAATGTCATCCCAGACGATGTGATAGACGGAAGCGCTGAATCCAACGCGTCGCTCGGGGAACGAGCCTTTCACCCCGACCTCGTAGTTCCAGACCGTATCGGCCTCGAACGGCCTCGCGTCGGGAAACAAGGAATTGGTCTGCGGACCGCCGGGGCGATATCCGCTCGCGGCACGCACGAACGAACTCAGCGCCGGCGTCAACCGCCAGCGCAGCGTCGCGAGATAGGTCGTCGCGTGGTCGTCAAAAGCGAATCCACTCGTGGTCGGCACGAACACGCCCAGCAACAGACCCGAGCGGGTTGCAGCCGCCTTCTGATCGTTCTGTGCGTAACGAGCGCCGAGCGTGAGATCGACGGCATCCGTGAAGTAGTAGGTCAGATTCGCGAACGCCGCCTGCTCCCGATAGTCCGAGCGGGTGACCGTGGTCAGCACATTCCCGAATGGTGCTGGGAGCACGGCCCCCGTGGCTTGATTCTCTGCGGTCATTGCAATGGGATAGCTGTTCCGTTCGTCTGTGTGGAACAAGCCCGCGATGAACTCGAACGCGTCGATCCGTTCGGAGGCATAGCGGATTTCGACCGTGGTCTTTTCCATCTGCGGTGACGGATCTCCCTTCAATCCAGTGCCGACGGGCAGCACTTCGGCGAGCGCAGGCCCATATATCTGCGTGTAATCCGCGAACAGTTGGGTCTGATACTCGCCATACGCCAGCGTCGATGTAAGCACACCAGGGCCGAGCGTCCAGTTGAGCGTTGCCGAGAGCGTCTGGTATTCCGCCTCGTAGGTAGGATCGAAATAATTGGAGAACGTGCGTGGCCCGAATGCAGGCTGCATCGTGTCCGTCACATGGTCCTGATAAGAAAATCCGCCCGCTTCTATCTTCTGATAGAAGCCAGCAAGCAACAGATCGACGGTCTCACCGAACGCGCTCAACAGGCTGAGTCGGCCGCCGTACACGGTCGCGTCATTGACGTCCTCGCTGCCGGTGCCAGTGTTGGTGACAAAACCGGGATCCCGCCGATGGAACGCCGACAGGCGCAAACCGATTCGGTCCTGGCTGATCGGAGCGTTCAGCGACGCGCGCATGCCATGGCCCGTGCCGCCGCCATCGACCGCTGAACCCGACATGGAAGCAGACCCGCTGAACTCAGCCAGATCGGGACGTTTGCTGATGATGCGAATCAAACCGCCCAGGCTGCTCGCGCCGTACAGCGTGCCCTGCGGCCCTTTCAATACTTCGATACTGTCGATGTCCGCCAGATCCGGATCGGGCGTGACGACCGAGCCCACCGCAAGCGAACCCGAGGCCGTAAAGGGAACATCGTCCAGATAAAAACCAACGGTGCTGGTCGTCTGTTGCGGCCCCGAGTTCAAGCCGCGAATGATCACAGTGCCAGCACCGGGCGCACCTGCGCTGCGCTGATCGAGATTGGGCACCAGCTCAGCGAAATCGCTGAAACCGCCGGCGCCAAGTTTCTCTAGTGTGTCACCACTCAAGGTATCGATCGCGGCCGGCACGTCGACCAGGCGTTCGGCACGCTTGCTGGCGGTTACCACCACGCCCTCCAACGCCAGCGAGTCCTGAGCAACACCTGGATCCGCGCACAACAGGCTCGCCATGACCATTGACGATGTAATCGCGCCACGAAGTTCAGAACTTTTCATGCTGGCCTCCCCTGTTCAGCTAGGACGCAGGTGACCGGCAGAGGCCTATGCAGATCGTCCGGACGATCATGCGAATCGTCAGACTTGCAGTGAGCCCGGAGAACACGGTCTACTTCATTCCGTGACGAAGCTCAGACGCAAAGAGTTATCCCCGACGGCTGCCGAGCCGCCGAACGTCGTTGACCTTCGGGCGCTCTGCAATGCGCCCGCTGAGAAGCACAACGCGATCGAGCTGACCGCGGGGCTGCTGGAGATTAGATACGAGTCGGAAACGCAGCAGGGCCGCCAATGGATATGTCGGCCGCGTCCAGATTTGTGCGTGATGCTTTCCGCGCTGACACGAACGCCCGCCTCGAACTATTCGATGACTGGCGATGCTCTTGTGATCGTGCAATTGAGATTGAGCGGTTTCGCCATCCACACTGAACAAGGGGACGAGAACGCGACTTACGCCATGGTCACTTATCTTCCACCCGGCGCTCGCGTGCAGTGGCGAGTGCCCCGCGCGGGTCCGTGGTACACCATCGCGATCGTGGGCACGTTGGAAGCCATCGAAACACAATGGGGCTTGGGCCTCGCGATGGCCGAGGCGTTGGGTCACACCCCTGTCACGCTTCAACAGTGCACTCGAATCGTCCGCAAACCTTGGATGATCACACAAGGCGCGGCGGAGATCGTGCGAGATGCCCTCGCCTTCCGATTCACCGGCGCGGTGGGACGCGCTTACACCGCGGCACGCGGACAGCAATTACTATGCGAGGTGCTGGCCAGCCTGAGCGACACCTACCGCCGCCGCCTCTTGCCGGCCCGAACACGACAGCTCGTGCAGCGGGCCCGCACCGTCATCACCAACAATCCGGAACAGCCTCATACATTTTGCAGTCGCTTGTCAACGTTTTCGCTTCGGCNGCTTGAACCGTACCCTGCTGGCCGAAGGTTTTCATATGGAGTTCGGTGAAACTGTCTTTGCATACTTGCAGCGTGAACGACTGCGAAGAGCATGGACACTGCTGGAAGATGCCAGCGAGCGCGTGGCTTCCGTCGCCGCGCAAGTGGGCTACCGTGACTCAGCCAGCTTCACTCGCGCTTTCAAAGCACACTACGGCATCACTCCACGTCACGTAGGCCGCATGCCCCGAGGCCAAGTGCCTTCGCGCTGAAGGCGGCGCCCATCATCAGCAAGTTCGCATCGATCCACTTTTTCTGCATCCTTCGGATGCGATTGGCGTCACCGTCGTTGAAATCGCATCTATCGATACGAATAGGCTGCATCCGCCGCATCGAGCCATGTTATTTAGCCGGCCTGCGAACCGACCATAGGACATCGAAGTCCGTAGGTCATGCCTTACCCAAGCCACGGACCAGTGCGTCGAACGTCACCTTGCAGCGGGGGCTGCTCCGCAGGTCCTCGTGCATCGTTATCCAGGTCTCGAGTTTCATCTCAAAATGTCGCGACAGTACACGCACCAGCGACAGATCGCGCCTTGCGATCCTGACCTGGCACACGCCGATTCCACACCCTGCGCGTATCAGCGCCAGCTGAGCCAGATCGCTGTCGGTTCGCAGGCAGAACGCATCGCGACTCCATTGAGGGATGGAGCGCCTGGCAGCGCGCAGGAACGGCGTCTCTTCGTCGAAGCCGATCAACGAATGGTGCTCGAGGTCGGACAAGCTGCGCGGCACTCCGTGCTGCTTCAGATAGTCTTGATGTGCATACAAACCTAGCGTCGCGGCATCGACCCGTTTGGCGAGCAACACTTCCTGTTTTGGAGGCGTCATGCGCACGGCGATATCGGCCTCTCGGCGTACGAGGTCCTGAACACGGTTGGTCAACACCAGCTCCACCCGGAGCTGCGGATGCTCGGCGCGCAACCGGGCGAGAATGGGAGGCAGCACTTCTGCACCCACGACTTCACTGGCCGAGATGCGCACCGTGCCCTTCACTGCGCCGCCGTGACTTTCGGCCGCACGACGCAACGCCGCCGCAGTGCTGCTCATCGATTCCGCGTAAGGCCGCAGTGACAGCGCCGCCTCCGTCGGCAACAGACCGGCCTGTGAGCGAGTGAATAAGGGCAAGCCGAGAGATTTCTCGAGCGCGGAAATGTGTCTACCCACCGTCGGCTGCGTGATGGCCAGGGAGCGTGCCGCCCCAGACAGCGAGCCCGACGACAGCACCGCCAAAAAGGAGCGATAGAGCTCCCAACCGATTTCTTGTGCCATACATAAATGTATAGCAGCTAGCTTACGTTCGCCAATTCCTTCGAGGCGGCGCTCGCCGCACACTTTCCCTACTACAGATTTATAGGAGCTGCGACATGACGAACGACAATCGAGTCCTGGTGCTCGGCGCGACCGGCGGCATTGGCGGCGAAGTGGCGCGCCAGCTTCGAGATACGGGATGGCAAGTGCGAGCTGTAAAGCGCGGCTTGGCACAGCCGGAGGAGCGCCGTGAGGGCATCGAATGGGTACGTGGCGATGCCATGAATGCCGATGATGTACTTCGGGCCGCGCGCGATTGCGACGTGCTCGTTCATGCCGTCAATCCACCCGGCTATCGCAAATGGTCCGAGCTGGTGCTGCCGATGATCGACAACACAATCGCCGCGGCCGTGGCCAGGCGAGCGACCATCGTTCTACCCGGCACGATCTACAACTACGGTCCAGACGCGTTTCCCACGCTCGGCGAAGATTCCCCCCAGCACCCTTCGACGCGCAAAGGTGCGATCCGTGTCGAACTGGAGCGACGACTGCAGGCGGCCACGCATCGAGGCGCTCGCGTAATCATCGTCAGGGCTGGAGATTTCTTCGGCCCAAACGCCGGCAACAACTGGTTTTCGCAGGGCCTGATCAAGCCGGGGCAGCCGGTGTCGGTCGTGAACATGCCTGGGAATGGCGGCATCGGACATCAATGGGCGTATCTGCCAGACGTAGCTCGCACCATCGTTGAACTGCTGGCGCGGCGCCAGCAGTTGGAATCATTCGCCACCTTCCACACAGCTGGCCATTGGGACGACGATGGCTCGCGCATGGCCGCAGCGGTCTGTCTGGTTGTCGAGCGTGAGACGGGTATGACGCCAAGAACGCGGGCGTTCCCTTGGTGGCTGTTGCGTCTCGCCGCGCCCTTCGTCGTTACCGCACGCGAGTTGCTCGAAATGCGTTATCTCTGGCGGCAACCCATACGCATGAGCAATGCGCGACTCATCGAGGCACTGGGTCAGGAACCACACACCCCGCTGGAGGACGCTGTGCGAACGACCCTGCTGGGCCTGGCATGCTTGCCGCGACAAGCCGAACTTGGGTAAGAGCTGCAGATCGAGTTGCGGAGGATCGAACGCGACATCGAGCAGTTCGTGGACCGTTTGCTCCAGGCAACCACGCGCACAGTCATCAAGGCCATCGAGGAGCGCATTCGGGTGCTGGAGGAAGAGAAGGCCCTTGCGTTGGAGCGAATCGACAGCTGCGGTCAACCCGTTCGAGGCTTCGATGAGTCACTCAGAATCGCGATTTCGTCCCTGTGTAATGCATGCCCACTTGAGGCAGAACGCGCCGTCGTTCCGCGACTCGCCGACAGAGTAAACGCAACAAGCAGCCTATCGGCCCCGGCTGCAGTCCAACATGCCAGTTGAACTGGCGACGGCACCTTGACAGTGTCGTCCACGCGCTTGTCGAGATCGAACGTGACCGTCGTCCACAGAAGCTGTGCGCAACCCTGTGGATAAAGGACGGCTGCTCTATTCTTTCCCGAGAAAACTTGCTCGATTCTTGCGTGCTCAAGTTTTGTTCACCTGCAAGGCTTCACAGCTGTCCGCCGCGCGTCAAGCACAAACTCGACTGCCGTACGCATCGCACTTGCGGCGATGTTCCGCCACTGGGCGTGAAGCGAGCGAGGCGCCCCCGGCATCTACGCAAAACCGGATTCCAGAATGGATGGATCAGTGGAGCAAACGCTGGGGCGCGCTGGAACGATGCCCTCACAACGGCGTGAGCCTGCCGGAATCAGCAGGACCGCATGTCGATTCGAGCCACAGCCCCGCAACACGTTTGAGAGCCGTCGCCTTCGGCAACCTTGAAGCACTCGCCATCTAACGGCGCCCTCATCTGAGGATGGTTGTGTCCTCGGTTCGATGGGAAGCGGGCAAAACCTCGGTCGACACTTTGAACCGCGGTCTCGCCCCGCCCTTCCAATGTGTTAGAGCGGCTGCGAGACGAGAAGTTGGGACTGGTGCCCCCGGCAGGAGTTGAGCGATCGGCATTTTTGAGCGTTTTTCAGGGACTAGAGGACCTCAAGAACCGAGATACCCCCGCAGGTACCCCCACCTGAACCCGCAGCCATGAGAGGCCGAAGCCGGTGCTATCAGCG
>NZ_LSRW01000089.1:0-30109 GCF_003104955.1 Steroidobacter cummioxidans | reverse complement strand
GCAGCGTCAGATGTGTATAAGAGACAGACCAAAGACGAACCCGTGGGTCCGTACTGCCTTGCTCGACGGCATCGATCGCCTCATCCCGCGAGCCGACGACGGTTCGAAACGGATGGCCTATCTGGCCGCAGAGCCGAAAGCGCTCCTCACATACGCTGCGAGCGGCGCGACCGATGCGCCCAGAGCCGCACAGCTGGCGACGTTCCTGCGCTGGCGTGGCTCCGCAGTGGACACGGCCGCGTCACTCGCAAAACTGACACCCGAACAACGCGCCCTCTATGACAAAGGGCGTGGCTCGTTCGCCGTGTGCGCTGCCTGTCATCAAGAAGAGGGCCAGGGAATGAAGGGCCTCGCCCCCGCGCTCGCCGGGTCGCAATGGGTGAACGGCTCGCCGCAGGCGGTGGTTCGTATCGTGCTCAATGGCAAGGTCGATCAACTCGCCATGCCGGGGCTCGGCACCGCGCTCGATGATGAGACGATCGCATCGATTCTCACGTACGTGCGTCGCTCGTGGGGCAATGAAGCGAGCCCCATCGATGCGCGCACCGTTAAATCCATCCGCGGCGTCGTGTCACATCGTGACGAGCCGTGGAGCGACGAAGAGCTGCAACCGCTGCGCTAAAATCCTCCGCTGTCGGCGCGCGGCGACAGTCTGACTGACTTGTCAACGCCTTTCGGCGGACACCCGAGTGCAAAACCCGGGTCGCCCTATTGTTTTGTCTTTTTTTCTAGCTCTATGCTGTGCTGGGCAGGATGCTCGAATGCCGGGGAGCGCAGGGATGCGCAGGACCGGCCCCACAGCACGGAAGTGTGCTCAGAAGACATGCACGCGGCCCATCATCCTATTTTCGTCGTCTTGTCCATCCTCACGGCGTGGTTCGGTTCCTGGACCGCGTTGGATCTATTCCGTCGCGTGCGGGCCCATGGCGGCGCGTGGCGCATGGCCTGGATCGCCGCGGCAGGGGTGGCACTGGGCCTGAGCATCTGGTCGATGCACTTCATCGCAATGCTCGGCTTCGATCCGGGCGGCGAAGTGCGCTATCAGGTCGACCTCACGCTGTTGTCGCTCGCGCTGGCGATGGCGACGACCGCATTCGCTTTCTTCTTCTCCTCCCGACACCCGTCGCCGCATCGACAACTCATCAGCGGTGTGATCATGGGCGGCGGCATTTGCACCATGCATTATGTCGGCATGGCAGCTCTGCACACCCCTGTGGTGCTGACCTACGATCCGAAGTACGCAGTCCTGGCCTTCCTGATCGCATTCAGCGCATCGACGGGCGCACTGGTGATGGCTGCAAAGGAGACGACGGGCGCGCAGCGCGTACTGGGCGCATGCGTACTGGGCGTCGCCATCGTTGGCATGCACTACTGCGCCATGCTGGGCCTCGATGTCGACGCGAGCGCACTCCAGAAGATCGAGCCCGCTGGCGTCAATTCCATCGTACTGGCCGTCGGTCTGGCCACGGGCACGTTCTTTATTCTGCTATTGACGCTGATCGCGGCACTTCACGATCGCAGAGTCGAAGCGCTGGCCTTGCAAGCCGCCCTGCGCAGCGAGCAACAGCTGCGCGATCTCCTGGTTGCCGAAAAGCTCGCCGCTGAAGCCATCGCCGCCAGATCCGAAGCGGAAGCTGCGCTGATGCATGCGCAACGGCTCGATGCGCTCGGCCGGTTGACCGGCGGCGTCGCTCACGATTTCAACAATCTGCTCACCGTCGTGATCGGCGCGCTGGATGTGATTCTCAAACATCCAGAGAACGCCGCTCGACGCAAACGGCTCGGCGAAGCGGCCCTCGCCGCCGCACGCCGCGGCGAACGACTCACTGCTCAACTGTTGGCCTTCGCACGTCGTCAGCCGCTGCAACCCCAGGCCAGCGACCTCAACGAGCTGATCCGCGAATGCGAGCCACTGCTGAAACGCGCTACCGGAGAGTCGATCACGCTGGTGCTGCGCTTGTGCCCTGACGAAGCGATCGCGCTGATCGATCCCGCGCAGTTCGAAGCATCCCTGTTGAATCTGCTCGTGAACGCGACCCACGCCAGTGCCACCGGCGGCGAAATCGTCGTGCAAACGCAAGTCGTCGAACTGCGGGACTCAGAGGTGTCGAATCTTGCACCAGGGCGCTACTGCCAGGTCACTGTCAGCGATTGCGGCGAGGGCATGAACGAAGCGGTGATGAGCCGGATCTTCGAGCCCTTTTTCACCACCAAGCTACCGGGCAAAGGGACCGGCCTGGGCTTGAGTCAGGTGTATGGATTCGTGCGCCAGTCAGGCGGCGAAGTCCAAGTACGCAGCGCGCCCGGTGCAGGCACCACTTTCAGCGTGTACTTGCCGATCGGCGTCGCCGTGCAAGCGCCGGAAGCAGTTCCCGAGCGGCCGATCAAACACTCAGACGTTTCGTGGAATATCCTGATGGCTGAAGACGATCCATCGGTCGCCGGGATCGTGGAAGTCATGCTCGCCGATCTCGGTCATCATGTGCTACGCGCCGGGAACGCGGAGGAAGCCATGCGCATCCTGCACTCGAAGGCGCCGATCGACGTGCTGCTGAGCGATGTGATCATGCCCGGCGGCATCAACGGCGTAGAACTGGCCAAACAAGCCGAGCAACTGCGGCCGGGGATCAAAATACTGCTCAGCTCCGGCTACGCCGGCGAAACCTTGGACGAATCGCTCGCGCACGGCCGCGATTGGCCGTTCCTCAGAAAACCGTACTTCGCCAGTGAGCTCGCCGAAGCTCTGGCGCAACTTCGCGATCCCGGCAGCGACGATCACGCCCAACGTCGCATGTTGCCAACCGGTTAGTCGCAACTGCTACGGCTCACCTCGGGGCGCACGTTGTGCCTGAGGTGCAAATACAGCCGCGAGTTCATCGCCCTCGTACCACAACGGACGCTCCGGCGCGTTCGCGGCCGCTGCAATCGCACCATAGATGTACTGGCCCCAGCGCTGGGCCACGTCCCACTGCAGCGGCAAGCTCATGTCATCGGACGGTTGGTGATAATGGCGCGATTCATATTCATCCCAGGTCGTTACGTCCATGCCTCCGCTGCGAGTCCGGCCGCGATCCGGATTGGGGAACAAGACGGGAATGCCCATGCGCAGAAACGGATATTGATCGCTCAGCGCCAGATTGCCCCGACCGGGGATCGGATCGGGGGCATGCACCGCGTCGATGGCTCGTGCCGCCTCGAGCGACATGCGCCCCAAGGTGGAGTGCTCGGCACCAAGCGCAACGATGCCGGCGAAGTCGTGAAAGGCCATGAGCCCATCCACGCTGATCGCGCCGACGATCTGTCGCAACGGCAGCGATGGATGCTCGACGAAATAGTCCGAGCCCAGCAATCCCTTCTCTTCTGCAGTGGTCGCGAAGAACAGCACCGACCGCTTCGCCCCGCCCTGGGCACTCAGCACTCGCGCAGCTTCCAACATGACGGCGATGCCGCCGGCGTTATCGACCGCGCCGTTGTAAATCACATCGCTGCCGGTCTTCGTGCCCACCCACGTGTCCAGGTGCGAGACGATGGCCACATACTCGTGCTTCAGCACTGGATCCGTGCCGGGCAGCACCCCGATGACGTTCGGGCTCGACAGGTCCTCGTGGGAAGATTTGCGCGAGAGCCGCATCTGCGCAGGCAGCTCGAAGCCGCGCGGTGGCGAGGTCAGCGACTGTCTATAGATGCGATCGATGTCACGCTTGGCCTGGCCAAACAGTGTCTCGGCGGCACGCGGCCCGAGCGTCACCGTCGCTTTGATTGGCGCGGCTACCTCGCCCCGCTGCGGATCGACCCATCCCAGCGCTGGCAACGGACGCACCTGCCGGGCCCGCTCCCAGGGCGAAAACTGCTCTCGCTCGGGGGACTTCAGTGTCAACAAGGCGACGGCCCCTGCTGCGGCCGCCATTCGTTCCTTCTGTTGAGTCCAACTGTAGTGTGCGCGCAGCGCGCCCGGAAAACTCGCCGGCGCTCCTTCGAGAATCACGACCGCCTTGCCCTTCACGTTCAGGCCGGAGTAGTCGTCGTGCTTCAGGCTCGGCGCGCTGATCCCCCAGCCGGCAAACACCAGCCCCACCTCGATGCGCTCGTCGCGCGAGTAAGGGCTCGCATCGACAGCGATATCCTGACCGTTCTCGAAAACGATGGGGCCCCGCTTCGTGAGCAACTCGAAGCGCACGCCATTGCTGTGTAACGAGCGCCGTCGCAGCGGCACTTGCTGAAAGAAGTCAGCCTGCCCCGGCACCGGCACCAATCCGTATGAAGCAAACTGCGCGGCCACGTAGGTCGCGGCAATGTCGTAGCCTTGCGTGCCTGCTTCACGCCCTCCGAGTACGTCGGCGGCCAGGAATGCGGTGTGCGCCTTGATGGCATCGGCCGAAACAATTGCAGTCTGGGCATTGCCCCGATGAGCAAGCATTCCCAAGCTGCATGCAACGAAGACATACAGCCAGATCCGTTGGTGTGTCATTCAAACAAACCGGGCAGCGCAAGGATGGCCTAGCTTCTCACATCCGGCTGCCAGGCTCGCACACCAACAGACAGTTGCATCAAATGCGCAACCAGCGCCATCGAGCGCTGCCTGAAAAGCACTACCGATCGAAGGTCGCCGTCTCGCGGCCTTGCACGGAATCGAAATCGAACACTTTGTCGAGACCACTGGCGCCGACAAAGATGGCGTTATGAATCTGGGCATCCTTCATGTTTGCGCCCTCGAGCCTGGCACCACTCAGATTGGCACCCGTCAGATTCACCCGACTCAGATCGGCGCGCGTGAGATCGGCGTTACTCAGATCGGCATAGCTCAAATCGCCGCGAGACAACTCCGCGGCGATCAGCTTCGCCCCTTTGAGCGACGCATGCGTGAGCACGATGCGGATCAATCCCATTGGCTGATTGCGCATATCCGCACCTGCCCTCAAGTCGGATAGATTCGCGCCATCCAGGTTGGCGTGATCGAGCCTGCTCACCAGATGCGCGCCTCGCAGATTGGCACCGGCCAGATTTGCGTTATCCAGCAGCACGCCGAAGATATTCGCTTCTTGCAAATCCGCCTTCACCAACACCGCCTTGCGCAGCAGCGTCAGATTCAGGTTGCAGCGAGTGAGCTTGGCATTGGAGAGATCGGCGCCGTCCAGATCTGCACCGAACAATTGAGCACCGCGGAAATCGATGCCGGAAAGATCCACACCGGCGGCCTTCAGATTGGACAGATCCGTGTTCCCGGATTCGAGCTGCGATATCACTTGCTCTCGAGTCGCAGGCGCAGCGAATGATGCACTGGCGCCAAATACAAATAGTAGAGACGCAAGACACAGACCGACCATCGACCTGCATCGCCACAAATTTCTTTGCTGTTGCTTGGCAAGCACGCGTTAGCCTCATTCAATAAATGTTTCTCTATGGCAACGACTGTATCACTGTGCCGAGGTGTGCCGTAACAGTGTCACGCGTTGACACATCGTGATCTGTTGCCGATACCACACATCTGCACGTTTGCTACTACGCTCGTTGCAAACAACGCGCCGATGCATATTTATTTCCTACGACAGCGCATCGCGATCTGCGAGCGCACCAGCAAAGAACGACGTGGCATAGCGCTTGCTATGACTGTAGAACGGTCAACTCCGTTCGGGAAAAAAGTCATGCGCACGAAAGAACGCACCAATGGTTCCACCTCTATCCTCTGGTCCACGGCAGTAGCGACAGCTCTGCTCGCTGCAAGTTTCTCGCCTCGCAACGCCGCGGCGGTGGAAGTTTCTGCCGGCGACTGGAAGCTGACGGCCAAGGGCAATGTCAATGTTTACTACATCCATTCCAGCTGCGAAGACGAGCGCTCGCTCGGAGTCACCGGCGGGCTCGCCTGTCGCGGTGCCGCTGGAGAAGATAAATCTTCGTCGGTCAGCAATGGTCTGCTGCCCGCAGCACTCCAGATTGGTGCTGCGACCACGCAGAAGGGCCTGGACCTGGCAGTCACCTTCGGTTTCTATCCGGGCATCAGCACCAACGACGGCAGCCCGAATCTGCAGCAAGGCGCGACCAATCTGAATACCGCACTGGGTACCACTGCCATCGACATGCGTCAGGTGTTCCTGACGATCGGTAACGACAAGATCGGCGAGTTCATGCTCGGTCGCAACCTCGGCCTGTTCGGCGGGGATGCGATCTTGAACGACATGACTTTGCCCGGCGTCGGCGCGGGCAATGGCAACTACGCGGCGCCAGCCAATACGTCTTTAGGCTCGATCGGTCTCGGTTATATCTATGCGGACTGGTACGCGCAGATGAACTACACGACGCCGAACCTGGCGGGCTTCAAGTTGACCGTCGGTATCTTCGATCCGCTCGAGCCGATCGGCGCACTCATCTCCACGCCCAAAAGCAGCCCCGGCTACCATGGCAAGATCGCCTTCAAGAGCGACGTGTTCTACGCGTCGGCAAGCTACATGTCGCAAAAGCAGAATCGCCCGCTCAATTTCGGCGACTACACCGGCCACGGCTGGGACATCGGCGGCAAGGTAACGATCGTCGGTCTCGAAGTGCTCGGTTGGTATTACCAGGGCACAGGCCTCGGCACGACAGCGTTGTTTTTGTTCGGCGCGACCCCGCTCGGCCAGGAACGCGATTCGGATGGTTTCCTCGCTCAGATCACCTACAAGTTCGGCGACGTCAAACTGGGCGTCAACTATGGTCAGAGCAAGTTGGATCTGGCCTCCGGCGAGCTGCCGTCGGACCTGGTGGAAAAGAACGAGAAATATACGGCCGGTATTTACTACTCGCTCACTGAGAATCTGACGCTGATCGGCGAGTACTCGGATATCAAGGCCACCGCTCACAACAACATCGAGAACAAGAGCGACAACTTCAACATTGGCGCTTACTTGTCGTTCTGAGATCCAGCCTTAACGGCGGCGCCCCAACGGGCGCCGCCGACTAAAACCGACCTGCAGTACTGCCCGAGCGCAGACGACCGCGCTCATCAATCCATGTTCTCGGTGCCAGAGCAACCGCCGGCACCTTGCCCTCATCCACAACGCAGTCTGCTGTGGATCGAAGCATTCAAATAGAAACATTGGCTTGAGCGTGCCCGAGCTCATTGCAACTAAATTGACATTCAGGGGCACGCTCGCCCAAGAATGGTAAAGCCGTTTGACGTCGTGCTATATCCCCTGCGCCGTCAATTCCGTGATGAGCGATCCACAGCCGCAGAGCGGAACTCGGCAGCAGCTCCACGTGCCGCCGGCACGTGCGAATCATCAACATGAATCGATGCTCAGGGGATACACATGGAAAGGAAGAACTCCCGCCGCAGATGGGCCATCGGACTGGGTTTGCTGGTTCTGGCCGCGAGCGCACATGCGCAAACGAATCCTTATCAGAAAGGACCCGATCCGACCTCCGCTTCGTTGAACGCCACCAGTGGCCCATTCAGTGTCGCAACCTCCAGCGTGTCGAGTCTCGTGACTGGCTTCGGTGGCGGCACCATCTATTACCCGACCACTACCGGCACTTACGCTGTGCTCGCGATCAGCCCGGGCTTCACCGCGACGCAATCGTCGATCGCGTGGCTGGGGCGCCGGATTGCGACGCACGGCTTCGTTGTGATCACTATCGACACCAACAGCACGCTGGATCAACCGCCGAGCCGCGCGACGCAGTTGATGGCAGCGTTGAACTACGTCACCAACTCCAGCAATGCCACGGTGCGCAGCAGAGTCGATGCATCACGTCGCGGCGTTGCCGGCCACTCGATGGGTGGCGGCGGAACGTTGTACGCCGCACGTGACAATCCTTCGCTGAAGGCGGCGGTGCCGTTGACCGCTTGGAGCACATTGAAGTCCTTCTCGAGCATGCAGGTGCCGACGCTGGTCATCGGTGCGGAGGCCGACACGGTCGCACCGGTCGCTTCGCATTCCATTCCGTTCTACAACAGCCTGTCGGGCTCGCTCGACAAGGCGTATGCGGAGCTGAACGGCGCCAGTCACTTCGCGCCAAACAGCACCAATACGCCAATCGGCCGCTATTCAGTGGCCTGGGTGAAACGCTTCATGGATAACGACACGCGCTATACGCAGTTCCTGTGCGGCACACCTCATCAGAGCTACGCCACGTCGCTGGTGTTTTCTGACTATCGGTCGACCTGTCCGTACTAAAAAGCTCTTGCGCGTGGGGATGGCGGCGGACTGCCGCCATCCTTTTCGAGCCAGTAAGGATTGATGCATGAGCACACGCACACTTGTCGCCGTTTGTTTGCTCGCTGCCGTCGGCGCAACAGTCGTTTGGTGGGTGCGATCTAATGTGCCGCAAGCCGTTGAGCTGCGCACAGCGGACGAACGATCTGCGGCGACTGCGACAGCAGTCGTAAAGCCCGCCGAAGAAACGCACACGACCGAGCGCCACCAGTCCGTGACACCTGCGCCAGACTCGCCGCCGGCCAGGACCGACGGGAGCGATCCCTTCCGCGTCGATAGTACTGGCAAACTCGTTCTGGACGAGCAAACCCGGCTCAACGTGGAAGCTTTGTTTGCACAGACCGCCCCCGCCGACTTGGCTCAAGCGCAGCAGAGCGCCACAGCAAAACTGCCGCCCTCCGCCGCCACCGAAGCCGCGGCTTTGCTCGAGCAATACGACAATTATTCAAAAGCGCAGCGACAGTCCTATCCCCCCGGCAACGCGCCCACGACTGAAGAGGCGGCGCTCGCCGAGCTAGAGGGTCTGCATGCGTTACGCGTCGCGCACTTTGGACCGGAGATCGCGAGGGCGTTCTATGGTGCGGAGGAAGAGCTCACCCGCTCACTGATCGACCTCATGCGCCTGGAGAAAGATCAAAGCCTGACGCTGCAAGAAAAAGCCGAGCGCGCCCAGAGGCTGCATGACGAGATCGAGGCCCGGCAAAAGCGCCGGCCCTAGCGCGTGCCCTCAGTTCGCCGGCTCGACCGGATCGGCAGGGTCGTCGTAACATCAATGGGTGACGCGCCTACGCATCATTGCTTTCGCGTTCCTCGTTTGCACGGCAAGCATGTTCACTGCCGCGCTCGGCGCGAATGAGGCGCGCACACCGCGACTCGTCGTTCTCGATGTGGAACTCACAGGCGACCTCGGCGGCCCGGAGTTCGCGGCCGAGCATGAAGCTCGGTTGAAACTGGCAAGCGCACGCCTGCGAGAGGATCTCGCTGCTACTGGCCTCTATGAGTTGGTGGACACAACACCCGCCCACGACACTCTGGCTCAGCTCAAATCGCAACATCGTTATCTGCACGACTGCAACGGCTGCGATCTCGAGCTCGGCCGGCGTCTGAAAGCGGATCAGGTGCTGGTCGCGTGGGTGTATCGGGTCAGCGGCCTGATCCTGACGTTGACCTACGAAATCCACGACGTCCCTTCCAGCCAGATCGTCGCCCGAAAGTCCTTCGACTTCCGCGGCGACAACGACACGGCCTGGAGGCACGCCATCGACTATATGGTTCGCGACATCAAGGCATCGCCCCCCGCCCGCTAAAAGAATCCGTGCACCTGGGCGAAGTAGATCTTCCGGTTCTGCTGATCGTTCTGGGGAATGCCGTCGTAGACGCGAGCGCCGGCCCGCAGCTGGAAGAACTGGAACGGAAAGTACTCCCAGACCAGGCTGAAACGGTTCTGCTCGTCCTCGTCCACGTCCGTGTCGGGATCGAAATACTCCGCGGTCAGCTTCAAGTTCTGACCTTTGGTCATCAGCCAGTTCGCCTCGATCAGTCCCACCCATTGCTTGCGGTCGCCCGGGCCGAGCGTGTGGTCCTCTATATAATCAGCTTCGCCAAGCCAAGCGATCGGTCCGGTGCGCACGCCCGCGAATACACCTTGCATCTGGCGATTGCCGGCATCCGTGTGATTGTGATTGAAGCCGGCGCCGAAGCGCCACACGTTGCGCACATGCTCGGCACGCAAGCTTACCTCCTTGCCTTCGTCCGTCTCGGCTCCGCCTGCAGTGCCATTGGTCACAGCCAACTGCGCGGTCCAGTTGGGCGCCTCATATCCGACCTGCACGCCCCGATCGGGCGTTGCGAAGTTGATGCCGGTCACTTGTCGAATGAATGCGGTGTCGTCCTGGAGTCGTATGCCATAGGGCAGGAAAAACTGACCGGCCTGAAAATTCCAGTACTGGCCCTTGCTCGTGTAGCGCGCGAACGCTTCGAGATTGGTGCTGCCACCCGGCGCGAGGCGCTGATCGACATAGACAGCGAGCCGGTCGGGAATCGCAGTGACCGCGAGATACGCCCGCATCTCATCGACATCGAATTCGTTGGTCGAGTCGTTATGCGGCACATCGGTGTACGTCGCACTCGTTCGCAGATTTCCGCCGAGCGCGACAAACGAATTCAACATGCCGGTCCACACCTCCGTGCCCACCCCTTCTATGCGACGCGCCGGCAATGCACTCTGCGCATAGGCGTTCCCGAATACGTTACGCATGCCCCCACCGGCTGGATTGAAATGACAGTTGCCGCATTTCAGTCCTTCGCGAACGGCGATGTACGGCTCGGCATGGGCGATATGAAGACCGGCGACGACCAGTGCGACCAGCGCGCAAACCCTCCGAAGCAAGGTGCCCGATCTCATTGAGTCATCTCCACAGTGAAGCGCAGAACAAAATCGCCGCCGGGTGCGCCGTCGCCATCGCCATCGATGGGTAGAGCCCGCATATCGGCCATTGCGACCGGATCGGTGCCACTGATGCGCAATTCGTATGAATCCGCAGCGAGCGGCGCGAGACGAGGAGTTATCGCAAGAACCGTGGGCAGATCGGATCGAACCGTTGCGTCGACGGGCACTTCACGTTCGTTGCCCGAATCGAAATTGCCGTCGCCACCGCTGGCACGCAGCTCGATCAGATTCGACTGCAGCAGCGACGTATCGAGCTCGACATTCGAGGTGATGATGACGTCGCGCACAGGCGCCGGCACGATTTCATTGCGCCCCGGCGATATTGCCGTCAGCTTTACCATCTCGAAGCGCGACTTCGCGCTGCCCCCCACTCCGGTGGAGTTCTGCGCGCCGTCCGTGATCCATTGGCGAATGACGGCGATGGTTTCTTGAGGCAACGGCGGTTGATTGAGCGGCATGCGGCCGCCCACGGCCGCGATGCCCTCGAGCTTCTGAATCAGGTAACTCGAATCGGGATTGCCCGGCTCCACTCGGTGCAGTGAGGGCACCTCGACGCTCGACGCGTTCACGAGCAATGCATATGACGAGCCTTCATCGAGTCGCAAGCCCAACGGCGCAGCAGCGCCTGCGTGACATACGGTGCACACAGGCGTGAATACATTGTCCTGAATGGATTGGAAGTTCGGCTGCAGCGTGCCGCCACCGCTCTCGGTTACGGGCCGACCGTTCTCATCGAGCCCGCTGCCATCGCCAGCACAGGCAGTCAGCACACATGTGGTACACAGTGCCAAGAGCTTCGCCTTCCTCATGCATTCACCCAGGCGTTGTTGTTCGCTGGCGTGGGTGCCCACGCACGCGCAGCAGGTTCATTCTGTCGCGTTGAACTTTCCAAACGACGCTCAGGTACTCACGCACACATCCCTGGCAGAGGCGCTCGTTGGGAATGTAAATATGCGCGTGCACAGAGCTATTTCAGCTTTGCTTGCAATGACATTGATAGCAGTCAGTGGTTGCGGCGGAGGTGGAGACGACCATAGCTCTGGGCTGACAATTGCCCAGGCTGCGCCACCAGCATCCATCACTGCAGGGGCCGGCGCATCAGGGAATGGGACCGTGGGCTTGACCGCCATCGAAACCTCAGACGTGGTCATCAATGTCGCAGTGACCTCCACCGAGGTCTATCCCAGAACCGGCTCTGCCGCGTTTGGCATCGGACAGTTCACATTCAATCTGGTGACGGGTGCAGTGACAGGGACTGTCACGTTCATTGGCATCACAGCGATATTCGCAGACATTCATGAGGGTATTGCGGGCACCAACGGCCCGGCGATCCTCACCCTGGCGCAGAGCGGCAGTGATCCGAACAGCTGGGTGCCGGCGTCGGCAGCCGTACTGACACCCGATCAGATCAACGCGTTGCTCGCCGGCGAGCTATACATAGATGCGCACTCCATCGGCTTCCCCGACGGCGAGATTCGTGGACAGCTTCTCCCACAGGGCATCGACCTCGCCGTCGCGGACATGAGCGGCACCAGCGTCGTGCCCCCCGCGCCCAACTCGGCGGCCGGTTTTGCTGCGATGACCATCTACCAGGCAACTGCGAAAGCGACGGTGCACATCCAAACAACCGGCGTGGACGATGCAACGGCAGCGGCCGTAGGCAATGGTGCCGCCGGTCAGACTGCTTCCGCACCGATCTTCTCATTGATGAAAGATCCGACACTGGCATCGCATTGGTTTGCGGAGGGGCAAAGCCTTACCGCAGCCGATCTCGCCGACCTCGCCGCTGGCATGCTGTTTGTCGATGTGCTTACACCGGAAGAGCCGGCCGGTGCACTGCGGGGCCAGTTGTCGTTGGTTGTCGGGGCGCCAACGCCGGCTTCAACCGTCACACTGACGCAACTGCAACGCACTATCTTCACGCCGATTTGTTCCGTATGTCACACCGGCGGTGGCAGCTCGCTGCCCGCCTCGATGGATCTCACGAGCACCGCCGCAACATTTGCGGCGATTGCAGGCGTGCCAAGTATCGAGAATCCCTCGCTGCTGCGAGTGAGCCCCGGCAATCCGGATGCAAGTTATCTGGTGCACAAGATCGAAGGCGCCTCCGACATCATCGGCTCGCAAATGCCTATGGCTGGTGCACCGCTCGATCCGTCATTGATTGCAAATGTCAGAGCATGGATCACCGAGGGGGCCCAGAACAATTGATGTAAGACAACTGCACGCAGCCGGGCAACACTATTCGACAGTACTCAATGGGCCGTCGATGCGCGTATGCTGCTGCTCCCGAGAATGCTCTCGGACAAGCAGCGCGCCAATGTCCCGACATGAGCACGTTCATCGTCAACGATGTCTCGTCCACTGCTCGACGACCGATTGCATCATTCCTCGGGTGCACGCTGGGCTTCATCGCACCTCTCAACGCTGTGCACGCGGAGGTCAAATGGGCCGGCTCGCTGGCCTTGACCAGCGATTACATTCAGCAAGGCTTGTCGCAAACCCAAGGCAAGCCGGCTGTGCAGGGCGGACTGCGTGCCCAGATCGATCAGCGCTGGACGGTTGGCGCGTGGGCCTCTTCGATCGATCGGTATGATTGGCAAGACGCGCGCACTGAGATCGACGTCTACGCGGCACGCACCTGGCGACTCAGTCCGGATTGGATCACGTCGCTGACCGCCACTCATTACTTCTATCCAGACGACGCGTCTTACGTGAGCTATGACTACGACGAGGTCACCGCGTCGCTGGGATATCGGTCCACGGTCTTTGCCACTGTCGCCTGGTCGCCGAATTATTCAGACGCAAGCGATCGTGGTTACGCGCATGACCGCTCGACGCTGTCCTATGAATTGAGCGCCAACCAACCCCTCTTGGCGGGCTGGTCCGGCAATGTGGGCGTGGGCTATCGAGATCTGAGCGAGCTGTTCGGCGAGCAATACTGGTATGGCCACGCTGGCCTGATGCATTCATCGGACCGGTTGACAGTTCATCTCACCTATACGTATGCGGACCCCACGGCACGAGAGCTTTTCGGGCACGATCGTGCAGCGATTACGTGGCTGGGCACCGTGATCTGGAGATTCGGCAACCAGCATTGAACCGTTCGGCTCGCCAGGGGTACTCACCTTTGTGATGACGCGCACTTATAACGAGTCGAGTCCGCGATTGGCGACTGTCGTCAAACCCTCTGCGCTCAGTAACAACGAAGCAGAGCTGGCGCTCATTCGTCGTGTGAGCTTGCGCGATCGCACCGCCTTGCGCGAGCTGTATCTGCTGTATCACCGTCGTCTGTCGCGCTTCCTCATGCGGTTGACGCAGCGGCAGGATCTCGCCGAAGAGGTCATCAACGATACTTTGCTGGTCGTATGGAACAGCGCGGAGCGGTTTCGTGGCGACTCCCGTGTTTCCACCTGGATCGTCGGCATCGCGTACCGACGCGCACTGAAGAGCGTTCGGCGGCGGCGCTCGTTCGAGGTCATGGAACTGGATGCCACCGATACGCTGGTCAGCGCCGATGGCATGCAGGCCTGCGAGACTCAGGAGTGGATCGAGGAGGCCCTGCAGGAACTGCCGATCGAGCAACGCATGTGTCTGGAACTGGCCTATGTGCTCGGTCACTCCTGCGAAGAAATCTCGATCATCACCAGCTGCCCGATCAACACCGTCAAGACACGCCTGTACCACGCGCGTCGCAAGTTGAGCGCACTGTTGCCGCGCCTGGCCGGTTATCCGCAAAGCATGCCCCAGGACAATAATCAGAGCCGGTGAAACTCGCATGCACCCGCGAACGCACACCAATCATGAGCACTGCTGGGAGTTGATTCCCTGGGTCGTGAACGGCCGGGCCACCGACGCCGAACAGCGCGCGGTGCTCACCCATGCTGAAAGTTGTACCGAGTGCCGTGAGGAATTGCAGCGACATCGCGCCCTCCACAGTCACATGCGCGGCACGGACGATGTAATCACTGCGCCCAACGCTTCGTGGCAAAAGCTGCTCACGCAAATCGACGCGCAACCCGTTGAGACACCCGAGCGTCGCGGCATCAAACGACCGTGGCTGATCGCGGCAATCTGGCTGCAGGCCGTTGCTATCGCGGCGCTCGCCAGCGCCTTGTTTACTTCGGTGCGACAGCCGGAATACCGAACCCTCTCCGCGCCCACCCCCGAAGTGTCGGATCTGCGAGCGACGGTGCGAGTCGTGTTCGCTCCAGACGCTTCGGTGAAAGATATCAACGAGGTGTTGCGACAAGTCGAAGCAACCATCATTGCCGGGCCGAGCGAGGCCGGTGTCTATACGCTGGCGACGCCGGACAACACGGACGTGCAACGAATCATCGTGACGTTGCGTGCCCACCCAGAGGTTTTGTTTGCCGAGCCGACCCACCTGGCTGCCGGAGACGGACCCAGTCTATGAAGCGCCTGGCTGCACTGCTCGCGATGCTGATGATCGCCGGCTGCACGCAGCTCACTCGCGAGACGCCGAATGAGGATTTGATTCGCGCGCATCCCGAGCGATTCGTCGTCATCACGTTACACAACGCCGACGCGATGCCGTCCGCACGCGCCGGCTCTTCACCACGCGACTACGGCGCGGCCACGCCCTACGGGCTCGCGCCAACCACTCGTGCAACGGCCCACCAGATCGCCAGGTATTACAAGATGACACCGGTGCGCGAGTGGCCGATCGCGCTGCTGAGTATTCACTGCATCGTGTTTGAGATGAA
The DNA here is from genome assembly GCF_003104955.1 of Steroidobacter cummioxidans. Taxonomy (NCBI): domain Bacteria; kingdom Pseudomonadati; phylum Pseudomonadota; class Gammaproteobacteria; order Steroidobacterales; family Steroidobacteraceae; genus Steroidobacter; species Steroidobacter cummioxidans. The sequence continues at coordinate 14,744 of NZ_LSRW01000089.1, read as the reverse complement.
TGACGGCGACACACAGCCCGACCTGCTGCGGCGGCTGCGCAGCGATGCGAGAGTCGAGTCGGCACAGCCGTTAAATGCGTTTGTCACGCTCGGCCGGGCCGATAAGACGCCATACGACGATCCGTACATCGGCCTGCAGGGCAGTCTCGCCACGATGGGCGTGCCGCAAGCGCATGCGTTGTCCCGAGGCAAAGGGGTGAGCATCGCAGTGATCGATACAGGCGTGGACACCTCGCACGCCGACTTTGCGGGCAGCCATATCTCTGTCAGCAATTTCACAGGACAACGGCTTCGCCCCGCCGCTCACGGAACTGCGGTAACGGGCATCATTGCGGCGACTGGCGGCAATCGTCTCGGCATTGTCGGCGTGGCACCGGAGGCCGACGTGCATGCGCTGGCGGCATGCTGGTCCCCGCCTGCCAATCCCTCGCAAGCGGTCTGCGACAGCTTCACGCTCGCCCTCGCCCTCGCCAATGCCATCGAGCTGAAAGCCAACATCGTGAACCTGAGTCTGGGTGGACCGAGCGATCCGCTGTTACGCCGCCTGGTCGAGCACGGTCTCGCACGCAACATGATTGTTGTCGCGGCCCTCCCCACCACCGGCGAGGCTGCCGGCTTTCCGTCCGAAATTCCCGGCGTGGTGGTCGTCGATGCGGTCGGGCATGGGCACACGGCTCGCGATGTGCTGCTCGCCCCCGGTACGGATGTACTGACGCTGATATCGCCAAACGGTTATGACTTTGTCTCGGGCAGTTCCATGGCGGCCGCCAATGTTTCTGGGGGCATCGCTTTATTACTGTCACACCGGGTGAAGCCCGCCGAGGTCCGCGACCTTTTGGTACAGACCACCCCGGTCGGCGACAGCATCAACCTGTGTGCCGCCCTCGCCAGCCGCCAAGTCAACCCCCAGCACTGCCAACCTACGGTGTCTCGCGCCTCCCGTTCAGACTAGCCCCTGGTCAGGTACTAAGTCTCCCTCGACCAAAGGCCGGACTGTTTCTTTTGGCCCGGCCGGCATACTCTATCCCTGCCTTCACGCAGGGGGGCACCATGGCGCTTGCTGACCTTCTCGAGACGAAGAATGCGCAACGCACGCTGGCGGCAGTTGTGTCGGGTGCGCTTCACCTCACGATTTTCATCATCGCTTTCGTCCTGGGCGGCACCCAGGATGGCATCGGCTCCAACGAGGAGTCGTTCGCACAACTGGTGCTGATCGAAGCGCCCGAGGTCGACCGCGCCGAAGGTATCGAGCTGCGGCCCGTCGAGCCGATGCAGGCAGCGGCCCTGCCCGCCGAGATTTCCATCGCCCCGCCCGAGTTGCCGCTGCCCGCTTCCGAGGCCGTCCGCAGCGAGCCTGCCGATGCGGAGATCACACCACCGGACATTCCAACGCAGCCGCAGCCTGCGGTCGTCGCGCTAGTCACCCCGCCTGAAGCAACCTTCCTGGCCTCGATCCAGGAACAGACCTCACTGCCGCAACGCCTGGCCAAGCTCGCCGAAGAGTTGCAAAACAAGCCCGAAACACCGCTGCAATGGGAACAGGACGGCAAGCAGTACACCGCCAGGATGGTGTGGGAGCGTGCTCGGGACGGTACCGCGCTCGATCGGGTCGTCGCCGAAGTGAGCGCCTCGGACCACGGCAAGCTCATGTCGACACGAATCATGCTCAAACGGCTCGCGTTCTCGCAGTTCACGCAGGTCGTGGATCGCTGGGATCCGATGGTCCAGTTGCACGATGACGTCATCGTCGGCCGTTTTCACAGCAATTCGCAGTTCAACGTGTACCACGACTCGCGCGTCGGGCCGAAGTTTCTGGGCAAAGTGACGACCGCGGCACGCAGCTTCGAAATGTCCGCAAGAGGTCGCGGGCGCCAGTCGGACATCTTCGCCGGCGGCATAGAAACACACACGAACCGCATCAATCTGCCGCAGTCGCTGCAGCCTTTTGCCTGGGCGCCGTACGACCCTGAGGCGCGCATCCATCAGCTCACGGACGACACCCGCATCCGTTTCTTCGCCGATGGCAGTTACATGTGGCGCACGAGTAATGCGCCGGGCTCGGGCTATTTGAATAAACCTTCGGAGCATCCGGTGTACTTCGTCGGCAACATGGGCTCGACGCTGTACGTGCAGGGGGTGGTCGCCGGCAACATCCTGGTCTACTCCCCGACCAAGATCGTGATCGAGGACGATCTCACTTATGCCAACGACCCGCGCCGCGACCCGTCCTCCCGCGACTATCTCGGGCTGGTGAGCGATCGCTATATCGAAATCGCCTCGCCGGGCATGACCGGTCCGGGCGACCTGACGATTCATGCGGCCATTTTTGCTGGCCGCCGCTTTGTCGTGCGCGACATCGATCATCCGCGCTCGGCAACATTGAAAATTTTCGGGAGCCTGTCGGCCGGCAGCCTGTCAGCCAGCGAGCCGCGCTACGCGACAGAAATCGAGTACGACAACCGCTTCGAGCAGCGCCGGCCACCGGGCTTCCCGATGACCACCCGATTCGAAGCCGAAGGTTGGAACGGTCAGTGGGTCAAGTCGTCGGAACGAATGGCCGACGACATGCTCTAATCGCCAGGCTAGGATTCGACCGGGCGCGGAAAGCTCGGAGAATTCATGTGGATCTGGGGGAATTGGGGAGGCTGGCGCCTGACTGGTGTCGAAATAAATATGGCCCCGCGTGTGATTTTGTTCGCGCTTGCATCGTTGGCGCCGCTTGCGTGCCTGGCGAACGATGTTGATAACCCACCCACTCCACAACCGGCGCCGCCCACGGACCCGACTGTCGAGGAAGTCATCGTCGCTGCGCCCGAGCCGCGCTACGTTGCCCCTACTCTGAGAGATCGCATCGGCCGTGTCTGGGCGCCGGTGTACATCAACGGCAAAGGCCCCTACCGCCTGGTGCTCGACACCGGCGCGAACCGAACCGCCGTCGTTCCCTCGCTCGCCAAGAAGATCGGCGCCCCCACGGGGCCGAATGTCCTGAAGGTGCTGGGCGCGACCGGCTCCTCCGTCGTGCCGGCCATCAAGGTCAATAGCATCGAGGTCGGTGACCTGTTTCTTGGCGATCGCCAGGTCGCAATCGTGCCCGACGTGTTCGGCGGCGCTGAAGGGGTGCTCGGCGCAGACGGCCTCGGCGACAAACGCATCAGTATCGACTTCAAGAACGACGAGATCTCCATCCTGCGCTCCACCGGCCCGGTGCGCGCCAACGGCTTCACCCGCATTCCGGTAAAGCTGCGTTACGGACATCTACTGATGTTCGACGTGAGGCTCGCCGGCGTCCGTACACGTGCCATGCTCGACACCGGCGCGCAATCCACGATCGGCAACAGCAGCCTGCGCGCCGCCCTCGCCAAGAGAAAGCGCCAGGGCGTGGAAAACATCATCATCGGCGTGACGCTCGATGCCCAGAAAGGCGAAACCCTGCTCTCTCCCGCCGTCGAGCTCGGCGACCTCACCCTGCGCGGCATGCAAATCACTTTCGGCGACATGTACATCTTCGACGCCTGGAAGATGACCGACACCCCCGCCCTGCTGATCGGCATGGACATCATCGGCCTGCTCGATACCGTGATCATCGATTACAAGCGGCGCGAGCTGCATCTTCGAGCGCGCGACTGAGACAGAATGAGAGCGGGCTCCCGTTGTCGGCTGCGGCCCGGCTCATTCGTCTTGCAGTTATGCCCTCACCCAGGACCTGCCCCATGACCCCCACCATCACGGCTTTTGAACGCTCGCCCGATCGCGGCCAGGGACTGGCCCGTGACATGCGCGTGCGCTGGGCGTTCGAAGAGGTGGGCCAGCCTTACGACGTGCGACTCGTCTCGTTCGCTGAGATGAAGGAACCCGCCCATCGCAGGCTGCATCCGTTCGGGCAGATTCCGACCTACCAAGAGGGCGAGCTGGCCCTGTTCGAGTCGGGGGCGATCGTATTCCACATCGCCGAGCGCCACGCCGGCCTGCTGCCAGAGGATGCGCATGCCCGAGCACGCGCGATCGCGTGGATGTTTGCCGCGCTCAATACGGTCGAGCCGCCGATCTTTGAACGTTCAATGGCGATGATTTTGGAGCGCGACAAGCCTTGGTACGAGGAGCGCCAGGCGATGCTCGACCATCGGGTCCAGGTACGACTGGACGAACTTTCCAAGCACCTTGGCGATGCCGATTGGCTCGACGGTGCGTTCAGCGCCGCTGACCTGCTGATGGTGACGGTGCTGCGCCGGTTCAGCAGAGCCGGCGATCTGGGGAAATATCCGAACCTCGCCGCCTATATCGCTCGCGGCGAAGCGCGGCCCGCGTACCAGCGCGCTTTCGCCGATCAATTGGCGGTTTTCACGGCTCAGGCTCCGAACAGCTGATCAGCGCCGCGAACCCGCCCGTCGGCGGCCGACGCTGGACTACTCGCATGATGTCTGTATGAACGGCAAGGCGCTCACATTCCTCATGTTCTATTTGGTGCCGGCGAGCGCCGCGCCGCCCGACTCTTGTCCAATCTCCGCTACAGCCTCACCCGTTAGCTACGGCCGTCTCCATCAAATTCCCACCGTCGCTCCCAACAATGATGTGAGCCATACCGTCATCACTCCCGGCGGCATGATCCTGCACACCCCGGAAATGGTCGCGGCGACGGACGTTCTGACCGTCGTCGCACGCGATCAGGATGCACTGTGCTTCCACCTGCTCACGCTGGCAAAGGATTGGCACAAGTGTGACATTCAAGGCGTGGCCAGCAAGGAGTCCGCGAATTCGTATCTGTTCGCTGACGGAAGCGCCGCCGTGCGCTTCACCTTCATTGGTGAAGACCAAGTCGACGTGGCGCCTATCGGAACCGCCTACCGAAGTCGATGTGAGCCCTCCGGGAGCATCCAGCGGGCGACCTACACGTTGGGCGGCGCGGAACGCAAAACGCCTTGACCAGACGGGTCTAAACAGCTGGAATCGAGCCAAACATCAAACTCGACGCGGCGTAAGGAGTGACCCCCATGGTTCGGGCCCAGGTTCTCTCGCTGGTTCTTGTAGTCGCGATAACAGCAGGCGCAGCCTCTTACGCTCGAGCGGATCAAACATCCGTTACCGAGCGGGACCGTGTATCGGCAGCAACACTGAAGCGAACACACACGATTCTCCCAACATGGCCCGAGTCGGCCGCCGGCGTCGAAGGCTGGGTGCTGCTTTGGTTCACCTTGCTGCCGGATGGCACGGTGACCGACGTCGAAATCAAAGAAGCCCACCCTGCGGGCATCTTCGACACCTCCGCGGTGGAGGCACTTCGACAATGGACGTTCGAGCCCGTGGAGCACGACGGCAAGAAAATCGCTCAACGGGCAGAAATACGGATGAAATACGCACAGCCGAAATAAGGCGCAGAGCCGGCTCTCAGCCGGGGCAGATTGCCCCGGCCTCCACAGGCTCTGCCCCGGGGTCTGAGCTATCCCCGTCGTGCCGCTTCGATCGTAGCGATATCGATCTTTCTCATCTTCATCATCGCATCGAACGCGCGCTTCGCTGCCGCACGATCTGGATCGGTGGTGGCCTCCACCAGCACGCGCGGAGTGATCTGCCAAGACAAGCCCCACTTGTCCTTGCACCATCCGCACTGACTTTCGGCGCCGCCGTTACCGACGATGGCCTCCCAGTACCGATCGGTCTCAGCCTGGTCCTCGGTAATGATCTGAAATGAAAAAGCTTCGCTTTGCTTGAACGCCGGACCGCCGTTCAGGCCGAGGCAGGCCACGCCCACCACCGTGAACTCCACGGTCAGCACCTGTCCTTCCTTGCCACTTGGAAAGTCGCCAGGCGCGTGGTGGACCGCGGTCACCTTGCTGTCCGGAAAAGTCTTGGCGTAAAACCTGGCGGCTTCCTCAGCCCCGTCGTTATACCAAATACAAATCACATTCTGAGTCATCGTTCGCCTCCGTCCGCGGGTCAGTTTAGCGGGCCTGTCCCCCAAGGACGGATCAGCAACGCGAGTTCCGACAACGGACGGTGCACGATCATGCAGGCTCGCGAAGCGCATGCAGCGCCGCCTGCCGACGCCGCCGAGCCACTGCGGTCACACCCAGTGCTGCCAACATCATGGTCATCGTGGCCGGCTCGGGAACCGTGTTGGGCTCGGGGTACGTTTTCGGCGGCACCTCATAAGGCCCCTCAAACAGCGGGCCTGGCGTGCCGAAGAATTGCCAAGTGGCTACATACGCCGCGTCCCAGCCCGTGGCCGTCTCTTGGTAATCCAACGTGAAGGTCAGGCGAACCGAATCGATACTGGCGGCAACTTCCGGTGTCAGCAAAACCGTGAAGAGACGCTCCTCCCGGTTACCTCCACCACCTCCGCCACTCAAGGTACCGTCGCTGCGATAGCGATTGAAGTAGGTCGAGAGAATGTCGTTGCGATCGTCGGCCAGGAGCGCGACGAACGCATCGAACATCGGCGCGTTGGCGCGATTGAATTCGAAGCTTCCTACCTTCTCCATCGGGTCAAGGTATGAAGAGCACCCCAGGCACACTCCGTCTGCATAACTGCCGAACTGCAATGAGAATCCGGCGCCCGGCGCACCGACATCCCCAGACGCGAGCCCACCACCGCTTCCGCCGCGAGCGTTGAAAGACGCAATCAGCTCGGCCGAAGCCGTCTCAGCGAGCAGCAGGCTGCCGCCGATAACAATCATTGAGCGGAGTAGATGAATCAAACGAATGGGTAACGAGCGCATGCTGCCTCCGTGCAGTGGATGTTTTCTTCTGCATCGACAGGCAAGAAACGGCCCACCTCGCTGGAACGTCGGCCCATCAACTACTTGCAATAGCTGATATACAAGTGACGCAGGCGTGATGTTAGTAAAGTCGACAGCCTGCCGCTCACTGCTTAGAACCATAGATCTCGTACGCAGCGCCCGTCGCGGGGCAGATCGTCGAATGTATCCAGCCCATCGAAATGATCGATCGGAAGATCCGCAACGGCTTCAGGAGGTGCAAGCCGAACGTTCACCGCCATGCGGCGCCGTCCATCTTTCTCGAGGCGCAGCCCTCGCCAGCACAACACGCAGCCGCAGGTCGGGCAGAAGCGAATTTCCAGGGCGGGATCTGCTTTGCCGGGACGTGTATAAACGGAACTCGGCCCCGCTATATGAATTCTCTCACCCTCATAGTCATAGGCCCACAGCGCGCCGTATCGCCGACAGAGCGTGCAGTTGCACGCGGTGATCGGACCGGGATCGCCGTCCAAGGTCCAGTTCAATGCGCCACAGTGGCAGGTTCCAGTCAGCAAGGGTGTTGCTCCGGTGGGTCACCGGTTGGGACGGTAGCAGCGAGGAGTTGCGGTGTCGACTGCATCATCAGTGCCGCAAGCGGAGACCTTACAAAGTAAGTTACGCGTTCACGCGCTCACTGAAACGTTCAAAGCAGCGAAGTGCGCTCTTGAATTAGAAACGTCGGCTGCGGGTCGGTTTGCGACCATGCTACTGCTCGTGGCGACAAGATCGCCTCGGTCGCGATTGTTCATGCAATGAAATACCAGCGCCCTTCCAAGAGCGTGGCAAACCGAGCTCACGACAAAAATCGGTCGCGACGTGCCGCCTGCATGCATGGATTCATCAGTCGCCGCGCAGGCATGCATCCTGGTATCTTCGCTGGGCAACAAGACCCCCGGAGAACATTCCGTGTCATCGAAGCGTTCGTGTGGCCTAGCAACTGTGGCCGCGTTGCTGATCGGTTACTTCCATTGCGCGCGAGCCGCTACTGTCGACTTCGACGCAGCGACGGTCGCGGATCTAAACCAAGCCTTCAAAGCCGGCACGCTAACGTCCGAACAACTGGTCCAGCATTGCATCGCGCGCGTCGAGGCGTATGACGACCAGGGCCCGAAGATCAACGCCGTCATCATGCTGAATCCCAAAGCGCTCGAGACTGCTCGCGCGCTCGATGCCGAACGCAAGAGCAAGGGCCCGCGCTCGCCGTTGCACGGCGTGCCGGTACTGCTGAAGGACAACTACGATACGTTCGACATGCCCACCACGGGTGGCTCGGTGTTGCTTGAGAACTGGGTGCCGCCCGATGACGCTTTCGTCGTCAAGAAGCTGCGCGACGCTGGCGCCATTATTCTGGGCAAGCTCAATCTCTCCGAGTTCGCCTCGGGCACCGCGCACAGCTCGCTCGGCGGCCAAACGCTCAATCCTCATAACTTGACGCGCACCCCGTCCGGCTCCTCCAGCGGCACCGGTGCCGCAATCGCCGCCGCGTATGCGCCGATCGGTTTGGGTACGGACACCGGCGGCTCGATTCGTGGCCCCGCATCCGCCAACGGCATCGTGGGTTTGAAGCCAACGCATGGCTTGATGAGCCGTGACGGCATCATTCCTCTGGCGTTGTCTTTCGATACCGGTGGTCCGATGGCACGCAGCGTCTATGACGTTGCCGTCGCACTGGGTGTCATGACGGGTGTGGACCCCGCGGATCCGGCGAGCCAGAAGAGCAAGGGAAAATTCGCTACCGACTACACTCAGTTCTTGAAGGCCGGCGCATTGAAGGGCGCGCGTATCGGCATCGCTCGCGATTTCCTCGGCATGGATCCCGATGTCGATTGGGTGATGGAGTCGGCGCTCGAAGCGATGCGCAAAGCGGGCGCGACCATCGTCGACGTACGCTATCCGAAATGGCTACTCGACAGCAGGTCGGAGTTCTATAACGCAATCCGTCGCCCGGAGTTCGTGGTCCAAGTCAGCCAGTATCTCGCGGCGACCGGACCCGGCTATCCAAAAAACATCCAGGAGCTGATCGAGCGATCAAATAACGTGCGCTCGTTGGGCCCCGGCCGCACCAGCCCGAATCCGGTGCGCTGGAACCTGCTCAAGAAAGAAGCGGAGAGCGGCAAGCTCGACGACTACCGTTACTTGTCCGTTCGCGATCACGGCCTGCCGCTGATTCGCAGGGTGGTCGAAGGCGTCCTCGCGTCGGAGAAGCTTGATGCCATCGTGTACCCAACCTCATCACGCCGGACGCCGTTGATTGTGGAGGCAATACCCTCACCTGACTCGGCGTCCGCCGTCGACATCGCCAACCTCACGGGCTTTCCCGACTTGATCGTGCCAGCTGGCTTCACGACGGACGATCTGCCCGTCGGCATTTCTTTCTTCGGCCCCGCCTTCAGCGAACCGAAGTTGCTCGCGCTCGGCTACAGCTTCGAACAAGCGACGCACGTGCGGCGCTTGCCCGTGCACACGCCGCAGTTAGAGAATCAGTCGCTGACCGTGCCTTGAGGATTCTGCGCGCCATTGACGTGCGCCAACAATCCAGTCCCAAACAAGGCTAGCCCATGACCGCAATGTTGGCAGAGGAAGTCAGCTCCCGACCAGGAGCGGGCCTCCGGACAAAAGCACATCCGATTTGCGGCGCGAGCACTAATCCCGGACAATTCGCGCCCCGTCGCGCACTCCCCGATCATGTCCGGAAAATCGCTCCTACACGTTCCACGAGCGGCCGCACGCAGCCCTTCGACGCCGGATCAAGATCGCTTTCGATATCTCATCGATCAGATCGAGACGATGCGGCGCGCACGCGCCGATTGGAACGAACTGGTCGTCGCGTTCAGAACGTCCGACGCCGAGCGCGTCTATCCACTACGTGCGACCCTCAGGCAGGTCACCCGCGAAACCGTTCTCCTGATCGATCGACTGCTCGATGGCAAGGGCTGGTCAATAGCGGACCAGGCCGCGCTGAAGGACATCGCGTGCCAAACGGCGGAAGCGCTCCTGCACGCCAATCCAGACGATCTCGAGATCCGTGACGTCTTCGATCGTTATAGCTCAATGACCTTCCAGGAATCGAAGCGAGAAGACATCGACGATTTGAAACAGCATGCGAAGGAATACATGGGTATCGATCTGGATGATGCCGACATCGAATCCGAAGAGGAACTCGTCGAGCACATCTACGAGCATATGAAGAACGACGAAGCCCGTGAGCGCGAGCGCTCGGCGGAGCGTCGGAAGTCTCCAGGACAACAGCGTGCCGAAGCCAGCGCAAAGACCGCGAAGCAACTTCTGAGAGAGATTTATCGCAAGCTTGCAAGCGCCGTCCACCCGGATCGAGAAGCCGACGCGGCGCGACGCGCCGAAAAGAACGAGCTCATGCAACAGATTAACCGTGCGTACGCGACCAACGACCTGTTAACGTTGCTCGAGACGCAGGTGCGTCTCGAACTCATCGATCCGGATCACGCAAGCAAGATCAGCCGTGAAAGGCTGCAGCAGCTCAACCGACTGCTCTCTGAGCAGCTTGAAACGATGAAGACCGAGCTGTGGTCAGTCCAAGACGCCTTCTGCATCGATCACGGACTCCCGCATGCAAGCCCGATAGACGCGCGGAATCTTCATTTGGTCATCAAACATCGCGCACGGGAATTGCGCGCGCACATCAATCAGCAAAAAGGCTTCCTCGAAGTGCTCGCCAACAAAAGCGCGACAAAGCGCTGGCTCAAGGGTCAACGTCACTTGCTGGATTGAGGAGCGCCATTGAATACCGTCAGGCGCATCGCAGTGCCAGCAGCAACACGCCAATTGGGATGTTGATCAAGGAAGCTGAAAAATGTCGAATTGCCGCTTGGAAATTCTGCTCGTCGCTATTGCAGGACTCTTAACGCCAGTTGCGCAGGCCCAGCAGACTTGGGCGTTGGACGGCGTGAAGATCTATTCGGCCCCCGATGTGCCACCGATAAAGGGCAAGGTCGTGATCGCGGGCAACAAGATTCTGTCGGTCGCTACGGCCGAGCCGCGCGCAACGACCGCGATGCAAGCATCCCGGTGCAACGGCGGCGTGATCATGGCGGGCTTCCAGAACAGCCACGTCCACTTCACTAGCGAGGAATTCCGTAACGCACGCCAACAGTCTGCCGCAGAACTCGACATCGCACTGACGCGGATGCTGACGCGATACGGCTACACAACTGTTTTCGATGTTACTTCCGATGGCGACAACACGCTGGCCCTGCGGAACAGGATCGAGCAAGGCGAGGTGCGCGGACCGAGAATCCTCACCGTGGGCCTGTCTCTGTTTCCGTCGCAGGGATTGCCAATCTATATCTCGCACATGCCCAAAGAGTTGCTCGACAAACTCCCGCAGCCGGCTTCGGTTGAAGAAGCAGTGCAGACAGTGCGCAAGAGCTTGAGCGTCGGCACCGATGGCACCAAACTCTTCATCGCCACGCCGCAGGGTGATCGCCCCATCAAGCGCATGCCGGCCGACATCGCCAGCGCGGCTGCAAATGAAACTCACCGGAAAGGCAAGTTGGTATTCGCTCATCCGACCGATATCCAGGGCGTCCAGCAAGCGCTCGATGCTCACGTCGACATCCTGACCCACCCTCCGCTAGGCGCACCGGCGCCCTGGCCGGAGCCACTGATGAGACAAATTCGGGACGCGGGAATGTCGATGATACCTACGCTCCAACTATTCCCGTACGAGCTAAACAAGGAACGTGTCTCGGCGGCGATCGCCGAACAGCTCGTGAACGAGAGCGTGACGGAGTTCGGCAAATTCGTGGCAATGGGAGGGCAGGTGTTGTTCGGCACCGATGTCGGTTACATGACGGATTATGATCCGACTCGCGAATACGAACTGATGGCAAAGGCTGGCTTGACGCCCATGCAGATACTCGCATCGCTGACCACGACACCAGCGGCGCGGTGGAATGAGCAGGATTTGCGAGGACGCATTGCCACTGGCATGGAAGCGGACATCGTCGTGCTGGATGCAGATCCTGCCGATTCGCCGCGCAACTTTGCCGCCGTCCGTTGTGCCATTCGTAGCGGCGAAATCATTTACTCGCGGCACTGATTGCTATTGGACGGTCAGCGAGTCTTCTACGGATTTGGCCGCTATCGGCCAGAAGCGGACATGCGACATCTTTGAAGTAGACTACAATATCCGGCCGCAACGTCTACCGCGCCGTGCTCATAGCCGGACTGCGCTGTCGAAGGAATGTGACTGTGCCAAGAACGAAAAAGAAGATGCTTCCGAAAGATTTTGAAGGGATGCTGAAAGAAGGCGATCTCGATAAGTTGAAGGGAGTATTCGAGGTCTGCGACGTCAATGCACGCGGCGGCGCCGGAAAACATACTGCGTTGGCGTTCAATGATTGCCCGGACGAACTCGCGCGCTGGCTCGTGGAGCGTGGAATCGACTTATCAGCTACAGACACATGGGGCAACACTGCTTTGCACGAGCGCGCACGGCACTATCGGAAGGACGTCAAGGGTCTGCTTGAGCTCGGCGCCGATGTCCATCATGCCGGCCCCTCCTGCGGCACTCCACTACATGCCGCTGCGGACTCATGCAGCGTCCATAACGCGCGGCTGCTCATTGAACATGGAGCGAAAGTGGACGCCCGAAATCGCGACGGCTTGTCCCCGCTCGAGTACGCGCTGAAGCGTGCCCATAATGCCCGACTGCCGGAGTTAGCCGCACTCTGCGACGTGCTGCTCGCTGCTGGTGCAGACCGGTCGGCGAGAACGAAGGAGCTCATTGAAAGAATTGGTCAAACCTTTGAGTTCCATCGGGCCGGCTTCAACCAGGAGGCGGTGAGTGAGGCAAGTGCCGCTCTCGATCACCTCTACGAGCTCTTCGATGTTCTGCCTGTGGCGCGGCGTCGGATGCACGATGGCTCTTCACCAATCGTACCTTGCCCAGCAACGTGGCCGGTCCAGCACGACGAACTATGGCAGCTGCTCGTGCCCTCGAAGGGGCCCGCAGCAACCGCCCAAGGCGAAGTGATTCGTATCTCGGGAAAGATCGGCGATGAGATATCGCGGAACGGTGGGGTCAACTGGGACGCGGACTATCAGAAAATGGCTGAAGCGTTCCTGGCGCTCATTGCCGAGGGAAGCGCCCTTTCAGCGCCGGAGCTCGCAGAGATCGCAGGGATCGTGGCGGAGGGGAAGCATATGGACAGATACGAGCGGCTAGCCGAATTGGCGGTCGAGTGGGTTAAGAGGAATCCCACGCCAGCTGATCTGGGCGTTCCGGCGTACCGGCGTTGACATTGGCGGTTCAATAACTGCCAATGCACAGGCCCGCTCCCGGCCAGGAGCGGACAGGCAACGTAGCAACTCCGGGGCTTGCACATCTGATTGGACACCAGAACTGCTCGCCTGCCGAAAGCCTTCCTTTCGCTATGGGAAGTTAACGAATGTCTCGCCATACCAGCCTCGAAAGCGGCCAAGACAGATCCGCATCGCTGTGGAAAGCACATACCTGAAAAACAAGTTGGCCGCGGCTTTCGTAGACAACCACGATCGCAACGGTTCCGCGAAAATCTTCGTTAACTTCATGGTGAGATCGAATCATTGATTGCCAAGATCGCAGTTCCCGATAAGCCCCCCCGCCGCCGGCTCTGGTGTGAACTGTTTAGTGGTGAAGGTGATCAGAACCCGCAGCGGTGAATTTAGAGAGCACAACTTCCGGATCTCGTGTATAGCGCCAGTAAAGTCATTCTCAGACTCAACAAAAAATCTCGGAACTGCGTGCTCATTAGCACTGTAGATCGCGCCAACGTGATCAACCTTGAACTCTTCTCTGACATGGGCGAGCCCAAGCTCGTCGGCTATCTTCGGCAATAGATACTCAGCATAGAACTGTGTGCGCTCAGTTCTTGAGCGAGCTATCTTTTGTAAGTCGCCTACCGCGGCTGCCTGAATCCCTTGGCGGAATGCCTCGAAAAAACGTTTTGACAATGCGCATCCCGGCGAATTCGTGATCTTCGAAGGAGGAAGCTTTGAGAGATATTCCATGAGACCTTCTCTTGACGAGAAGATCTCACTGACCGCGGGGACCACTCCCCCAGTCTTGCTTGGTGCAAAAGCAGTTCCATTGAAGCCGGGAACATAACAGTCTTCAAGTCGAAACCTTCCTTCGCCTATAAATGGCATGACTGTGGCAACCAATCCATCAACACACGCACAGACGAAGCTGCACCGCGGACATTCATAGAGATCCGATGTATTTAGGTAGAGGCTTGATTCCTCGCAACGAGGACACTGTCCGTCGGATAAGAACATTGGCGCGAATCTCCGAATTCATCTAAAAAGCTGCTAAAGCCATGTCGCGTCACGCCGGCGAGCGACCCCTGCTTTCAAGTTGACCTGCTTAGCGCAGCACCGCAGGCCCGCCCCGGCTTCAGAGCACAAACGGGACAGATCTATTGTATGCACGCGACCAACACTCCAGTGGGCACAGAGCATAAATCCGCACCCTTTTTCCCGCCGGGTTTGTGAGCGGCATCACGAACGCGCAGGGAATCGCTTCAGTTTGGGCTGTAAATGCCTATCGTTAGTGACTTTCTGATCCCTTCAGAGTCTCCGATGCCTCAATATCCTGACCGTGAATGCCGTTGCCCTCCTGATCCATATGCACGGTTTGATTCGGTCATTCGTAACGAACTCACCACACCGCCAGATGCGCATCGCATCGTCAATGATTCAACGTTCTGCACGATGATTCAAAAAAATACGTTTCATAAGAACTCGTTTAAGGACGTCGAAATCGATGACCTAACGCTCAGAGACGTGCTACGTGGATTGGACAAGAGAATGGGCGTTTACCACATCTGGACGGACGACGACTTCTGTGACGTCCATCAGCGATACAATCTGGAATGCTTGTACGTTGGCAAAGGCACTGCCTTCACTCGAGTTTTGAAGCACGCGAAGAATCCGAACAGACTTCTTGATGACGTGCCGTACTGGATCTCGTTC
>NZ_LSRW01000088.1:0-30346 GCF_003104955.1 Steroidobacter cummioxidans | reverse complement strand
ATGATGACCGCTCGCTGGCATTTCAGCGCGGACTCGGCGCGCTGAAATGCCAGCGAGCGGTCATACATGTTGGCGCTCATGCGCTCCTGCAGGTTCGTGCCACGAACGCTCGCCAGCCCGATCACAGTGGCCACCAGGAGCAGGACCAGCGCAACGCCTCGTTGAGTGGCGGGGCCGGATCGCATCTGCGATGGAATGTTTCGTAACGAACCGGTCATAGCACCCGATTCCTCAATGTAATGACATTGGCGAACTCGCGCTGCAGCCGTCCCTCGTTCACGCTGGCATCGCTGGAGATGCGTTGATCGATGCTATCGATCGTGAGACCGACTCTGACCGCAGTGACGTTCGACCAGTTGGTGACGGCGGCCGGTGCTTGGAAGCTGTCACCGCCCTCTTGCAGGTACGTCAGGGTCATATTGGAAACGCCGGCCACTATTTCCTCCGCCGGCAGCTCCATGCGCTTGCGGAACAACGAGCGCCCGCCGCGGCTGTTGATGCCGACGTACCAGTCCACCGCCATGAGCCGCGCCACCTGCGAGCCGGGCGAGTACTGGTACAAATTGTTGTTCGGACAATTGGTGGGATAGCCCAAGCCCTGGGAGCAATTGTGAGCCGCCAGGCCGCTCCCGCCGACGGCGTAATTCACTTCTGTATCCGTCGCGTTGTAACTCCGCACAGCGAAGATTGCCGCGTGACTGAAATTGCACACCATCATGACGTCGCCGGCGGCGATGCTGGTGGGTGCCGAGTTGAGCTTTAAAACTGCGTCGCTCACCCGATGAGACTGAACAGCAATGCCATTGCCGTCGAGGCCTTGCACAAGCAGCGAATCGGTGCCTTCGACCCTCGCCAGGGTCCCGGTACCAAACACGGCCGCACCATCGGCATCGTTGCCGCTGAAGCCGCGCATGGCGAACCAGGTCTTCCACCACCTGGGGTCGGTTTGGTCCAGTACGTTGGCGATTCGACCGTTGCTATCGCAACCGGTTACGCCCGCCTGGCGAATGTCGCGTGCCATCAGTTCGAACGCGGTACGCGCACTCTCCTGCAGCTGTGACAAGCCTTCGTTGGTACGGTAGCTCTGCCGGTTGGCGATGATGACGCCCGTGGCACCGCCGATGATGACCAGCCCAAGTATCATCGCGACCATCAACTCGACGAGAGTAAAGCCGCCGTTGCGGCCCGCGAGACAGCGGTGCAGATGCTTGCTCATAGGAGCACCACTGTCCTTAGCTCTTGCGTCCTGTCGTCCTCGGCATCGTCCGCGGGCGCTAACGGTTGTCGATCCTGCCAGCGCACCACGATCGTGCAGACTGCACCGTCGCAAGCGACGCCGCCGGTCGCACCCTCGCCCAGATTGTCCAGGAGACTTTGCCGCCAGGCGATGAGGGCCGCCCTTGAGTAAGGCGTGCGGGCTTCGCCATTGCCGATCGCCGCGCCGGGCTCGATGTTGAAGCCATTGTTGGTCGCGGTGACTCGATTCGCACGCATGGCGTCGGCGATCGTATGGGTCTGCATCACCGCCATGCCTCGCTCCATGGCGCCCTGATTGCTCTGCAGGCTCCACATCTGCAAGCCGGCCATACCCAGCATGCCAATCGACAGCACCAGCAGGGCAATCAACACTTCGATCAGGCCGACGCCAGCCTGCTCACGAACGGATATTCGATTCGCGTGCCTCATGCTCAGCAAGCACCCTCAAAAGGTTTTGTCTCCAACCTGCTGCCAACGCCCATCACGATTTGGCGACGGGTCTCTGGATCGGCGCTGCGCGTGGAGCAAACGTTGATCTCCTCCTCGTTGATCACGGCACCGCCCGTGCGAGCCAGGCCGTCCGAGCCGAACACCACCCGATCGCCCGTTAGCGTCGAGCGCACGGCCAGGGCATTGGAAAACTCATTGATCACGCCGCGGCGTACCACAACGCCCCCCGGGGCTGCGGGCCGCACGATCCAGAACTGCCAGTTGCCGGCCTGCGGGCTGCATTCGGTGCTGTCCGCGCCGTTCGCTCGACATAGCACCATGCTGGTATTGCGCTTGATCGCCTCGGAGCGAGCGAAGTTGATGGCGGCAACCAGTTCGTTGGCCTGGGCGGTGACCCGACTGGTCACCGTCATCCGATTGAACGACGGCACGGCCACCGCCAGCAGAATACTCGCCACGAAAATGGTGACCATCAGCTCCACGAGCGTGAAGCCGGACATGCGGGCGGCCGCGAGACCGGATACTTGCGTCCCTAACATGATCGTCGGCGTGCCTCGATGGGCAGGAACCTGTCCTGGGGTTATGGGCAAAAGGATAGGGATGTCGCTTTTGTAATTCGCGACCTGTGTCTCACTGCTAGCACAAACTCAACGGCGAGCGCCCGTTCTTGAATCCAAATTGCGACTCGCCGGCTCAGGGATTGACTGATCCACCGTTGCGTTAACTGCGCAGGAGGGATCGGGCCCCTCGTCCAGGACACACATGCACCGGGATCCCGCCTCCTTCACATATTATAGACAGCGACCGGGCGAGACTGAAATCGCCCGGTCGCCCCGCCCTTGCTCATGGGTTGGGTCAACCCGCCAGCCGCCTTCCCAAGGCTCGTAACAGTTGCGCACCCTCTCCCTGCCAAGCGCTCCCATGCATGCACGCCAGCGTCGTGGGCTGCTGCTCGGCCAATCGGTCCAGCGTGGCGGCGGTTTGTGGGGCGTGTGCGAAGTAATCCATAGGCTGACGGAACGCTTCGCTGGGTTCGAGAATGTCCTCCGTGGTCAGCGCGCGCTCGCCCTTGCCACCTTGGGTGAATAAGTCACCGCAGAAGAAGGTCCGCGTCGTAGTTTCCATCAACAAGCCGCACTCCCAGGAATGCGGAACGTGCGGCGTATAGAACCAGCGAAATCGACGACGCCCGGTGACGAACTCTTCACCGTCGGCCAGCGCACGTGGGGCACGCTCGGCGAAGTCGGCAACGCTGGTCATCGCCGCGATGTGACTACAGAAAGGCACCGCCTGCGCAGCCACTGTAAGGAATGCATTCAAGGCGCCGCACTCATCGGCCTCGAAGTGCGACAGACCAATGTGCCTGAGCCGCGCGACCGGCATGACGCTGGCAATCGCCGCCTGCACGACCGGAAACAGTCGCTGCTGGCCCGTATGAAACAACACCGGCTCATCGTCGACGATCAGATATTGATTGAAGCTGAAAGCCGAGCCCGCGCCGATCGCGACCGGCGTGTTGATGCGGTAGATGCCGGGGCCGACCTCCTGAATGTTCGTGCCCGTAGTGGTGTCGGTGATCATAGGTCCCCCGTCAAGGAAGCTTGCAGACGATCACGGTGGCTGGCGAGCCACTGACTGAAGCTCAGCAGGCCCGGGTGCAGCTCGCGTGACAGCGCCACCGGCCGCTGCGCGCAAAACTCTGCGTTGAAATCACATTTGTATTGAAACATGTTGGCCAGATCCTCCGCGCCTGGAAAGCCTAGCTGCGCATAAACGGCGTGCGGCATCGACACATGCCGCACCGGCTCGCCCAGCACGACCGACAATTGCGCACTCATGGCCTCACCCGTCAGGTGTTCGCCGGCAATTCCTAAGGTCTGCCCGATGAATCGCGGGCCGCGCTTGAATATCCCGAACGCACAGGCGCCGATGTCTCCAGCGGCGATACCGGGCAGTTTCCGATCACCCATCGGCAGCAGGAAGCTCAGCGCGCCGTCCGCATCGCGCCGCGGCCCCAGACCGAAATGAATCAGGTTGTCCCAATAAAAGGAGGTCCTCAGAAACGTGGTCGGCAGCGTGCGAAACAGCGCATCGGCCTCACCCTTCGCGTCGAAATGCGGCACCTTGTAACGCTGCATCAGCGTCGCCATGCGCGCGTCGTGCAAAGGTACACGCTCGCGAGTGTCCTCGAGCGTCGACCAGATGACGTGTGACACCTCAGTATGGCCCGCCGCGTGGGCGATGTTTTCCGCTTGGGCGTATTCGCGCTCCGGTGAGAAGTGCTCCCAGAAGTTGGTAACGGCATACAGACCGTGCGCCCCCGCGAATGCGCGCTCCAGGCTCGCCGGCTCGTCCAGATCGCCAAATACGACCTCCGCCCCGAGAGACGCCAACTCACGCGCGACTGGAGAATCGGGCTTGCGACTGATCGCCCGCACCGCGAACTTGCGATCGGCGTCGGAAAGAATGGAACGCACGAGGCCCCCACCCTGCGCCCCCGTAGCTCCGACGACCGCGATAATTGGTTTGTTCACGGTTATCTCCTTAGTGCTCCGTGGCAGCGGTAGCTGCAGTCGAAGGCGCAGGCAACGCCTGGGGCACTCGGTTGTTGACCGCGGGAATCGACTGCAAATAAGCGAAGACCGCTTCGAGATCCGCATCGGTCATTTGCTTGTACATGGCAATCGGCATGGGCGGCAGAATGGGTCGGCCGCGGCCGAGGTGACGACCGCTGCGAATCGTGTCTTTGAAGTTGCGAAGCGTCCAGCGGCCCAACCCGGTTTCCGGATCCGGCGTGAGATTCGCCGTGAAGCTCACCCCCCACGGCCCAGCCCACGCCGTGTTGGTCGCTGCAAACGATGCAGCCCATGGGCCGGCTGGCAAGGTCGGCGCCGTCGGCATGACCAGCGACTCGGGATGACCCGACAGCATGCGACTCATATCTGGCTCCGGCCCGTTCGGGCCCACTTTCAGTGGCGTGTGACAATCGTTACACGCCGCGATCGTCACAAGGTATTTACCGCGCGCCACTTGGCCATCCGGTGGCGCGGCCGAGGCCACCCCGAGCATCAGCACACACGTTGGAACGATGGTAAGGAACGGTGCGACGAATCGTTTCACGAGAGTTACTCCCTGGCGGTGGATGGATGCATGTCTCGATCGATCCAGCGCGCAATCAGCGCCAGACCTTCGGAATCTGGAATTGCCGTGCCAAGCGGCGGCATCTGCGCACTTGCGTCGCGCGCTCGCATTCTCATCAGCAACGCGCTGTCGTGAGATGCGCCCGGCGCGACTAGCGGCACTGCTGTCGTCGTCCCTGGCGCTCGGAACTGGCTCGACGCGGCTCGCAGGGAGCGCAGCACCTTTTCCGTGCTGGCAGGATCGGCGACGTCTTGAGCCAATCGCAGATCGAGCGGGACCGAAGCGTCCGACGCTCCGGGATTCGTATGGCAATGACCGCAGTTGCCGTGCAGATATCCCAGCGCGGCGCGCTCTGTCGGCGACGCGGCGCTGATACGCGGCGGAGTCTTGAACAACGATACCGGCAGATTTCTCACCAGCCCGCGTTCAACCAACTGACGCAGGTCGACCTCATTCGAGCTCGGCGACTCGGCGTGCACGGCAAGTGAATCCCGATCGGACGAGAGCTGCAGCGCGCTGAAGCCCAACACCGGAACAGCTGGCCCCTCATGACACGCACGACAGTCCGACTCCGATGGAATGGCATACGTGCGAGGCTGAGGGCCACTCAGCGCAAGCGACGGAGCGCCTTCCCTCGACGCCAGTACAGCGTCCTTTCCATCCTCGCTCCAAACGTATGTCGCGTATTGCCATGAGCCGTCGGCAAGACGCTCGATCAAGCGCGTTTCCACCCGCCGCTCCAACCGAAACTCCTTCCACAGCCGCGTGCCGTTTGGAAACTCCCACGCCCCAGGACGGCTCGCATCGATAAAAGTGCCAGGCGGTAAATAGATCCAACGACGTTTGCTGGCGCCGTCGGACCACAGCGGGTATTGCGGCGAGAACGGCAATACGTCCGGGCGCACTTCGGAGTTGGATCCTGCGACGAACAAGCCCGTGTCACGCAGATGCTCAGGCAGCGCCTCGTCACCGTGTGCAAGCAATCCCATGCCCGAAAGAGCACCGATCGCCGCGGCCATGAGAACTTTGCAACTCATGGTGAAATCGTGCCCGCAAAATCGCGCACGGACATCGCCTGCAATGGGCTATTCGCACCGCCTCGATGGGCCATGCCCGGGCCATGCCCCTTGGTACGAGGCGATCAGAGCGGGTTTTGATAGGTCTGCACGGCTTCCGCCCGCGACGCCACGCCGAGTTTGTCGAGAATGTTGGCGACGTGGCGCTTGACTGTGTGCGGACTGAGGTCTAACGCTCGTGCAATAATTTTGTTTGTATCGCCCGCGGCGATGCGCTGAAGAATTTCCCGCTCGCGTACCGTCAGCCGGGTCTGGCAGTCCGTCTCCTTTCCTGCGACGACTGGAGTCTGGGCGCGCTTTGCCCAATCCCGAAGCTGCGCGAGCTGATGTGGCGCAAGTTCGTCGCGCCACGACGCGGCGGCCAATCGCGAGATTGCGCCCGGACCGGCCAGCAAGGCGCCCCCCATTTCTCCCGTCGACGCGATCTCATCGAACAACGGACGCAAAACAAAGGCGGCATGTTCGCGATGGCCCAGCGCAACCAGAGAGCATGCGTAACGCACTCTCGCCTCATGTGCCTGGCCGATGATGTCGATGGCAGGCTCATCGGCAAGCGCTCGAGCCCAATGCTCGCACGCTTCAGCATGCCGCCCCTCGATGGCGGCCAGACGCGCCGGCACCGTGAGCAACGGTGCACGCAACATGGGCTCGTTCGTGATTCGCTCAGGCGGCGGCATGCGAGCCGCAAACTCACACACCGATTGCGCATCGCCGACGGCGTCTGCGATACGCAGGCCATAGAACACGTAGTGCCCCAGCATGGATGTATATTGGCCGAGGCGCCCTTGCGTATCCTCATCGAAGTAAGCAAGCAGCTCGCGCATTGCCTGCATGGCTTCGTTCCGGGCACCGCTGGTGGCGTGTGCTGCCGCCCGAAACGTGTTGAGAAACATTTTTAAGTTGGTGGGCATGCCCAGCCAACGCGCGTCTGCTTCGGCCACGGCGATCAATTCCATCGCTTGCGCCTGCTCGCCGCGCCACAGTGCGAGCCACGCGGCAATCACAGTCGCAATCGTCTGCATCTGCGAAGGCGCATCGCTGCTCCGGCGCATCGCCGTCTCGACAAAACGCGACAACGGCTCACGCATTCCCGGCAAACGCACATACAACGGTCTGCCGAAAACGTGAATCCAGATCTGCGACCCGTCGAGCTTCTCCAACAGTTCGACAGCCTTCGCATAGCGTCCGGCCACCGAGCCGAAGTCTCCGCTGTCCAGTGCGTGCCATGCATGCAAGGCGAATGCGACGACCCGCGTATCGGGGTCGAGTGCGTCCCAGGAAATCTGGGCGAGCTTTGCAGCGGACTCACGCGTGGCGCCCTTGCCGGTCAGCGCGATGGCCTCGGCGATCAAGGCTCGCTGACGCAGCGGCTGGTCCCCCAAGGCTGAAAAGCCTGCGACCGCGACGCGGGCGTCATCCGTCATCTGTGCCCAGTCCCAACGCCACCACGCGGTCAGCGCGCGCACCAGTGCAATCATCGGTGAGGATTTGCGTCGCTCTGCCGGAAACTGCGCAATCAATCGCGGCACCGCCTCGACGACGCCGTTGGAGAGCAGCTGACTGGCCACGTCGTTGAGCGTGGACTCCGCTTCTGCCCACGCGCTTACGCTCACGAGGAACGACAGCCGCCGAATTGGATCCGGCTCGGTATCCGCCGCCGTGCGTAACAAGTTCGGCACTTCATCCGGCAGCTCGCGTCGCAGACGATCGTTGAGACATTCACGAAACAGATCGTGCAATGTAAGCGTCAACTCACCAGCGTCGCGCACCGTGACGAAAAGGTCGCGCCGTTCTATTTCATCGAGCAACGCGGCCGCGCGCGGATTGCCTGAAATTGCCGCGCAACGAGCAGCAGTCAGCTCTGGCAGCACCGAACAGCGCATCAGGAAGGTGCGCAGCTCGACCGACATGTCATCGAGAACTTCGGCCGCAAGATAGTCAAATACCTGTCGATCCAACGCTCTGGCCGGCGCCGGCCGCGCCGTTTCTTCACCCGCACGAATCGCGCTCAATGTGAGACGAAGCGCGGCTGCCCAGCCACGTGTGCGCGCGAGCAAGCGAGTCACTTCGGATTCCGGAATGGCGTTCGCATGCCCGCTCGCGGCGACCAGCGAAACGATCTCGTCGCGATCGAAGCGCAGCTGCGCCTGCCGGATCTCAACCAGATCATCCGCTGCTCGCAAGCGAGCCAGCGCGAGCGGCGGATCGTTACGACTGCCGATCACAAATCCCCAGCGCTCCGGCAGACGTTCGAGCAGCAGATCGACGAACTCGAACACTTCCGCAGCGGCGATGCGCTCGGCATCGTCGATAACTATCAGACCGCGCGGCGACTCGCATGCCGCGAGCGCATTGAGCAATTCATTGGCGACGGCGCGACGCTCACGGGAAGAATTCACGGCTGCGGCCACCAACGCGTCCGGGGCCGTGCGCCAGGGCAAGTCGAACGCTTCGAGCGCGGCGAACAAACAGACCAGGAAGCGATGCAAATCATCGTCTTCGTCCGCCCCGATCCATGCGACCGCCGTCTGCTCTGGAAGCAATTCGAGCTGCCGCGTCAGTGCAGCGGTTTTGCCAAACCCAGCCGGCGCGACCAGCACGGTGAGGCGGCAACTCGCCAATGCCTGCGCCAGGCGGCGCTCGAGCGCCGGCCGCACGACGAGATGACCGCGCGAGCGCGGCGGCCGAATCTTGGTGAGCGCGAATGCCGAGGATGACACTGGGTCGACCCGAGCCTGGCTTTTTCGCCCATCATAGCCAGGGCCGTTGGCGACGCCAGCGGTTTTCAGCGCTGCATTGCGCAGCTGTTCTGCCGATTAGTTCTGTTCTTTGAACAGCTGGCTGCGCAGCGCTTCGACGAACGCATTGGCTTCCCCACGTTGCCAGGGAGTGCCCCTCGCCGCCTGACGATCCTGCCCGGCAGTGTTGACCGCGACGGTGGGTGAACCCCAGAAAGCCAGAATCGCGCAGACGATGGAGAGCAGGCCTAAGAGAGCATTGCCGGCCGTCGTGGCAGCCCCGAGCAGCGACAGCCCGATCAGCAACAAGAGAATACCCAGCAACACGGACCGGGAGATTTCCAAACGCACGGATGTAACGTGATTCAAAGGAATGTCTTCACGCGCCCCGCCGCCAAGCCAGCCGCGCGCAGCATGATAGATCACACGCCTGCTTGTTACTGTTCCAAAGGCGTTGCTGACGAATGTTTCTTCCCCCGCGCCCATGGCCCATATCTCCTTTGACGCCCCGGCACGGGAGAATGCCTGATGCACACCGATGCGCCGTGACACGGACCACACTAATGGCCGTCGCCCTCTTGAAGCCGTGATATGGGTCGCACTCAATCCTCGCGCAGACCTTCAACGCGGCGCCGCGGCAGCGTGCGATCGATCTGCAATCGCAATGCGCCCGGACCCGGCGCGTAGATCGCAACTCGCATATCCCAATCCCGGATATGCCGTTAGGGAGCGAGGGGCTTGAGCCTGACGGTGCGTCAGTATTGGGAAATGGTGGGTCGGGAGGGACTCGAACCCTCGACCAATGGATTAAAAGTCCAGTGCTCTACCAACTGAGCTACCGACCCACGGGAGATAGGCGGTCAGGCTGGCTGGCCTGACGGGGCGCGCATCATACCTAAAGAGCCACGGAAATTCATCG
This sequence comes from Steroidobacter cummioxidans, assembly GCF_003104955.1. Classification (NCBI taxonomy): domain Bacteria; kingdom Pseudomonadati; phylum Pseudomonadota; class Gammaproteobacteria; order Steroidobacterales; family Steroidobacteraceae; genus Steroidobacter; species Steroidobacter cummioxidans. The sequence goes on along the minus strand of NZ_LSRW01000088.1, from coordinate 20,765 downwards.
AAAATACCGTGTCGGGTCCGCCACGCCTGCGGACAGGAATCCAGAGCGGCGCAGACGGCAGGAATCGCAGCTCCCGCAGGCCCGGCCGTCGGCGTCGGCCTGATAGCACGACACTGTCAGGGAATAGTCCACGCCCAGGGAAACGCCGCGCTGGATGATCTGGGCCTTGGTCAGGTCGATCAGCGGCGTGACGATCTTGAAGGCCACCGTGCCCTCCACGCCCGCCTTGGTAGCCAGGTTCGCGACGCGCTCGAAAGCGGCGACGAAAGTCGGCCGGCAGTCCGGATACCCTGAATAGTCGACCGCGTTCACGCCGATGAAAATGCGCGACGCCTCGAGGACCTCGGCCCAGCCCAGCGCGAAGGACAGCATCACGGTATTGCGCGCGGGCACGTAAGTGACGGGAATGCCCACCTGAGGGGACTCTGGTACGGCGATGCTCGAATCGGTCAGCGCCNACCCGCCGATGCCGCCGAGATCGATACGCAAGGTGCGATGCTCGACGACGCCAAGAGACTGAGCGACCCGTGCCGCGGCGTCCAATTCAGCACGATGGCGCTGACCATAATCCACGCTCAGCGCGTAGCACTGAAAACCCTGCTCGCGGGCGATCGCAAGCACGGTGGCGGAATCGAGGCCACCGGATAACAGCACAACGGCGCGAGAACCGGACATGACGTGAAAACTCTCTCTAGCAGTGCTCGTAGAGCACCGGACTTTTAATCCATTGGCCCCAGGGTTGGGTCCCAAGCGGTCTATTTGCCGGGCGTATCGCCCCACAACACCTTGTGCAGCTGAACCTGCAGCCGCACCGGCAGCCGCTCATCGATCACCCACTGCGCCAGATCCCGCGGCTCGACCTGACCATAGCTCGGGCTGAACAGCACCATGCAGCGCTCATACAGCCGGCGCTCGCGAATGAAATCGCGAGCCCACTCGAAATCGGCGCGGCTGCAGAGCACGAACTTCACCTGCTCTTCCGGCCGCAGCACATCCAGATTTTCGTAACGATTGCGCCCGACCTCACCGCTCGCCGGCGTCTTCACGTCCACGACTCGCACCACGCGCGGATCGACATTACTCACATCGATTGCGCCGCTGGTTTCGAGCGACACGCTGTAGCCGGCATCACACAATCGCTGCAGCAGCGGGAAACAACCCTTCTGCGCGAGCGGCTCGCCGCCCGTGACGCAGACATGCTTGGTATTGAACGTCGCGACCCGCGCCAACACGTCGTCGAGCGAAGACCATTCGCCGCCGTAGAACGCGTAGGCCGTATCGCAATACTGACAACGAAGCGGACACCCGGTGAGACGCACGAACACGGTGGGCCAGCCCACGCTGTCCGCTTCACCCTGGATGGACAGAAAAATTTCAGTGAGCTTGACGCGCGCCGCACCGGTGCCGGTAGCGGCGGAATCGACAGTGGTTGAGTCAGCGAGGTTCATGAGACTGATCTAAACCACCCGGCGCCGGCATCATGGAGCGCCCCAACGGGGCGCCCGATGAAATTACCGGCCTTCGCTATCCAGCTTCGCCAGGCGTTGGCCGGCGAGACGGGCGGCGGTGGTATCGCCAAAACGCTGCACGACCTGGTTGAGCGCCGAGCGCGCCTCACCCCAGTTCTTCAGCTCGTAATTGCAGTAGCCGATCTTCAACAACGCATCCGGGATCTTACGCGACTCCGGATACTTCTCGAGCACCGTCCGGAAATCGCGCAACGCGTCCGGATACTGCTTGGTCACGTAATGCGCCTCGCCCAGCCAATACTGCGCGTTATCGGCCAACGGACCATTCGGGAAAGTCGTGAGGTACTGCTTGAACGCGTTGATCGCTTCCGGATATTTCGCATCCTTCAGCAGATCGAACGCGGCTTGATAGTTGGCGCGATCGTCGCCCTGCGGGATCGGCAAGCCCGCCGCCGGCGTGACAGCGGACGCAGCCGCGCCGGGATTGCCTTCGAGCGCCGAGAGCCGACGATCGACATCGCCATACAGTTCACGCTGCTGCGTCTGGCTCTGCGTGGCCTGGTGTTGCAGCTCATCGAGCTGACCCCGCAGCACCCGCGTTTCCGCCTGCGCCGCTTCGATCCGTTGCGACAGATCGAGCAGGCTCTGATTGGCGAGCACGCGCTCGAGCCGCAACAGGCGGCTATCGAGCTCGGACAGCTTCTGCACCGTCGGATCGGCTTCCGGCGGCGTCGTGGCACAGCCCGACAACACCGCCGCCACCGCGGCGATCAACGCGACGCGAACAGCAGCAATGTTGGGTACAGCTCTCATGGCGATTCGACTCATCGACCGTAGACCAGCTCGACGCGACGGTTCTTGCTGTAGGCCGCTTCGTCACTGCCCTGCACGGCCGGACGCTCTTCGCCATAGCTCACGGTGGTGATCTGAGTTTCAGTCACGCCCTGGAGCATCAACGCGCGACGCACGGCCTGCGCACGGCGCTCGCCCAGACCGATGTTGTACTCACGCGAGCCGCGCTCGTCGGAATGGCCTTCCAGACGAACCTTCCGCTGCGGGCTGCCGTTCAGGAATTTGGCATGGGCGGCGACCACCGGCACGAACTCCGGCTTGATCTCGGCGCGGTCGTAATCGAAGTACACGATCACACCGGCGGCCTTGGCCGCTTCCATCGCCTGCTGCTCGGCGGACAGCGCGCTGCTGCCGACGCCGCTGCTCTCCGCACCTTGAGTGCTGGTGGTCGGGCCAACCGCCTCGGAGGTGTTCTGCGCTTCGGGCAGAGGCTTGTTACCGCAAGCCGCCAGGATCAGACCACTCGCCACGATCAGCACCAGCCGCGTTACACGCATCTACAGTCTCCTGAATTTAGTTGTTACGACCAGCGAACCCGCTGAAAAATCCGCTGTCGCCATTCACAGACCAAAACTGCGGCGAATTTTGCCACAACTTCGGCCCGCGCAAGGCGCCTTCGGCGGACTTTTTCCAGCCAGATACCTGCTATTTCACGCTCAACGCTGCGGGAACGGAGCCCAAACGGGCTCGCGCACTTCGCCAACGGTATTGCTGAACCGCTCCGCCGTGCGGCCATCCGTCGACACGGTCGCCAGCACGCCGCGGCCCTTGTCCTGCGTCGCATAGATCAGCACGGCGCCATTGGGGGCGAAGCTCGGGCTTTCATCCTGGCGACCTTCGGACAGCACCTGCATGCCCTTGGAGGCCAGATCGATGACACCAATTCGGTAATTGCCACGGTCCAGGGTCACGACCGCGAGCTTTTTGCCATCGGGCGAAACGCGCGGGCGGGCGTTGTAGCCGCCTTCGAAACTCACGCGCGTGGCGCGATTCGGATTGGCGACCTCGATCTCATAAATCTGCGGGCCACCGGCGCGATCGGAGTTGAAATACAGCTTCTTGCCATCCGACGACCAGCTCGGCTCGGTGTCGATGCCGGGATCGAACGTCATGCGCGTGAGCACCTGGCTGTTGAGTTCCAATGTATAGATGTCGATATCGCCATCCTTGCGCGACAACGTGATCGCGAGCGTCTTGCCATCCGGCGACCAGGCCGGCGCGCCATTGATGCCAGCACGCGCTGAAACGCGCTTGCGCTCGCCCGTGCGCAATGTTTGCACATAGATCGCGGACGCCTTGGTCTCGAACGACACGTAAGCGAGGCTCTGGCCATCCGGCGACCACGCCGGCGACATGATCGGCTCGTCCGAGCTGGTGATGGTCTGCTGATTCTCGCCATCGTAATCGGAGACGATCAGCTTGTAGCGCTGCTTGGGTGGTGTTCCTTCCGCGCTGACGAATGCGACGCGCGTCGAGAAGGCGCCACGCACACCGGTCAACTGCTCGAAGATGATGTCCGAAATCCGGTGCGCCACTGCGCGCATGTTGTTCGCGTTCCCGGTGACACGCTGTCCGGCCAATCGCTGCCCCGTGAGCACGTTATAAAGCTCGAACTGCGCAGCGAAGCCTGCACCTTCCGGCATCAGCTTGCCGACCGCGATGAAATCGGTCTTGAGATACCGCCAATCCTGGAAGCGGACCTGATCGCCCTGCACCGGTCGATCGATCATTTCCTTGCGGTCCAGCGGCGCGAAGCGGCCACTGCGTCGCAGGTCCGCGGCCACCACCTCGGCTACGTCGAAGGGCGCAGCGCCGGTGGATTCCCAACCGAACGGCACGATGGCGATCGGCACCGCATCCTCGGCGGACTTGGTGATCTCGATGACCAGCTGCGCGTGGGCCGCGGACGCCAGCCACGTCAGTGCGAAGCAAACGAAAACGGCAAAGGTTTTTTTCATCAGTCACAGCTCCTTGGAGCGAAATCGGTCCTGCCCCGCGCTACGCGCCGGGCCTGAAGTTGAAGGTGATTTCCGGCTGAAACAGGCGCGGGTTGGGCGGTGTCGGCAGCGGCGACGCGCTAATCACTGCGTTCTCGACCGACTGCTTGACGGCGGCGTCGCCATTACAGCTGCCAACTCTCGCCGACAGCACGACGCCAGCGGGCGTTTGCCTCACGGTCACCTGGCACACCAAATCGTCCCGTGCCGAGAGCGGACGGTTCCAACGGCGCTGCACAGCCTGCCGGATCATGGCCTGGTACTGCGCCATTTCCGGCGAGTTCGCCGCGGCCGCGGCCGCCGCTGCATCGGACTCCTCTTCCTGCAATTGGCGCTGCAAGTCCGACTCCCGCGCCTCCTGCAAACGTTTGTCGTCGGCCGCCTTGCGACGCTCGGCCTCTTCACGCTGCTTGCGCTCGATTTCGGCGACCCTCTTCGCCTCTTCCTCGGCGCGTTTCTTGCGCTCGGCTTCGGCGGCGGCGCGTTTCTTTTCCGCCTCCTGCCGCTCGCGCAGTTGCTGCTCTTCCGCCTGGCGGCGTTGATCCGCTTCCTGGCGTTGTTTCAATTCGACCTGACGCTCCGCTTCCGCCCGTTGTTCCGCTTCCTTGCGCTGGACCTCCTGCTTGCGCTGAGTTTCTTCCTGCTCGCGGCGCTGCTGCTCGGCGGCCTGATCCTTCTCGCGCTGGGCCTGTTGTTCGCGTTCACGCTGAGCCTGCTGCTCGCGCTGCTGTTGTTGTACCCGGTCGCGATCGCGTTGCTGGCGCTGCTGGCGGGCAGCGTCATTGAGCGTTTTCGGATCGACCACCACGGCCTGGATCGCAAGCTGCACCGGCGGCGGGCTGCGCTGCATGTTCAGCATGGTCAAGCCGAATATGCCGGCAAACAACGCGTGCAGCAGCAACGCGCCGAGAATGTACGTCCAGTGTTGTTTGATGAAATCGACCATGAAGCCTTAGCGCTTTTTGTTATTCCGCGCTTCGGCCGGATCGGTGATGAAACCCACCTTTTCGGCGCCCGCTTCCTGTAACAGCACCATGCCGGTGACCACGCGGCCATACGGCACATTGGTGTCGGCCTTCACCAGCACCGGTGTTTGCGGCTCACGGCGCAGCACCGTCGCGACGCGCTCGACGATGGCGTTCTCATCCATCGCCGTTTCCTCATCCTTGCCGATGTTCAAGTAATACTTGCCGGCGGCATCGACGCTCAGGATCAAGGGCTGATGCTGCCGCATCAGGTCTTCCGGCAGCGGCTCGGCGGCCGCCTTGGGCAGATCCACCTTGATGCCCTGAGTGAGCATGGGCGCGGTGATCATGAAGATGATCAGCAGCACGAGCATCACGTCGATATAGGGAACGACGTTCATCTCGGCCACGAGCCGCTTGCCACGGCGCGCGTTCATCGGGCTCATGCGTGCGCCTCGGCGCCACGCTGCGACTCACGAGGAGCCGACGCATGTCGCTGCAGAATCGTCGACAGCTCCTCGGTGAAGGTGTCATAGCGCGTTTCGACACGGCTCACCTGATCCGCATACCGGTTGTAAGCGACCACCGCGGGAATGGCGGCGAACAGGCCCATCGCGGTGGCGATCAGCGCCTCGGTGATGCCCGGAGCGACCATCGAGAGCGTCGCCTGCTGCACGTTACCCAGACCGTGGAATGCATTCATGATGCCCCACACCGTGCCGAACAAGCCGATGTACGGGCTGGTCGAGCCAATGGTGGCGAGCATCGCGAGGCCCAGCTCCAGACGATCGCTTTCCTTGAGCAGCGCGACGCGCATGCCGCGACGTGCGCCTTCGATCAGCTGCGCGGAGGCAATGCCGCCCTGCTGGCGCAACCGTGAGAACTCACGAAAGCCCTGCTCGAAAATCGCCTCCATGCCTTTGGTGACGCGACGGCTTTGGTCGATGGAACGAAACATGGCGGTGAGATCGCCGCCCGACCAGAACGTCTCCTCGAAGCGGTCGGCTTCGGCACGCGCACGGCTCAGCTCGGCGCGTTTGCGCAGCATGATGGACCACGACACGAGCGATGCGAGCAGCAGCAGCGCCATCACGATCTGCACCACGATGCTGGCGTTGAGCACCAGCTCCAGCGGATTGAGGTTCTCTGACATCATTCCCATCACTCCCGAATTAATTCTTTGGGTAACGCCGTCGGGCGCAGACTGACCGCGTCGAGGCACGCGACGCGCACCTTACCTTCGACCAGCAGCTCGCCCTGGAGTCCGCCGCGAAACACCTGTTGCTGAAACGTGAAGCTGGCGCGCGTGCGCTCGGCGATCACGCAGGTGACCAGCAGCTCATCGCCATAGCGCGCCGGGCGGCGATAGTGCGCTTCGATATCGACGACCACGAACATCAGCCCGTGCTGCTCCTTCAGGGGCAGCTGCTCGATCCCGGCGGCACGCAGCCATTCGGTGCGGGCGCGCTCCATGAACTTCATGTAGTTCGCGTAGTAGACAATGCCGCCGGCATCGGTGTCTTCCCAATAGATACGGACCGGCCATCCGAACGGCTGCGACTCAGTCATTGAACAGCTCGCCGGTCCCCGGTCGTTCCGGCAACTTCAAACCGAAGTGCTGATATGCCATTCGCGTCGCCATCCGGCCACGGGCCGTGCGCATGATGAATCCTTGTTGGATCAGATACGGCTCGATCACATCCTCGATGGTGCCGCGCTCCTCGCCCAGCGCCGCCGACAGGCTTTCCACGCCCACCGGCCCGCCGTCGAATTTTTCGATGATGGTCAGCAGCAGCTTGCGGTCCATGAGATCGAAGCCCAGCGGGTCCACGTCCAGCATATCGAGCGCCGCCTGCGCCACTTCGTCGGTAATCCGGCCACCGGCACGCACTTCGGCATAGTCACGCACGCGCCGGAGCAACCGATTGGCGATACGCGGAGTTCCTCGGGAACGCTGCGCAATGCGCCCTGCTCCGGCCGCATCCGCCGGCACGCCCAGCAAGCTCGCGGACCGAGTCACGATCCGTTGCAGCTCGGCCTGATCGTAAAACTCCAAACGTTGCACGATGCCGAACCGGTCTCGCAACGGCGAGGTCAGCAGGCCGGCCCGCGTGGTCGCGCCGATCAGCGTGAACGGCGGCAAATCCAGTTTGATGGAGCGCGCGCCCGGGCCTTCGCCGATCATGATATCGAGCTGAAAATCTTCCATGGCCGGATACAGGATCTCCTCGACCTGCGGGCTCAGCCGATGAATCTCATCGACGAACAACACGTCGTTGGCCTGCAGGTTGGTGAGCAACGCCGCCAGGTCCCCGGCACGCTCGATCACCGGTCCCGAGGTCTGCCGCAAGTTCACCCCGAGCTCGTTGGCGATGATGTTCGCCAGCGTGGTCTTGCCCAGGCCGGGCGGACCGAAGATCAGCACGTGATCCAGCGCCTCGCGGCGGTTGCGCGCCGCCTGGATGAATATTTCCATCTGCGTCTTGACCGCCGACTGACCGACGTAATCGGCCAGTTTCTTCGGCCGCACGGCACGGTCGAAGGCGGCTTCATCGCCCTGCGAGGCGGCGGAAACGATGCGGTCCTGCTCGATCATAGTTACTTATCGACTGGCAGCGGCCTGCAATGCGCGGCGAATGATTTCCTCGGTGGTCTGCGCCGACGCGTCCACCGCCTTGAGCAGCCGCGTCACCTCGGCGGGCTTGTAACCCAGCGCCACCAGTGCGCTGAAAGCCTCCGCTTGTGGACCAATCGCAGGCTCGGCGGTTCCGCCCGTAGGCAGCACAGCCAGCCCGATGTCGCCAAATCCCTTCACCCGGTCGCGCATCTCGACCACCAGACGCTCCGCCGTCTTGCGGCCCACGCCCGGCGTGCGGACCAGCGTATCGATGTCCTGCGCCTCGATGCACATCAGGAAGGCATCGACGGTCAGACCCGACAGCAGGGCCAGCGCCAGCTTCGGCCCCACATTGGAAACTTTCAGCAGCTCGCGGAACAGCCGCCGCTCGCGATCGGTGCCGAAGCCGAACAGGATGTGCGCATCCTCCCGGACCACCAGGTGCGTGAACAAATGAACATCCGACCCGGCCGCCGGCAGACCGTAGAAGGTCGACATGGGCGCTTCCAGCTCGTAGCCGACGCCCCCCACATCGATCACCAGCTGCGGAGGTTGTTTGGCCGTCAGCTTACCGCGTAGAAAACCGATCATTGCGCCGAGCCTGCAACGAGTTGGTGCAGCTGGCTGTTGAGATTGCGGGAATGCGCGTGGCAAAGCGCGATGGCCAGCGCGTCGGCCGCGTCGGCGCCGAGCGGCCCGGACAGATTCAACAAACGTCGTACCATCAACTGCACTTGTTCCTTCTGAGCGGCACCGGTGCCCACCACGGCCAGTTTCACCTCACGGGGCGCGTACTCAAAAACACGAGGGCGCACGGCAAAAGTCGCACTCAGCGCCGCGCCTCGCGCCTGCCCGAGCTTCAATGCGCTGTCGGCATTGCGGTGCATGAACACGCGCTCGATGGCGACCTCGTCGGGCTGATACTGACCGGCCAGCTGATCGACGCCGGCAAAAATTTCCTGCAATCGATCGGCCAGCGATGCGCCCCGGGCGCGGATCGATCCGCTCACCACATAGGTGACCTTGGCCCCCGTTTCGATCACCGCGTAACCGGTGCATAACGAGCCCGGATCCAGCCCCAGGATGCGCACCTTGGCGGGCGGCGCCGCCTCGGCCGTGAGCGGCGAGGAACGCTGCCGAAGGCTGACCAACGCGGCCGGTACCTTTGTGTCACCCCGGGCAAGGTTGAGTTCGGCGAGACTTTTCGGCCGCCTGTGTCTGCGCAAGGACTCTCTCTGCCTGGACCCGCGAGGGTCTCGAGTTGCGAAGCCGGTATGATACCGGCAACGGCTACAAACCGACACGATCCGCGCTTTCCATGCCTTCCGTCGACGACGCTGCATCCGACACCGAGCAGACCGCGAATGCCCGCCGCCGGGCCCGCGAGCTGCTGGCAAAACTGGCTGCCACGGTGGGAGCAGACCAGCCCCAGGCCTCGGCCGCGTTGACGCGTGCGCAAGCCATTGGCGACATCCTGGTCAGCCTGACCGATGACGACGACATCCTCGGCGGTGCCCTGCTGCTGCCGTTGCTCGAAGCCGAGGTGATCACGCCGGAACAGGCGATCGAGACAGTGAGCGCGCCGGCCAATCGGATCGCCACCGAGCTGCAGCGGCTGGGCTCGCTGAACATCAGCATTCCGACCAGCACGGGTGGACGCGGCACGCCGTCGCTGTCGAGCAATCAGGCCGAAGGCCTGCGCAAGATGCTGCTCGCCATCGTCACCGATCCGCGACTCGTGCTCGTGAAGCTCGCCGCTCAATTGCAACAGTTGCGCGATAGCAAGGACGCACCGCCCGCCGAACGCGAACGGCTCGCCTATGAAACGCGCGAGGTGTACGCCCCGCTCGCGAATCGTTTGGGCGTGTGGCAATTGAAGTGGGAGCTGGAGGACCTGAGCTTCCGCTACCTCGACCCGGAGAGCTACAAGACCATCGCCGGCTGGCTGGCCTCCAAGCGCATCGATCGCGAGCGTTACATCGACGAAGTCATCGAGGTATTGCGGAAGGAGCTCGACAAGGCGCACATCCCGCATGCCGAGATCGCCGGCCGCCCGAAGCACATCTACAGCATCTGGCGGAAAATGCATCGCAAGGGGCTGCAGTTCGATCAGCTCTACGACGTGCGCGCAGTGCGTGTGCTCGTGGACAGCATCGCCGATTGTTATGCCGCGCTCGGCATCGTGCATGGAATGTGGCCATACATCCCCGGCGAGTTCGACGACTACATCGCCACGCCCAAGGACAATCTGTATCGCTCCCTGCACACGGCCGTCATCGGTCCGGGCAAGCTGCCGCTGGAAGTTCAGATCCGCACGCGCGAGATGCACGCTCACGCCGAGCTCGGCGTCGCGGCCCACTGGCGCTACAAGGAAGGCGGCAAAGCCAATCCGGCCTACGAGCAGAAAATCATCTGGCTGCGGCAAGTCCTCGAGCCCGGCGAGCGTGGTGAGGAAACCGAAGGCGAGTTTCTCGATCGGGTCCAGTCCGAGCTGTTCGAAGATCGCGTCTATGCCATCTCCCCGCGCGGCGAAGTGGTCGATCTGCCGCGAGGCGCGACGCCACTGGACTTCGCTTATCACGTGCATACGGACCTGGGCCATCGCTGCCGCGGCGCGAAGGTCAACGGACGCATGGTGTCGCTCAACCAGGTCCTGCAGAACGGCGATCAAGTCGAGATCATCACCGGCAAGCAGCTCAATCCGAGCCGCGACTGGCTGGTGCCCTCGCTCGGCTACCTGGCCTCGCCGCGCAATCGAAACAAGGTCCGCTCGTTCTTCCGCAAGCTCGACGAGCAACAGAACATCCAGCAGGGCCGGCAGATTCTCGAACGCGAATTGCAGCGGCTCGCAGTTCACTCGGTGACGCTGCCGGAGCTGATCACCGAGTTCCATTTCGACAACGCCGATCAGCTGTATCGCGCGATCGGCGAAGGCGAAATCAACGTCGCGCAGATCAGCGGCGCCGTGCAGCGTCGCGCCAGGCCGCAGGAATTGCCGACCCCGATCGTGCGCCGGCCGGCAGCGGCGCCGAAGAAAGCTTCCGGCATCACCATCGATGGCGTCGACGATTTGTTGTCGACCTTCGCTGGCTGTTGCAGCCCCGTGCCGCCCGAGCCGATCGGCGGCTACATCACGCTGGGTCGCGGCGTCAGCATTCACCGCGACGACTGCGCCAACTTCAAGCGCCTGGCTACCGCCAATCCCGAGCGTGTCATTGCGGTCGAATGGGGCTCGGGAGGCGATCGTGCGTTCCCGGTCGACATCAACGTTCGAGCGTATGATCGGCGCGGCCTGCTGCGCGACGTCACGGCGATTCTCGCCGACACGAAGATCAACATTCACGCCATGAACACGTTGACGCACGAGGCCGACGACATCGCCGACATGAACCTGAAGATCACCGTGCACGACCTGGAAGAGCTGTCGCGCGTGCTGGCGCGCATCCAGGGCTTGCCCAATGTATTGAGCGCTCGCCGCAAGGTCTGAACCATGAAGCTGATCTCCAACGCCCTGCTCGATGAAATCACCGCCAAGGCCGCGGCGAGCCCACGCCGGCGAGCCCATCACAATCTGCACAGCTCGCCGAGCGACCTCGTGCAGCGTTTTGTGGTGGTCGCGCAGAGCGATACATACATTCGCCCGCACCGGCATCTGACCAAGTCGGAGCTGTGCACGGTCGTGCGCGGGCAATTCGAAGTGGTGGTGTTCGATACTGACGGGACGATCACGCACCGCAGTGTCGTTGGCGAGGGCACACCCAATCTGGCTTTCGAGCTGCCACAGGCGACCTGGCACACGCTATTGGCTTTGACCGACGGCGCTGCGTTCGTCGAAGTCAAAGAAGGGCCCTACGATCCCGCGACCGCTGCGGAGTTCGCAGGTTGGGCGCCTGAGGAAGGTCGTGCGACGGCGGACTTTCAGCGGTGGGTACAATCGGCGCCGGTGGGCGCGCGCGTGCCGTCGTTTACTTAGGTCGACGCTGCGGCGAGCGCCGTTTCCATTGCGCTGTCGCCCTGCACGCGGAACGCAGCGATCTCGCTTTCACTCCACTCGCGAACGATGCGCCCGTCGATCAACAACGCCGCTTTGTCGGCGTAGTGCTCGACGATGTCGAGTGAGTGGGTGGCCAGCAGCACGGCGCAGCGTCCGTCCGTCAGCCGGCGCTGCAAATGATGTTTCACCAACAGTGCGCTGGCCGGGTCGAGACCGTTGAATGCCTCGTCCAGCACGATCAGCGTCGGCTCACCGAGCAATGCGAGCAGGATGCAGAGCTTCTGTCTCGTGCCGAGCGAATAGGTGTCGACGAAGCTGTCGAAGTAGCCCTCGAAACGCAGTTCGTGCGCCAGGGTCAGAACATCGGCGCTGACCTCGCGCAGTCCTTTCGCTTGTGCGTACACCTCCAGACACTGCCGCCCGGTCAGCAGACCCGGCAATTGCTCTGGCGCGCAGGCGTAACCCAGGCGCTGCTTGGCAGCGAGCGGATCGGTAGTCGCGGAATGTCCCGCGATCAACAAGTCGCCCTGTGATGGCGTGAGCGCACCGCTGATACAGCGAAGCAACGTGCTCTTGCCGACGCCGTTCGGGCCCAGCAGACAGAACCACTCGCCGGCCGGCACCTGCAAACTTACGCCGCTCAGTACTTCGCGCTTGCCGTACTTGGCGTGCACCTGGCGGACATCGAGCACGATGGCGGTCATGACTTGGCTCCCACTCGCAACTGCAGGACGGTTACCAACGCTGCAACCGTTGCAACGGACAGCGCGATCTTCACCAGCGGCGATCGGCCCCGATAGTGATCGACCAGCGCCAAGCCCGAGATCGAAACGAACAGTCCGAACCACAGCACGGCGGCTTGCAGCGCCATACTTACCGGGGCGCCGAGCAGCAACATGCAAGCGATCGCGAGGACCACGCCGATGAGCTGATGAAGCAGCGCGCGGCGAGAGACGGACCAAACAAAACCCAGCAGCGTGATCGGCGTGGCGCGCAACCACGTCGCAGCGGATTTCGCGACGGTCGTGGTCGCTGAGAGCAACGCGGCCAGATAGCTCGCGACGAAGTACATCGCAACGACCGACAGCCCGGCGACCGCCGACGATCCGCCCTGCACGGCCAGCAAGGCGGCGATCAGCACGTAACGGGAATTCTCAGGCCGGCTCCACGCGAGCACTTGAGCGATCGGCCAACCGGACAACGCACTCGCATCGGGTTGCATGCTGGCCTTTGCAGCTTTGCCTCGGGGCTGGGGCACGTAACGCGACGGAACGACACCCGATGGTTTGGTCCGGCGACCTGTCCACCAGCCCACAACGCCCCCCACAAACAATCCACCGGCAGCAGCGCCCGCAACCTTTTCCGCTGCAGCTGCCACGCCTTCGTTCGTGAGCGCAATCAACGCAGGAACCATCACCGCCACAACGGCGAGTGCACACAGAGGAAGCAGCACGCGAATCGCCTGCGACACCAGCAGACTTCGCGGCGGAATCGGCGTGGCGACGAGCCACGATTGAGACTCGGATTCTTCGAGCTGGCGCCGCCGTCCACTCACAGATGTTGCGGCATAGATGACTGCAACCACTGCCAGCAACACCCAATAGTCCGCCAGCGCTTTGATGCCGCCGACGACCTGTCCCGACCCCGCAAGCAGCAACGCGATGACAACAGCCAGGGCGCTCAGAGCGAGCAGTACGGCTCTACTGCCCTCCTCGCGCCACCGCGACATTGAATTTATAAATCTCAGCCATTCGACCAGCAGCGCCGGATGTCGGCGCAGGATCGCCGGCGTCCAGGCCGGGACCGACCTTACGCGGGTTGCGCTTTCACTCGCCACGTTCGCAACCCGTAAAGAACGAACACCACCACCAGCACCACCAGCAACGCGATGAACTGTTTGCGCGTCACCGTCTCATAGAACAGCCAGGCCAGCGACAGGCAGGTCGCGATCGGCACCAGCGGTCCGCCGGGCATCAGATACGGCTCGCCATCGGTGCGCACGTCTTTCTGCCGCAGCACCAGCGCCGCGATGGCACACAGGAAGTAAAGCATCAACGCCGACAGATTCGCGAAAATCGCCAGCGTTTCATAGGTGCCGGACAACGCGATCAACAACACGATCACGCCGTAAATGACGATCGCTTTGTGCGGACTGTGAAAGTTCGGATGCACCGACTTCAGGATGCGCGGCAGGAACCCGTCGCGGCTCATTGCAAACAAACCGCGCGGCTCGGACAACACATTCGCGCTCAAGTAGCCAAACATCGAAACCACCGCACCCACGACCAGGATGGTGCGACCGACTGGACCGACGATCGAGCCGGCCGCGCTGGCCAGCGGCGTCGTGCGATCGTTCGCCAGATCCGTGCCCATGATGCCGAGCGCGACGAACTGAATCGTCAGATACAACAGCGTTGCCGCCCCCAGCGCCATGAACGCGGCGCGCGGCACCGTTTTCGATGGATTCTTCACCTCGCCGCTCGGCATCAGCGAGCCTTCGATGCCGGAAAACGCGAAGATCACGATGCCCGCAGTGCCCAGCACCGTGCTCGCCTCGGGCACGGTGGTCCAGGTCAGATTCGATGGCTCGATGAAGAACACCCCGATCGCGACGAATGCGAGCAGCGGTAACAATTTGGCCACGGTCACCGCCTCGATGACGCGTGCACCGGTTTTTACGCCCCGATAGTTGATCGCCACCAGGGTGCCCACCAGCAACACGACGACGAACGGGTAAACCCAGCTCGAGCCGTCCGGTGCGAGCGTCAGAATGGATCGAGCCAGGACGTTGCAAATACCGGCCGCTGCCGAGGTCCCCGTGGACAGGACCAGGCAGCCGGCCACGAATCCCCACATCGGTCCGAGTGCCGTTTCAACATAGGCATAGGGCCCACCGGAGGCCGAGACCCGGCTGCCTGCCTCGGCGAAACACATGACGACCAGGCCCATGATGATGGCGCAGGCCACATAGGCCAGCGGCGCGGCGGTGCCGAGTTGCAGAACGGCGAATGCCGGCAGCACGAAAATTCCGCTACCCACCGTGTAATTGAAGATGTTCGCCGCCAGCTGGCGCGTGCCGAGCTCGCGGGACAACAGTGCGTCGGGGTTGCCGGCGCGGACGGCCGACGTGAAGTTGGTGTCCTGCATCGGCCGAGAATAGCCGAAGAGAGGGACAGATTAGAAAATCTGTCCCAGGATCCGCAGTAGAGGGGACAGATTTTTGAATCTGTCCCTGGCTAGGCCTTATCGATTCGGGAAGTCGATCGCGATCTTGTCCGCGTTCAGCGCCGCCTCGTGCAGCGCCTCGGACAGGGTCGGATGGGCATGGATGGTCCGCTGCAGGTCCTCGGTGCTCGCCGAGTACTCCATCGCCAGCACCGCCTCGGCGATCAGCTCGCCGGCCATCGGGCCGATGATGTGCACGCCCAGGATCTCGTCGTCATCCTTGGCGGAGACGACCTTGGCGAAGCCTGCGATGGACTCCATCGCGCGGGCGCGGCCGCTGGCCAGGAACGGGAACGAGCCGACCTTGTACTCGCGGCCGCTCTTCTTCACTTCCTCTTCGGTCTGGCCGACCCAGGCAATCTCGGGGGCGGTGTAGATGACCGAAGGAATGGTCTTGTAATTCACTTCGGCGATCTTGCCGGCGATCAGGTCGGCAACCATCACGCCCTCTTCCTTGCCCTTGTGCGCGAGCATCGGGCCACGCACCACGTCACCGACCGCCCACACATTGGCCGCGTCGGTCTTGCAGTCGTGATCGACCTTGATGAAACCACGCTCGTCGATCTGCACGCCGGTGCCGTCACCGAGCAGATCCTTGGTGAACGGACGACGGCCGATGGCGACCACCACCTTGTCGACTTCGAGCGTCTGCTCGCCCTTGGCGTCGGTGTACTTGAGCGTCACGCCCTTGGCGGACTTGTCGGCACCGCTGACCTTCGCGCCCAGGCGAATGTCGAGGCCGAGCTTCTTGAAATGCTTGAGCGCTTCCTTGGCGACAGCACCGTCGGCCGCCGGCAGGAAAGCATCGAGCGCTTCGAGCACCACGACTTCCGCGCCGAGGCGACGCCACACGCTGCCGAGCTCCAGACCGATCACACCGGCGCCGACCACGCACAGACGCTTGGGAACGGCGTCGAATTCCAACGCGCCCCACGAGTCGACGATCTGCTTGCCGTCGAACGGCACGCTCTTCAATTCAGTGGGCGAAGAGCCGGAGGCGAGAATGACGTGCTTGGCGGTCAGCTCTTCTTTCTTGCCGTCCTTGCCCGTGAACTCGACCTTGTTGCCCTTGAGCAGCTTGCCGTGACCCTGCAGAGCCGTGACGCCCGCGGCCTTGAACAGCCCGCTGATGCCCTGAGTCGAGGCCTTGACGATGCCGGCGCGACGCTTCTGCATCGTGGCCACGTCGACCGACACGTCGCCGACCTTGATGCCGTGAACGGCGAACTCGTGCTGCGCACGGTGCACCAGCTCCGAGCTCTCCAGCAGCGCCTTGGAAGGAATACAGCCGGCGTTCAAGCAGGTGCCGCCGAAGGCATACGAACCGTCCTTGTTCACCCACTCATCGATACACGCGACCTTGAGCTTGTTCTGGCCGGCGCGGATGGCGGCGGGATAACCGGCGGGACCACCGCCGATGACAATGACGTCGTACTGGGACATGCGAGCTCCGCAACTAATCTTTAGTCAGAAAACAAAATGGGGACGATCATGGGCGCCGCAAGCGGGGCGCCCATGATCAGCAGGCGGGTTACAGCTGCAGCAGCAGGCGTGCCGGATCTTCCAGCGCGTCCTTGATCGCCACCAGGAACTGCACCGACTCGCGGCCATCGACGATGCGATGGTCGTAAGTGAGCGCCAGGTACATCATCGGGCGGATCTTGATCTCGCCGTCGACCACCATCGGGCGCTCCTGGATCTTGTGCATGCCGAGGATGGCAACCTGCGGCGGATTCAGGATGGGCGTCGACATCAGCGAGCCGAACACGCCACCGTTGGTGATCGTGAACGTGCCGCCGGTCAGCTCTTCGAGGGAGATCGAGCCGTCGCGCGCCTTCTTGGCATAGTCGCCGACCGCCTGTTCGAGCTCCGCGAAGCTCAGCGCTTCGGCGTTACGAATGACTGGCACCATCAAGCCACGCTCGGTGGAGACGGCGACGCCGAAGTCGTAGTACTCGTGATACACGACGTCGTTGCCGTCGATGGACGCGTTCACTGCCGGGAACTTGCGCAGTGCTTCGATCGCCGCCTTGATGAAGAACGAGCTGAAGCCCAGCTTCACGCCGTGCGCCTTCTCGAACTTGTCCTTGTAGCGGGCGCGGATCTCATTCACCGCCGTCAGATCGACTTCGTTGAACGTCGTCAGCATGGCCGCAGTGGACTGCGCCTGAATCAAACGCTCGGCGATGCGAGCGCGCAGACGCGTCATCGGCACGCGCTGTTCATTGCGCGAGCCCACGGCTGCCGGCAACTTGACCGCCGCAGCCTGCTTGGCCGGAGCCTTCGCTTCGGCCGGGGCCGACTTGCCCGCCATGTGCTGAATCACATCGCCCTTGCTCACGCGGCCATCGCGGCCGCTGCCAGAGATCTGCGAGGCGTCGAGCTTGTGCTCTTCGACCATGCGCTTGGCGGCCGGAGCCAGCTTGCCACCGCTTGCGGCAGCAGCCTTCTCGGCAGGAGCTTCAGCCTTGGCTTCGGTCTTCGCCGCGGGAGCGGCCACAGCACCCTCGCCTGCTTCCAGAATCGCGAGCACCTGACCGCTCGTGACGGTCGCGCCGTTCGCGACCTTCAACTCTTTGATCACGCCGGACGACGGTGCGGGCACTTCGAGCACGACCTTGTCGGTTTCCAGGTCGACCAGATTCTCATCGCGGCTGACGGCCTCGCCCGGCTTTTTGTGCCAGGAGACCAGGGTAGCGTCGGTCACGGACTCGGGCAGTTGCGGAACCTTGATTTCGATTGTCATCACTTGATCCTGTTATTACCCGCGGCTTACTTGTTCGCGGCCTTCAGGCGCGTGGTATTCCGCAAGGACTCTTCGGTGCTGGTAGAGCGCAGCGCGGCGTCGACCAGCGCCTGCTGTTGTTCCTGGTGCATCTGAGCGATGCCGGTGGCGGGAGCGGCCGCCGGAGCACGGCCTGCGTACAGCAGCTGATGATCCTTCGACAGCGACTCCTGCAGACGATGGCGAATCTGATACCAGGCGCCCTGATTCTGCGGCTCCTCCTGACACCAGACGATTTCCTTGGCGTTGGAATACTTCTTGATGATCGCTGCGTATTCCTCGGCCGGGAACGGATACAACTGTTCGACGCGCACCACTGCGATGTTGTGCAAGCCGTCGCCGCGACGCGAGTCGAGCAGATCGAAATAGACCTTGCCCGAGCAGAACACGACGCGCGTGACCTTGCTCGCCTGGATATCGTCGACCTCGTCGATGACGGTGCGGAACGAGCCCTGAGTGAGATCTTCCAGCTGCGACACCGACAGCTTGTGACGCAGCAGGCTCTTCGGCGTCATGATGATGAGCGGCTTGCGGAAGCCCTGCTTCATCTGACGACGCAGCATGTGGAACATCTGTGCCGGCGTCGACGGCACGCACACCTGCATGTTCTGCTCGGCGCACAACTGCAGGAAACGCTCCAGACGCGCGGACGAATGTTCCGGACCCTGGCCTTCATAGCCATGCGGCAGCATCAGCGTGATGCCGCACAGACGGCCCCACTTCGCTTCGCCGGAGCTGATGAACTGGTCGATGATGACCTGCGCGCCGTTGGCGAAGTCGCCGAACTGCGCTTCCCAGACGTTCAGGCTGTTCGGCTCGGTGGTCGAGAAACCGTACTCGAAGCCAAGCACCGCCTCTTCCGACAGGAACGAGTCGAACACATCGAAGCGCGGCTGGCTCGGCGACAGATGCTGCAACGGAATGTAGTTGTCGACGCTGTTCTGGTCGTGCCACACCGCGTGACGGTGGAAGAACGTGCCGCGGCCGCTGTCCTGGCCGATCAGACGCACTTCATAACCTTCGGTGAGCAACGTCGCGTACGCCAGGTTCTCGGCGAAGCCCCAGTCGAGCGGCAGCTGGCCGGCGGCCATCTTCTCGCGATCCTGGACGATCTTCGTGACCTGACGATGCAGCGTGAGATTCGCCGGCAGCGTGGTGAGCTTGGTGGCCAGCTCGCGCAACTGCTCGACGCGCACGCCGGTCTTCACCACTTCGCTCAGATCGACGTCGTGGTACTTGGTCCAGTCGACGGTGTGCTTGTTGCCGATCAGACCCAGCGACTGCTTGGCCTGCGACTTGCCCTCGTCCATCTCGCGGCGGTACTGATCGACCATCGCGTCGGCATCGGCCATGACGATCACCTTTTCGGCGACCAGGCGCTCGGCGTAGATCTGGCGCGGTGTCTTCTGCGCACGGATCTTGGAGTACATCACCGGCTGCGTTGCCGCCGGCTCGTCCGACTCGTTGTGACCCAGGCGGCGATAGCAGACCAGATCGATCACGACGTCCTTGTGGAACGTCATGCGGTAATCGAGCGCGAGGCGCGTGACGAATGCGACCGCTTCGACGTCGTCGCCGTTCACGTGGAAGATCGGCGCTTCGATCATCTTTGCCACGTCGCTGCAGTACATGGTCGAGCGCGCATCTTCAGGCTTGGAGATGGTGAAGCCGACCTGGTTGTTGATGATTACGTGCACCGAGCCGCCGGTGTAGAAGCCGCGCACCTGCGACATCTGCAACGTTTCCATCACGACACCCTGCCCCGCGAAAGCGGCGTCGCCGTGAATCAGCAGCGGCATGACCTTGTCGCCCTTGGTGTCGCTACGGCGCTGCTGGCGCGCGCGCACCGAGCCTTCGACCACCGGGTTCACGACTTCGAGATGCGAGGGGTTGAACGCCATCGCGACGTGCACGTTGCCGCCCGGCGTCTTGATGTCGGTCGAGAAGCCCTTGTGGTACTTCACGTCGCCCGAGCCCTGCATGTGGTTCACGTCGTAGTGACCTTCGAACTCGGAGAACAGCTTCTGCGGCGACTTGCCGACCACGTTCACCAGCAGGTTCAAGCGGCCGCGGTGGGCCATGCCGATGACCATTTCTTCGATGCCGCGCAGGCCGCCCTGCTGGATCAGATCGTCGACCAGCGGCACCAGCGCGTCGCCGCCTTCCAGCGAGAAGCGCTTCTGCGCCGGATACTTGGTGGCGAGATAACGCTCGAGACCTTCCGCTGCGGTCAGGTGACGCAGGAACGTCTTCTTCTCATCGGCGGAGTAGCGATTCGTGACCCGACCTTCCTGGAAGCGATTCTGCAGCCACAGACGCTCGGTGGAATTGGACACGTGCGCGAATTCGGCGCCGATGGTGCCGCAGTAGATCTGGCGCAGCTGAGCGACGATGTCCTTCAGCTTCATGCGCTTCGGGATGGCGTCGATGCGGCTGCCAGTGAGGAACTCGGTCTCCAGGTCGGCATTGCTCAGGCCGAAGTGCGACAGCTCGAGCACCTCCGGCACGGGGCGGTTCATCAACCCCAGGGGGTCAATGTCAGCGAGCAGATGGCCGCGATTCGAGTAAACCTGCACCAGTCGCGCCACGGCGCCCTGCTTGGCCGCTGCGTCGCTGGACACTGCGCCTGCCCCGGCAGCCGCTGCCGGGGCGCCGATGGAGTAAGCACGCTTGGCGAGAGCATCGCGAATCGGGCCGTGCGCCACATCCGTGGTGCCGGCCGCTTTGGCAAGTCCGGCGAAGTAGTCGCGCCATTTGGGCTCGACTGACTGCGGATCAGCGAGGAACTGTTCGTAGAGGGATTCGATGTAAGGGGCGTTGCCAGCCCCGAGAGGCTGTCTCTTATACACATCTGACGCTGC